>JAYTVM010000145.1:0-6720 GCA_043743995.1 Pirellula sp. | reverse complement strand
CCTGTTTTGGTGTACTAATAGTGAGCAAGTTCCGTAGCTCCCGCTCCCTATAGCTTAGTCCGCCAAAGGCGGACTAAGCTATAGGGAGCGGACGTGTTTTCGTTTCGATCCGCGTATGTAGGACACCAAAACGGTGTCCGGTCGGGGCATGCCCGAGCCGGACAATCAGACTCGAAAAAGTCCTTTACGGCGTTGCCCCTGCACCCGTGTAGCGGACGCCGTGTGGATTTGACGAATTCGACGACGACTTCCGATCAAGAACTTAACTCAACTTCGTTGTTATTCATCATTATTCTCACTCTCAGCGAACCATGGGTACAAAACCGGAAGCAAGATCGTCGACAACATTGTCGAGGTAATTACTCCTCCGATCACAACGCTAGCCAGTGGTCGCTGTATTTCGGCGCCGTCCCCATGCGAAAAGGCCATCGGAATGAAGCCGAAGGCGGCAACAAAAGCCGTCATCAGAATCGCTCGCAAGCGTGATAGCGCAGTTCCTCGCACCACGTCCGCCATCGGCAGCCCCTGCTGCCTTCGCTGTTCCGCGGCACTGACCCAAACCAAACTATTGAGCACCGCCACACCAAACAAGGCGATAAAACCCACCCCGGCCGAAATACTGAATGGCAAACCACGAAACCAAAGAGCATAAACCCCGCCCGAAGCAGCTACCGGGATCGCAGCAAAAACCAGAATCGTCAACGAAAAGGAATTGAAAGTTAGATACAACAAAACGCCAATCATCAACAAGACAATAGGCGTAATTATGCACAACTTCAACGACGCCTTTTGAAAACTCTCGAAGTCACCTCCCCACCGTATCTCATACCCTTCGGGCAACTCAACTTCCTTGAGGACTCGCGCTTGGGCTTCCGCGACAAAGCCGGAACCATCTCGACCGCGAACGTTGGCGGAGACAAAGGTTCGACGTCTATTCCATTCATGCTCGATAGCTGGAGGTGTTTCCCTTGGCTCGATCGTCGCTACATCCTTGAACGGAATCGTTTGTCCTTGCCTAGTCGTCAAAGGCATCATGCGAATGCGTTCCAAATCCCCGCGGTACACCTCTGGCAATCGAATGACCACCGGAAAACGAGCACGACCGATATACGCAGTCCCACACTCAAGCTGCCCCAACGCTTCAACCGTTTGCATAATGACCGATGCGTCCACACCGTATCGAGCCAGCGCAACACGATCCACTTCGATTCTCAACGTCGAAAGATTCGATTGGTAGTCGGCTTTCACATCCGCATGTCCCGGAATCTTTTGCAGAACTTCGACTACTTTCCTGGAAAGTCGGGATAGCTCTTGCAAATCGTCGCCGTAAATAAGAACGGCCACGTCCGCTTTGACCCCAGCCACGAGCTCATCCACTCGCATTTCAATGGGTTGTGTAAACCCAAAAACGGCGCCCGAAATCGAGCTCTCGAGTTCCTTCGAAAAGGACTTGATGAGCGTGTCGCGGGTTACACCCGCGGCCCACTCTGCTTTCGGATGCAGCATAACCCAAACGTCCGTTTGATGGACCCCCATGATATCGTTCGCAATTTCCGGCCTGCCTGTCTTGCAGAACACAGTCTTGACCTCCGGATGCCGCTTGAGGATCGCTTCGATGCGAGTTGTCATGTTAACCGAATCTTCCAATGTCGCGCTGGGTAGCCGGACCGCTTCGATGAGCATGTCTCCCTCCTCCAGTCGCGGCATGAACTCACGACCCAGCATATACGCAGTGGGGATAGCAATCAGCGTGAGGCAAACCGCAGCGATTCGAGTGAGCATGGATTGCTCCAAGACAAACCTGAGAATGGGTCGATACATGGCCAACGCGATCCGCATGACCCAACTCTCGCGGTCTGCATTTTTGTTTCGAAAGGGTAGAAAGAGTGAAGCCAGTGCAGGCATCACTGTCATCGATACGATCAAAGACCCAAATAAGCACAGCAACACGGTTACCGCCATTGGGAAAAACAGTTTACCTGCACTGCCATCCAGCATGAGGATCGGCAGATAGACCACCGCGATGATCAATTCGCCAAAGAGAGTTGGCTTGCGGACTTCGAGAGAAGCGTCGCGCACAATAGACTCGCGAGTTTCGGTATCTGAAGCAGTTGCGAGTCGGTGCGTGCAATTCTCAATCATGATTACCGAGGAATCCACGATGAGGCCAAAGTCGATGGCCCCTAGGCTCATTAAAGAAGCGGATATGCCTAACGCAAACATGGAATTGATGGCGAACAACATCGACAGCGGAATCGCGATTGCGGTAATCAGTCCAGCCCGGGCAGAGCCGAGGAAAAGAAACAGAATCACGATCACCAGTCCTCCACCTTCGAGGAGATTGCGACCCACGGTTGTCAGCGCTCGATTGATCAACCCCTCGCGATCGTAGATAACTTCGATCTCAATTCCCTCAGGCAGAGTCGTCTTAAGTTCCTCAAGGCGATCTTTGACTCGCTTCACAACGATGCGGGGGTTCTCACCAACCAGCATCATGGCCATACCAACGACAATTTCGCCCCGCGCGTCGCGAGTTGCGGCCCCTTGCCTCAGCAATGCACCCTCGGCAACTTCGGCAACATCCTTGATCAAAACAGGAGATCCTTCATCGGCGGATCGCAATACAATTTGGCGAATGTCCTCGAGCGACTGCAGCAATGCGTCACCTTGGATAAACCGTTGCTGGCTGCCTGAGATCATGTAACCGCCCCCTGTCGCCATATTGTTTCGAGCAACGCTTTTTGCGATGTCGTCGAGCGTCAAATTCATGGCCCGCAATCGCTCAGGATCGGGCCGAATTTCGAACGATTTGTAGTAACCACCATGCGCGTTTACGTCAGTCACACCCTTCACCGCACGTAGCGCTGGCGAGATTTCCCACTCTAGAATCGATCGCAGTTCTGTTGCCGAATAGCGGCTTGCTTCCCCTCTAACTTCAAACTGCAACACTTCGCCAAGCGCGGTCGATAAAGGTCCCAACTGAGGCCGACCCACTCCGCTGGGCATCGTATCTATGGCCGACAACCGTTGGTTGATCAACTCGCGAGCCCAATAAAGATTCGTCCCTTCGTCAAAAACGACCGTTATCAACGATATGCCCAATCGAGAAATACTCCGCAACTCCGCCATGCGTGGCAACCCGTTGAGTTGCTTTTCGAGCGGCTGGGTGACGTATCGCTCTACTTCGATCGGCGAAAGCGAACCCGCCGATGTAGCGACTTGCACTTGGACATTGGTCAAGTCAGGAATCGCATCGAGCGGCAGTTGAAAGCTCGAATAGACCCCTGCCATTGCTACGCCCATGGCCGCAAAAAACACGAGCCATCGAAAACGGATCGAAGCTTCGATGAGTTTTTGGAGCATTCGACTATTCCTTTTCGAGAAACGCTTGGCTTGCGATCTGGAATACGCCGTCAACAAGAACAGTCCAACCCGTTTCCGCCCCTTCGGTAATTTCGACGGTGGCCTGTTGGCGTCGTCCAACCTTGATTGGAACTAAGCGAAACTCCTCCTCGGATTCCTTGCGAACCAAATAGTCCTTGCCGTCGTTTGCAAAGACCGCACCGGTGGGGACGACGATCCCTTCCTTGGGACGGGACAAAATGAGTCGGGCTATCATGCCTGGACGAAATCGCAACTCTCGGTTGGCAATGGATGCCGTTAATCGAATGCTGCCCGTCGTGGGCAGCACTGTTCCACCCACCATTTCAATCTTGGCAGAGATAGGACCGAAAGATTCAAGCCCCACGATTTCGGCTTCGATAGCGTCGCCGGCGTTTAGCTGCAACAGATCCCAATCGCGTTGCCTTAAATCTCCGACGCACCAGAGCGAACGGATATCCGCAACCAGGACTACCAATTCCCCCATGGAAGCCCGTTCGCCATTGGCAAAGTAGCGTTCCAAAACGATGCCATCGCCTGGAGAGTGGTGAATAAATCTATCGGGTAGTTGTGCATTCATGGGTTTCGAGGCTAACTCTTCATCCCACGTCTTCATACCCAAGTAGCGACGCATATCGGACTGAATGCTCTGCAGCGCACCTTCTGCCGCTGCCAAATCGGACTCTGCAGCGAGAATTGCTTGTTGAATATCGAAGCGTGATTGTTCAATAGCGCCCCGCAAGACGGCGCGAGACCCTTCGCGGTCGGTTGTTCGTTCGATAATGGCTTTTTCAGCCATGACACCGGAGTTGATGGCCCGTTCCGAGATTTGCGAGAGCTGTGTCGCTGACCAGTACTTAGCGTATGCCGACAGAATCTTGGCACCGTATTCGGCTGTTTGAACACTTGGGGGAGGGAGCCAATCGCGGCTGGGTTTGTCCGAGGTAACTTCAATCTTTTCAATGATCTCATTGACGCGTTTTTCGATTTCGCGATGCCACTCGACGGAACGCTTTGCCTTGGTAGTCAGGAGTTGTTGTCGAGCAAGTCCACCTCGCAAGGTTGTCAATTGCGATGAGGACATTTCGAGGAGAGGCTCGCCACGGCAAATGGTCTGTCCAAGCGGGCAGGATAATTCTTCCACAATGACATCGGCGGGGGCGGTAACGGCATAGTGCCGGGCTGGATCCAGTTCCAATTTGGCTGGAATGAGCCGGTCGTCGTTCCATTGGGACAGTTGGACGGTCCCAAAACGAACACCCGAAGCTCGCTGCATTCCAATGGAAACATGGAGGGATAAAGGAGCGTTGCTTTGTTGAGGATCCTTCAAGTTCGATGGTTCAGAACTTGGCAAGTTCGATTGCGATTGCGTGCCGACTTCAGCCAAGAGCCAAGTCCGCATGCTTTGGCTATTGCGAAGCCCTAGCACGATACCGACCACGCAAAAACACGGAAGCAAAAACAAAGGCCATTTCGAGAATTTTCGGGAACTCAATGGGTCCCCCTGTATAGCGCGGCGGTCCACGCCGTTATCCGCTGCCTTGTAGAAGATTTGTTGGAGCTCAATTGGACCCTTTTGCTTCAATTGGAACCTAGATAATTCATCGGCAATCCAAAGCCATTGTCGTTGGACTGTTGGCGTCACGCTACACACCGTTCAATTATTTGTACGTGTTTCCCAGACGCTGGCGTGTCCTCCTCGGAGATACGGACCTACTTGTTCACAACAAAAAACGGCTGCGAGGTTAGTCGCAGCCGTCAAACGATTCCCGCACCAAGCGTCGAATCAATAATGTTTTCTAATAAAGCTTCCATGTGGAAGCTTAGTTGCATCCGCAGCTTGGAGCTGGAGCTTCGCAACCGCAGCTTGGAGCAGCTTCGCAGCAGCTCTTGCGGGCGAACTTGCCTTTGATGTGAGCGAACATGTCTTTCATGCAGTGCTTGCGAGCTGGTTTGCAGCATGTTGGAGCTTCGCAACCACAGCTTGGAGCGGATTCGCAACCACAGCTTGGAGCAGGAGCGGCACATGGAGCAGGAGCGGCACATGGAGCTGGAGCAGCACAGCAGCTTGGAGCTGGAGCTTCGCAACCGCAGCTTGGTGCAGCGTCGCAGCAGCTCTTTTTGCTGTGCAACTTGCCCATGATGCCTTTGATTTTGCATCCGAGGTTTAACTTCGGTCGGCATGCTGGAGCTGAATCACAGCAAACTGGAGCTGGTGCTTCGCAGCAAACTGGAGCTGGACTACAGCAGTCGTTCTTCTTACAGAAAAGGCCAGCCGAAGCGCTCGAGGACGAGATGGCAGCACAAACAACAACAGTCAAGGTAACGATCAATCGACGCATGGTACTCTCTCCAAAACAAAAAGTTTTAATAAACCGCGCCGTGAACTTCTTGGCTGTCATGCCTATACGAGACATGATCCAGTGCCACCATTCCTTGATGGCAGTTGACGCGAAATCAGTTACCATCAGCCTTCACTCTGAAATCGGAAATGCCAACCCAGTCGAAAGACTTTGCGTAAAAGTTTGAGTCGTGGCTGGGCGGTGGCAAGGATCGAAGCGGTTGTACCAATTGAGCGTAGATTGCCATGGCGAACATCCAACCAGAGGATGACTCCATCCCATAAAAAAAGCGGGCCTTGCGGTCCGCTTTTGAATTTCCATCGATGATATCGAAGGTAGATTCCGTCGAAACGGCTACTTCTTCTTCTTTTTCTTGTCGTCGGCTTCGTCCTCTTTTTTGACCTTCTTCTTTTTCTTCAAAGAGATCTTGGGGACGCGAACTTTGGCCATACCGAGAACGACGCTGCTGTCTGACCATTTGTCCAGATCTTGCAAGCGTTTAATCCGTTCAGCACGGGTCATTACGTTCCGGCTCTTGATCGCCCCAGCGCGGACTTTCAAGCTCTTATCGAGAGTCATAAAAACGTATACTCCTAAGGACAACCATTGTGATTTTTGGGGAAGGTGCGAGATTTTAGCGAGGGTGAGCATGCCCCACAAGGCAAAAACAGCGGGTTTGACTCCAAACTTGGGTAAACTCCTAAAATGGCTGGTGTTTGACGGGGTTTTTTAAGCAGTCGTTCTAAAGCTCGCTCAGCAAAAACCATTCTCGGTGTGTGAGTTTGCCCGACTAGGCTTCGCCTGGGCCGTAGGACAAATAGCAGTTTCGGAAAAAATGCGTAAATGCGAGTTCTGTTCCGTTCGGCGATCTGGACGTTCAGGTTGGTCGGGGGCTTGTCCTGGGCTGTTAAAAATTCGGTATTGACACGGGTTTTTGACAGGTCGTTTTTGTTCCCAAAATATTGCCTTGCCCCCAGTTGGCTTGTCCAACTGGAGC
>JAYTVM010000144.1:0-26084 GCA_043743995.1 Pirellula sp. | reverse complement strand
GCCGTTCCTGTTTGATTTCCAGGCAGTGGCGAGTTGCCTTCATCGAAGATCGCAATGCGATAGCCGGCCGTGCCTGCTGCCGCTTGAAACGGAATTGGAATCACTTCATCGGGCGGTGCACCAGCTCCACTGTTGCCTGGCAGATCATTCAGGAAGATACCATCGTCGAGTCGGAACACCAATGTCGGTGTGTTGTCTCGCGTGATGTTGTCGAACTGGCTGCGTCCCGTGTCGCTATTGGACGAATCGCCAACTGGATTGTCGAGCAGTTCCAAATCGCGAGGGGTTGGCGGTACATAGTTGTCGACAGTGATGTTGTACGTATTGAGCGCATTACCATTTGCAAAGACACGCAGATAGTAAGTCTGTCCAGCAATCGCTGGAATACGAATGCGTTCGTCGTTGGAATTGTCATTGTTACCGAAGCCGGAAACTACATTGCCAACTGCATCCGTGACGGCGATATCAAGGTTGCCAGCGTTTGGCAAACCAGGTCGGCCGCTAGGTACCGTTGCAACTTGACGGAAGTAGACTTGGAAGTCGAGTACGCCCGTCTTCTCGGCTACGACCCGATACCAATCTTCATCGGCAGGGAAACCAAAGGCCACATCCAATCCCGGATTGATCGTTGGATCCACATTGATGGCTTCATTGGCTCCGAGGTAGGTTGCCAACGTTCTGGAATTGTTGAACTCGAACGGATCGTGTTTGAAGACAACCACGTCACCGCCATTTCCTGCGATCGGCTGAGCAACTTCGATATCGGAGAAGTTGACGATCAACGGTTCCGCGTTGCCAGGCCCGATAGCCATCGCACCGCTATCATTGGTGGTTCCGCGTTCGTAAAGAATCAAATCGCCGGTACCAAGATCTACGACCCCGAGTCGGTCGCCGGTTGAACCAGCACCGCCATCGACATCGACTCGCAAGCTATTGACGTTGGCGTCCGTTCCCAGCGAATCGGCCCATTGAACCCGAATCGTGTCGTTGCCCGCATCCGCCACGACCGAAACTCGCTCAACCGTGCGAGTGCCTGCGACCAGTACCAGGGTATCCGTCTCCGCAACACCATTGACTGTTTCAACGAGAGTGACATCCGCGGTCTGCGAAATGTCGATGACATCGTTACCGAGGGTTCCGCGAACGAGAATGGTATCAAAGCCGGTTCCGCCGTCGAAGGTATCGGCACCCACTCCACCCACCATCGCGTCATCCCCATCGCCGCCAACAAGGAGTTGGTTACCATTCGCGACAGCGATGGTTGCTGATCCGATCAGAGTGTCATTGCCAGCTTGGCCATCCAAAGATCCGTAGCCTTCGAGCCGATCCTGACCATCACCACCGTTGAGGCGGAAATGATTGGCTGCGGCGATATTGGCACTCGTGAAGAACGCCGCGACGGAATCGGCTGCGAGGACCGAATCGTTGCCTCCATTCGCGTTGAAAGTAAAGTCATCTGCATCAGCAGCCAGTGCATTGATAACACGAACATCATAACGCAGTCCTGAGATCGTCATCACATTGCCTGAGCCAACGATCTGAACTTGGTCCGCTGTGTTTCGACCGTTGACCGTGACCGTATCTGCGATGCCAGCTTCGACACCAACATCGAGATCCAATTCTCGAAGAGCGGTCGTCGATAGATCTCCAACGGTTATATTGTCGGCACCGTTACCCGAGTTGATATCGAACTCTTCAACCTCAGCGATGTCCAAGGCGAACGGAACGAGGTTGGTTCGATTGAAAGCGATGCGAGATGGGTTCGTTGCGTTTGCAAAAACGGTGAAGATATCTCCAGCGCCTGCCCCATTCACGACAGCTCGGTCGTCACCAGTCCCGCCTTCGACGACGTCGGTGTTATCACCGTTGTTCCAAATGATCACGTCGGAACCAGCTCCGCCGTGGAGCGTATCATCGCCGGTACCACCGGTGATCGTATCATTGCCGTCACCGCCATCGATGTAATCTACCCCGCCTAGACCAAGTATCACGTCGGTGCCAGAACCACCAAAAATCACATCCGGGTTCGGGCTGCCGATGATATTGTCATCGCCGTCGCCGCCGTAAATAACGGGATCGGCTGGATCGACCGCTACTCCAGACAAGTCTGCGCGGTCGTTGCCCTCACCGAGGTTGACGACCTTCTTGAGTCCGTTCACCGCGAGAGTTAGGGTGACGTTGTCGTTTCCATCAAACGTGTTGATGTCGACTTGATCGATGCCAGCACCGAGAGTTACAGCACCGCCGAGTGTAACTGTATTGGCGTTCGAGGTGACCGTGTCTGGTCCTGCGGTACCATTGATCTCAACACGATCGAAACCACCCGTGCCTGGATTGACAGTTACGTTGTCGAACGATTGGAAAATAAACTGTGGACTTGCACCCGAAGCAAACGAACCTGTGCCGATGCCCGTTGGATTGATGACCGTCGTATCATCGAGGGCGGTCCCGTTGATAGTCAAATTGTCGTCGATTGCCGGAGCGCCTTCGCCGTTGACTTGAATGAGTTCGACGCCGCCAGCTGTCGAGGTGTAGGTAAAGTTGGCCGGTGGGCAAACCATCACAAACGAACCAAAGGTGATCAACGAATCGGTTCCGGCCGCGTCGTAGGTTCCGTTCGCATTCTTGTCGATGACCAAGTTGCCCGTGTCGTTTCCAGTCGGATTAAAGACAATATCGTCGAAGCCGTTGAGGCCGTTTGGAGTCTCAAGAACCAGTCGGTCCGCTTCGAGTGGAGCACCAATCGATGGCGAGCCGCCAGCCACGCGAACATTCACATCCCAAGCAGCTTCGTTGGGGGCTGCTGTCCGTATGACAATATCGTCGTCACCCGCCATGGCATCGATGAATAGGTCCGCTTGATTGAGCATGACCACGTTGATGCCTTGGTTGATCGAGAACGTAAAGTCTTGAACACCATCTGCACCAGCCGTTGTGGAAGCGTCGCGAGCGATAACGGTGATGTCATCGTCTCCGTTGGTTCCGAGGATCAAGAATGGGCAACCGACGATACCGGCAATCGTCAACGACTCAATGTGGTCAAAACTAACGGTTCCACCGCCAGTCAGGACGCCACCCTCGTCACTTTCCGGGCCAGGGAAGAATCCAACGCCTCCGTTGACGATCAACTGGTCGCCAGGCAAGATTCCGATCGGGTCACCTCCATCGATAAAGATTGAGGCAGCACCTGGAGTGACGTTGAATGTGTCGGAACCGGATTGACCGTAAACTTGTATGTCTTCGGCGTTGGCGTAATTGACCGTTTCCAATGCGGCAACAGTCACCAGTGTACCACTGACGGTAATGATCTCGCCAGCTTGTGTGCCGTTGACAATGAGCCTGTCGCTACCAGCAAGCAGGTCGACACTCAGCGTGCCGATATTCGTGCCATTGACGACAGGTGTCGAGCCAACGTTCGGGTTGCTGGATAGCAGCGTGACTGTGGCTGAGTTGGCACCTGTTGGTGTGACCCCAAGCACATCATTACCTGCAGTTCCGAGAACTTTTAGGTTGTGGCCGTTGGCATCGGCATTCAGGATTTCGATTCCACTGAAACTTACTAGACCCAAGGTTGCTTCCTGGATGGTCGACCCACCCAGATCAATTGTCACTAAATTGGCGACGACAGCAGATGCCGAGAAGTCGAGCGAATCACTGCCAGCCGATGGATTGCCGCCGCTGACTCGCAATGTCTGGGTCGAAAGGATAGGTGAAACCTGAAACTGATCGTCTCCGTCAAGACCGTCGACTGTGATGTTGGCGATGTTGGCGAACCCGTAGAAACTGACGTTCACGGCGTTGACAAAGTGATTGACGCCACCGCTACTAATACCAAATCGATCGTTTTTATCGGTACCCGTTACCACGAAGTTATCGGTTCCGCCCACTCCGTTGAAGTTATAGGTGCCAACCACACCGGTGGAATTGCCACTGACATCAATGATGGGCAAATTAAACGCTCCAACGCCGCCTCGATTCATTTCGCCCGTGATGCGATGGCTACCGATGAAGTCAGTAGTCGCGATGCGGAACGTGTCGTTCCCAGTGGTGCCGTCAACCGTAAAGTAGTCGCTAGTACCGGGATTCAGCACGGCACTGACATTCTCGATTCCCGCAAATGTCACAGGTACGGCTCCGCCTGAAACAGTGCCTCCGGTAGCAGTCGGTAGCAGTCGCAACTGATCGTTGATTCCGGTCCTGCCGTTGAATATGAGTTTATCGCTGGCGCTCGGATTATTACCGTCGACGGTGATCGAAGTCAACGCAGTCGGAGGAGCCGCGTTAACGTTATTGAGATTGATCGTGTCATCGCCATTGCCAGCGTCGATGGTGAGAGTTGTCTTATTCGAGAACTCGATCGACTCGAAACCGTCGATGGTTACCAACCCGTTGGCTAAAACACCGCCCGCCGAGTAGTTAATCGCGTTGTTCCCCGCAGTTCCGAGTACTAATAAAGTACCAGGTACGAGGTCGATAACAGGTTCCAGCCCAGTAAAGAAGACCCGCTGCGTTACGCCTCCACCGACATGCGTGACTGTGCCAGCATCAACCGATGGACCTGGTGCGTAGGTACCAACCGTGGCGATTGGTGCCACTGCGGCAGTTGAAAGCACTAACGTATCACGTGCCGCTCCACCGCTGAATCCAATTCCTCCGAGTAGATTGAGCAAGCCAAATGATTCGTCCACTGTCAGCACGTCATCGCCGCTGCCGCCGTCGAATTCAACACTTTCGAGATCGCCGAAGACGATGCTCTTGCCGTTCGCAGTGGCCGTACCTTGGGCTCCAACGACGCCACCATTGTTAGCCGAAATCCGGAGCGCATCAGGCGTCGCTGTGCCGTGAACGATCATCTTGTCACCCGCATGACCGAATACAGTGACAAGCCCATTACCGACCAAGGTGGTCGGGTAAACGTTGAACGTATCAGTTCCCAATGTGTCGACAAGATCCGTTCGCGAGAAGCTGTTGTAGTCGATAGACTCCCGCGAATCGATCTGGATACGGTCTCCTTGGATTGGGGCGGGTGCGAGCGACCAATTGTTGTTGCTTTGCTCGTCGATCACGACCAGTTCGTCTGCATCGCCTGGATTGGCGGTTAAGTTCAGGTGCTCAACACCCGTGTAGTTAATGGCGAAGGCATTAACTGTAACATCGCCTGTTCCGCGCGCTGCGTCAGGAACAACCACAAACGTTTCCGCCACGCCATTTTTGCCTGAAACAACGAGCGTGTCGTTGCTAGTGCCGCCGCCAATGACGTTGATGCCATTTGCGAACAACGCACTTGGAGTAACGGCAAACCGATCGTCTCCTTCGAAGCCATTCAGCGTAAGGGCCTCCACCAAACTGCCGGCGGTTGGAAGGTTCAGTGGGATGTGTGTGATGCTGCTTTGGTAGCTTATGACACCGTCCCCGAGGATGTTTACTCCAAAGTTATCATTGCCATTCGAGCCATTGTAGATCAGACGATCAACACCACCTTGGTCGGCCAGATTCAAGGTTGCGCTTGCACCTAGACTCTGGAAATTCACTGCCAGCAGAGAGTTAACTGCCAAGTTGCCTGAATCGGCAGTTGCACCCGGTGTCATTATGATCGTATCGCTGCCCGCAGTAGCTGTAACCGTTAGCGAATCGTTTCCACCGAGCCCGGTGTAAACAAATTTCTCGGTCGTCGCAACATTAATAACCGCACCTAAGCCAGTGATGGTGCCAGCATCCATTCCGGTCGGTGTGTAAATAACTGCATCGGCAGCGGCGCTTCCGGTCACAACCAACTCATCGCTGGCGGTCGGGTCGCCACCGTTGACGTTGATCGTTGTGACGCCGACCAGTCCAACAGGCAGCACGTTGATCTTGTCATCGCCAAAGCGACCACTCAGTGTGACAGTGCCGTAAGAAGTGAAACTAACAACAGCTTGTGCGTTCAACCAAATGCGATTCGCGCCGCCAAGGAACTGCAGGGCAATCGTGTCGTTGCCGTGCGTGCCATTAGCGACCAATGTGTCACCTGCGGCTGCACCGTTTAGCGTCAGCAACTCGGTGCCCAGAATATCGATCGCGCCATCTGGCGTTGACAGCGTGTACGCATCCGTTGAACTGCCTGGCGTAAAGGTTGTTGTGCCAGCGGTTGTGTTGGTAACGGATACTGTATCATTTCCGCTATTCAATCCACCATCGACTACTAGAAATACAGTGCTGCCCGATCCAGTAATGTTGATCGTGTCATTGCCTTCACCGCCGAGCACGCGGAGCGATTCGTTCGTACCAGTTGGAATGCTGACCAGCTTAAGTGCGCCGACTTGAACGGTTGCCGTTGCGGTTCGAACCACATTGATCACATCGTTGGACGAAGTGCCATTGACCGTCACCGAGTCGTTGGCTGCGCCGGCATCCAAGGTGAACGTGCCGGCCGTATTGGTGAAATTGAAAGTCGTGTTCAAGCCTGCGTTCGTGACCGTCCCGGCGGCGGCTCCCGTTGGCGTGTAAGTGAGGCTGTCCGGCTGAGACGTGCCGTTAATGGTCAGGGCAAAGGCGCCGCCGACATTCAGGTTGGCTGTTTCGACGCTACTGAGCGCAATCGTCCCGCCGTATCCCGTCACGGTGGTGTTGGTCGACAGGACACTGTTCGCCAGGTTGACCGTGACGTCGCCGGTTGCCACATTCAAATTCACGATGTCGCCGTCCGATGGATTACCACCCTCGACTCGAATTGCAGGTAGACCAAAGCTTGGTGTGAATGGATGATTGCCTGGAATGTTGAAAACGTCTACTCCATCCAGACCGGCCAGGATCACCGATGCAATTCCAGGTGTCTGCACCAGCAGTGAACGGAAAGAGCTGCTTCCTCCGGCGGGATTAAACGCTTGGATAGCGCCACTGGATTGGACCGAAATCACATCATCCAGGTTGGTTGCAAAAAATTGCAAGGTATCGACACGTGCTCCACCTGCGTCGGCTAAGGTAATGCCGCCGGTGATGCCGATTCCTTGATAGCTCACAGGCAAGAGTGAATTGCCCCCACCTTGGCTCACCAAGATGCGACCGGAGTCCGCCACAGCACCCGTGATAAGGTCGATCGTTCCCCCACCCGCAGGCGACGTAACGGTCAAACTATCGTTGCCCCCTAAGCCGCTATAAACCAGGTTTTCGGTAGTCGCGATGTTGATAACTGGTCCCAGGCCAGTGACGCGAGCGCCACCAAGAACCATCGTATCAATAACGACAGCTTCCGTCGCTGCTGTACCCGTCACGACAACTTCATCGCTCGCCGTCGGATCGCCACCGTTAACATTGATGGTCGTGACTCCGACCAAGCCAACCGGAAGGACATTTATCTTGTCATCGCCAAATCGACCGCTTAGCGTCACGATACCAAACGATGTGAAGCTAACCACTGGCGAAGCGTTGAGCCAAATGCGGTTGGCACCACCCAAGAATTGCAATGCAATCGTATCGTTGCCATGGGTGCCGTTGGCCGTCAATGTATCACCGGCGGCAGCTCCATTGAGTGTTACTAGCTCGGTACCCAGAATATCGATCGCGCCGTCGGGTGTTCCAAGTGTATAAGCATCCGCCGAGCTACCCGGCGTAAAGGTTGTGGAACCGGCCGTCGTGTTGGTGACCGTGACCGTATCGTTAGCGCTATTCAATCCACCATCGACGACTAAGAAAGCAGTGCTACCGGTGCCCGTGACATTGATCGTATCGTTGCCATCGTTTCCGAGCACGCGAATCGACTCGCTATTCGAGATTTGAACCACTTTGAGCGCGCCTACGGTTACTTGTGCTGTGGCTGTTCTGGCGACGCCGATCGAATCGTTCGACGATGTTCCGTTGACGATCACAGTATCGGAACCACCAACCGTGTTGATGGTCAATGCACCCGGGTTGGTAGTGTTAATCGATAGCAGTCCACCCACACTAGGAACGATGGTTGCCGTATTGGCTCCAGTTGGAGTCACCGTTAGCAAATCTGCGTCCGACTTGCCATTGACCGTAATCGTAGCCGTAGCGTTGACATTAAGGTGTTCGATACCAGTGAAATTGATTGGACCACCGACAACCCCAGTTACTGAATTGCTATCAAGATCGATCACCACATCAGCGCCGCTAACGTTGAGCGAATCGCTACCGTTGCCGTTCACTCCGCCGATAACTCGAATGCCACCTGCAAAAAGCGCACTGGGAGCAACGGTGATCCGATCGTCACCGCCCAGCGAGTTGACCACCAGCGCAGCAAAGCCCGAGACATCGACCGAACTGTTGAAGCCAAGGTTGTTGGTGACTGTGACAATGCCGGCTACAGAAATACTGATCACGTCATTCTCGTCGGTTCCCTGAATCACTGCCGTGGCACCCGTAACTGTGACGGTTTCAATATTGCGGTACGACAGTCCCAAGAGTGCCGCACCAACATTGTCGACGGGCTTGACGGTACCCTCGCCCGCGTTTGCCCCAGGGACTATGACAGCGTTCGGAGTAGTAACATTGAGCGTATCGACTGCTGCCAGGCCATCCACCAATGCAGACTCGACACTGGTCAACATGTAATTGGTTGTCGGGCCACCGCTCGTCAAATCAATCTGTCCGCTATTGGCCGAAGTCGCCGTGTAATCGAACCCATCAACACCTGCCGTACCACTTAACTGGAACGCATCACTCGCCGACGGCTCGCCGCCGTCGATATTGACATCATCGACCTGCCAGCCAACTAGATGCGTGACCGAGAATTGGTCATCACCACCAAGCCCGACCAGATTAATATCGCTACCCGCTGTACCCAGCCCGGTGAACGTCACCAGCGGACTCGCGTCAACTCGAGCCGTACCAGAGTCGACGCCTGTGGCCACGAGCGTGAAGGCGTTGTTGGCCCCAGTACCTTGCATAGTCAGCACATCTGCCGCCGCGCCACCACCGAGATTGAGATTCAACTCCTCGAGGTTTTTGTAACTCACTGCAGCCCGTGCCCCGCCATTAATTGTCGAAGCGATCGCTCCGGCGTCAGCCGTGGCGCCAGGCGTCACCGTGAACAGATCTGCTACGCCTGCAGTTCCAGAAATCGCGATAATGTCCGAAGCGAGCGGATTGTTGGTTGGGTTTCCGCCGTCGATGTTCAGGAGTGTGCCGCTAGCGCTGGGGACGAGATCAAACGTGTCGCTGCCACCCAAGCCTTCGAAGTTAATGGCGGTTACAAAGAACTGCGCGCCACCGGGTGCAACCAGGGCAATATTTTCAATCTGTAGTATTTGTACTGCGGAAATATCGAGGTCGATAAGCGGCTCTACGTCATTAGCTGCTGCATCGGGGCGGATGGTGAAGATATCCGATAGATTGTTGTCGGTACCCTGAATCGTCAGTGTATCCGTATCGCCCAAACCGCCGTTATTCAGCAAGAAGCTGAGGTCTTCGGTATTCTGGAAGTGGATGGTGACCACTCCGGGCACAGCGATTTCTCCCGAGCCAGGGATGAGCGTCGGTTGAACCTTGACGTTTTCGCTGACTGCGGCCGCGCTGCCGTCGGGAATTGGGGCGAGCCCAGGTATGGCTGTCACATTACCATAGGAGATGTCGTCGTCACCCGCCCCAGCGTCCACATTGACCACCATATTCCAGTTCTGCGTCGTACTGGCAAATGGATCGATCACCACATCATCATCAAGATCCAAGGTCTTGATGTTCAAATTGGTCACGCCAGCAAATTGAACAAATTGTGGAACGGCGATATTGTTTAGGCGCAATCCGCCGAGATTCTGGGCGGTGCCGATCACTTCAACTAGGTCGGCGGCGTCGACGCCAGCCCCACCCACGTTGGTTCCTTGCCCCTGATCACCGACGATGTTGAGCACGCCATTGCCTGGCTGCAAATTGATGTTCTCGAAATCGATTGCGGTCAGTCCGCCAGGTGTGCCCAGTTCAAAACCATAGTTGCCCGCTTGTTCGTAAACCGTAATCGCATTAGTTGGATTGAGTATCAATGTGTCGATACCGCCATTAGCATCAGCAGTCGTTGGAACCGATGTACTCGAAACTGTAACGATGTTCGGCCCTGATCCGGTAGCTAAAAGCAAGGTCGTCAAGTTCGAATAGGTGACCCCACCAAAGCCCGCTGGCAGCGATCGCGTAACCGTTGTAGCGGTGATTTCGTAGTTCGCAGCAACTGCTGCCCCGGTTCCATCAACGGTCAAGTCGGCCCCACCTGCCCCGCCGTTGACAATCACTGGTCCAGCGACAGGCGTCAATAGACCCGGAGTACCCAACGTTCCATTGTTGCCAACATTGATGACATCCAGCCCAGCTCCGCCATTAAGTGTGACTGGTAGGTTCGAAGACGCTTGCAAACTAACGGCATCAGCCCCTTCGTCTGCATTGATCGTGATTCCCGTTATACCGGCTGGAAGATTGCCGAAATTGAGCAGAATCGTATCCGCTGCATCTCCGCCTACCACTCCGTCGCCGCCGTTGACGATCAACTGAGCCTTGTTATTGAACTCGATCGGTTCAAACGCATCGACCGCAACGATAAGACGGGGAGCAACACCATTGGTAACGGTGATGTTATTGGCAGTGTCTGTTGCATTGACCGTCAAGCTCGCTGCTAAAACCGTGTCAATGATTGGTGCCAGTCCGGTGAAACGAATGTCCACATTGGATGAACCCGTGAAGCGAACCAAGCCATCGCCATTGTTGCCGGGACCAGCTCCGATCGGTGGCGTAGTCGTGCCCACAAAGTATGTCTGAACCAAGTCAGCAGCACCACCGCCAAGCAAATTGAGCGAATCGCCAGCTTGACCACCGCCGTTGTAATCAATGCCGCCAGCCGGAGCGAATAAACCGCCCACCGGATTGTTGATCGTCAGCGCGTCACCACCAGCCAACGAGTTGAACGTCAGCTTCGTCATGCCGGTGAACGTTATTGTCGGTCCTGCATTTAGTTTGTAGTTGCCTGCGTTAGCGCTCGTGGCATTCACCACCAGCGTGTCGTCCAGTCCCGCCCCGGTGACCGTTAGATCGCCGATGTTCGCGATCGACATGTTTTCGATTTGCGTGTAGTTGATTGGATTGAAGCCGGGCTTGGACAACTGCACGCCGTTGTCCGTAACTGGTCCACCGGCTGCATCCACATTCAACGTATCGCCCGTCGTATGACTGCCTCCGTTGACGTTGACGACGATCGGCACCAGCGTGAAGCCAGTATTGAACGTATCGTTGCCGTTAAGGCCAAATAGGTTCACCGCAGTCAGGTCCGCGACACCCGCTAGGCTATTGATTGTTTCGGTGTCATCGCCGCCAGCTCCATTGACGATCAATGTCTCCGCAGTACCGATATCCAAAGCGAATGGAACCAAATTCGTTCGCGCGAATGCGACGCGTGTTCCAGCAGCTCCAACCGTAAAATTATCCCCGCCTCCGATCGAACCATTGACTTGAACAACGTCTAATCCCAATGCCCCATCGATGATGTCGTTGTTGTCGCCGTTGCTCCAAACTAGGACGTCATTGTTGTCACCACCGTTCATGGTGTCGTTGCCTGGCGCGCCGACAATCGTGTCGTTGCCTTGGTTTCCTAACAATACGTTTGCACCGAGGTTACCCACGATGCTGTCTGCTCCGGTTCCACCTGTCGCGTTTTCAATGTTGCTGACACCACCGGTGCCCGTCGCATTGCCTGGTGCCGCGACAAACACGGCGCTCGGAAGTATTTGTCCACGAATCAAACCGCCCGGTGCTGCTGCGGTGTGGACGTTGAAGTAAGTGATACCGCCTAGGAAGGCTGCTTCGTGCTGCGCGGGCAACGTTACTCCAACTGCATTAAAGTCAAAACCACCAAGTCCATCTGCGATCAATGCCCCAGGACCAAAAATGGCAATCAAGTCGACGATGATGCCGCCGTTCACACCGATTGGGGCTCGGTGGATATGGTAGCCAGTCACCGCCCCTGGCAAGAGATTCGAAACATGGGCACTGATGTCAAAAGTCTTGGTGGCACTATTGTAGTTCGTTATCGAAACTGTGCCGGTAGCCGTTGTGACTTGGCCTGGGTTCTCTTGACCTCCCTCGATAACGCCAGCCAGTGCACCTCCAGGCGCATTGCTGCCGAGATTGACTGCCACCGAGGTCGTATACGCGCTGTAGTCGACGGTGTCGTTATTAGCCCCACCATCGATAGTACCACCGTTTAGGCTTACGCCGTTCGCGAACACAATCGAGTCATCACCCGCTCCTGTCGCGATATTGGTTACGACGCTTGCGGCAGTGCTATTGACACTGATGACATTGGCGCCAGAGCCGACGGTCAAGAGTAGGTTGCTGAGGTTGGAATAAGTTACGCCACCAAAGCCTGCTGGAAGACTACGGGTCACTGTCGTGCTGGTGATCGCGTAGTCTGCGGCGACCGCGGCACCACTGCCATCGACGACTAAATTCGCTCCGCCAGCGCCGCCATTCACGGCGACTGCGCCAGCAATTGGGGTGAGCAGACCCGGTGTGCCAATCACACCAGAGTTGCCAATGTTGATGCTGTCTAGACCATCGCCCCCGTTGATCGTAAGAGTAGACAAGGCCGAGTTGCTTGTGACTGAGACAATATCTGTTCCGTCGTCCGCGTTGATCGTAGTGCTGGTCAGGCCAGTGGGAGCAAAGTTGAAATTTACCAAAATGTTATCCGCACTGTCACCGCCTGCTGCACCATCGCCCGCGTTGACGATCAGTGCCGTTTTGTTATCGAACTCGATCGGCTCGAACGCATCGACTGCAACCTGCACCCGTGGAGCCACTCCAGCGTTGGAAAGGCTAATTGAGTTGGCGCCATCGGTCGCATTGACCGTCAGGCTGGCTACTGCCACGGTGTCTACAATCGGTGCCAGACCGGTGAAACGAATATCAACTGGCGTTGGGCCAGTAAATCGCACCAAGCCATCGCCGTTGTTCCCGCCGCCGCCTACCGGTGGAGTGGTAGTCCCGACAAAGTAGGTTTCGTTGAAGCCCGCGCCACCGCCGCCGAGCAAATTCAACGAATCGCCCGGTTGTCCGCCACCGTTGTAATCGATACCGCCGGTCGGGGCAAAGAGTCCGCCAACTGGGTTGTTAATGGTCAGTGCGTCGTCACCGCCAATTGCATTGAAGGTCAAGCGCGTTATGCCGTTGAAGGCGATCGATGGTCCACCATTGAGCGAATAACTGCCAGCCGCTGGGCCAGTCGCGTTAACCACCAAGCTGTCGTTGCCACCCGTCCCCGCAATGGTTACGTCCCCAACATTGGCAATGTTCAGGTTTTCGACTTGCGTGTAGTTGACAGGTCCGGCGCCAGCCTTGGTCAAGCTGTTGCCACTATTGACGATCGGTCCTCCTCCAGCATCCAGATTCAGCACGTCGCCGCCTGGATGAGCACCGCCATTAACGTTGATCGCGATGCCCGTTACTGGAAAGGCAGGGAGCCCGAACGTGTCATCGCCATTCAAACCAAAGAGATTGACTGCAAGTAGATCGGCAACGCCAGACAAACTGTTGACGGTGGTGGTGTCATCGCCACCAGAACCCACGACCGACAACGTTTCTGCTGTGCCGATGTCGAGTGCAAAGGGAACAAGATTAGTGCGGGCAAATGCAATGCGCGTGACGTTAGCCCCAACTGTGAACACGTCGCCAGCACCGGTCGATCCGTTGACTTGAACCACGTCGAGTCCCAGTCCGCCGTCGATCACGTCATTGTTGTCGCCATTGCTCCAGGTTACGACATCGTTGTTGTCGCCCCCGTCGAGCGTATCATCGCCGCGCGAGCCGATGATCGTATCGTTGCCGGTCGCACCTCGTAGGATGTTGTTGTTGAGATCGCCGACTAGGCTATCCGCGCCAGTCCCGCCAAGCGCATTTTCTATATTGGAAATGCCACCGGTCCCGGTGGCTGTGCCCGGCGCTGCAACGAATGCTCCGTTGGCGAAGATCTGCCCACGAATCAGTCCGCCCGGGGCGGCTGCTGTGTGAACGTTGAAGTAGGTTACGCCACCCAAGAAGGCAGCTTCGTGTTGCACCGGCAACGCCACTCCAGTCGCAGTGAAGGAGAAGCCGCTGCCGACAGGAACCAACGCTCCTAATCCAAATGTAGCCGCTAGGTCGATAATGATCGGGCCGTTGGTGCCGACAGGCGCACGATGGATATGGTAACCCGTGACCAAAGCAGGAGCCAAGTTGGATATAACAGCGAAAATGTCAAACAGCTTGGTCGTGCTATTGTACGTTAGCTGTACGTTCCCGAAGGCAACGGTGTTTTGCGGTGGGTTCTCTTGAGTCCCGTCAATGAATCCTGCCAACACACCAGCAGGTGCATTGGTACCCAAATTTACTGCCACCGCAGTGGTGGACGCACTATAGTCGACGGTATCGTTGTCGGCTCCACCATCGATTGTGCCGCCGTTGAGCGAGATGCCGTTAGCCAAGGCAACTCGGTCATCACCAGCTCCGGTAATAATATTGACGGGTTTACCCGCCGGAGTGCTATTGACGTTGACGATATCTGCATTAGTGCCCGTCTTGATCGTCAGCGATAGAAGATCGGCTGCGACATAATTGATGCTGCCGGTCGACAAGCCGGTTACCGATGCGCTGGTGACGACCGCTGTCCTGCTCGTCGCGTCTGCGGCATCGTCAATGATCACTCTCGAAAAGAAAGGCGTATTGGCAATGCTCACATTACCCAAGATCGATAGAGTGCCACTACCGGGAGTCCCAACCGTTACCGTATCCGTACCTCCGGCACTATTGAAATTCTGTGGTTCGCCGGCAAAAGTTGACTGCACATTAACCGTGTCGTCACCGAGCCCAGTCAGTAGTAGTCTTCCGCCGGTAAGAGCGGCGCCCATAATGTCGATGTTGATTCCCGCACCTACGAGGCTGTTAGAATTGCTTGTGTAAGTGTTGGCAATAACTCGCAGGCTGTCGTTTACATTCAGCGTATCACCTGTCCCACCACCTAGATCACTGAACTTGGCCAACAGGTCGCTTGCCGGCACAGACGCCGTCCCGATGTTGACCACATCGCTACCGGCCCCAGTATCGAAACGTACATTAGACGCAGCGTTAACAGCCAGTGTCTGATCACCCGCTAGCGTCGAATCGAAATCGAACTCGCTGTTGAACCCGGCATCGCCCGCCCCAAATCGATTGTGACGCAGCAAACCGCCCGATTGATCGAAGGTTAATGTATCACCGCCGCCATCACCCACGAAGTCAGCCGTTACTCCAACCAGAGTTGTCGTGAATGCCAGCAATTGTCGTTCTTCCAATGGCTCGACCCGAAACAGCCGTTTAGCTTTCATTCGCGCACGTGATGTATCGATCTTAAAGTCAGACCAAAGCTGCCTCAAGAATCGTTGACGATTTCGAATAGATAATAATGCGCGACGAAGGAGGCTGAATTTCATGGGGCAACTCTTGGAGGAAATCAATGATGAATGGTGCTGCGGCAGGAAACCTGCCAGGTACATTTTGACAACAATGGAAGCAATTCTCGAAACAATACTCTTGGGCGAATCCTAGCTCGGGTCAGCAGGAAATCGGATCAGTGTGGTAACCAATTCCAAATAACTAGATTGAAAGGAAGGAAAACCGGATCTGATGAGTAAGATTGGTGTAAACCGCAAAGTCAACACTTTCTACAGATTCCGCACGTCAATTATTCAATATTTGACGTTTAACAAGCGAGTCGGGACACTTTTTCAGATTTCTCGAACTATCTGGGATTGGGGCGCCGAGGCCCGGAACTCTGGCCAGGACCAGGGCCGCGACGTTGCCCGAGACTCGGAAATTCGTTCGCACTTTCAGCTAGAAGCGTCTGCATCCGTTGTCCGACATCAACATTCGCAGCCCATACGTTTGTCGCTTCACCCGGGTCCATTTTTAGATTGAATAGCGACACGCGACCATCCAAGGTTTGGACCAATTTCCAGTCGCCATTGAAAATCGCCATGTCGGAACCTGCAATAATAAATGGACCATGGTCCTGCGGATCGGCGTCTCGAAGCCCAGGCCACACGTTTTTTCCATCGAGCTTCTGATCCGATTCCAACGATACTCCTACCGCCGTTGCAATAGTTGGGTAAAGATCTTGGGCTGAAGTCACTTGCTGACTAGTTGTTCCTGGTTCCAGTTGCCCCGGCAACCGCATGATACATGGTACTCGGATTCCGCCTTCGTACACGGATCCCTTGCCGCTTCGAAACGGTGCGTTACTCCCCGTTTGGTCTGCTCCGTTGTCAGACATAAAAATGACAAGTGTATTCTTGTCTAACCTATGATCGTCGATGGCTTTTAGGACTCGCCCAACTGCTTCGTCGAGTGCATCGAGTACGGCGGCTCTGAGAGCTTGGCCCTTACTTAACTCAGAATACTTCGCAAGATATGCCTCGGGAGCACTCAATGGAAAGTGCGAAGCATTGAAGGCTACTTGTAAGTAGAACGGCGCTCGCGGATCGCGTTCGTCGATGAGTCGAACCGCTTCGTTCGCAAGCAGAAAAGTCGAGTAACCCGGTTCGTTAACAGTTTGGCCATTGCGTTGCCAATCTACGTCGCCACGCTTATTCGTGTGCTGGTAGTAGTCGACCTCTGGGCCGTCGAAACCGTAAAAGTGATCGAAGCCACTTTTCAAAGGGGGACTGGCTGTTCCGAGATGCCATTTCCCAACCAACCAAGTTTGGTAACCAGCCGAACGCAACGTTCTCGGCAATGTCGGCAAGTCCGCAGGAAGTCCTGGATCTCTGGCTCCCAAGGCATAGGCGATCCCAAATCGCCGAGGCATTTGGCCGGTGAGCAAGGCGGCCCGTGAAGGGCTGCAAAGCGGATAGCCGTAGTACCTCTTCAACTCAACGCCTTCGGTTGCTAAACGATTGATGTTGGGAGTTCGACTGACACCTCCATGCATCCCCAAGTCGCCCGAGCCTAGATCGTCCACAAATAGGACCAAGACGTTGGTTTTTGTTTTCTCGGGTTGTTCGATTTCGGGTCGAGCAAGAAGGCGAGGTGCATATCCTATCGCAAGAAACACAATCAGCCATGCGTTAACGATGCGGATAAGCATACAAACTATCTTGGTGAGAGACTGAAGCATGGCCCATGGCTAAATGAGCTTCATGGTGAGGGTTTTGGCCGTTTGTTCTCTCTAGAATAGACGGTAACCATCCCCCGAGTTAAACTCGGGGGCATTTGCATGCCGTCGGCTTTACGCCGAGGGTTCTGACCCTCTCTCTAGAATAGATGGTAAGCATCCCCCGAGTTAAACTCGGGGGCATTGCTGTGCCGTCGGCTCTACGTCAGGGGATTACGATTGTGGGTCAGGATCAGGTCGACGAGGTCGGTCGCCGCCGGCACCGCCAGGAGCACCTGCACCTCCAGGACCACCTCGTCCACCACCTGCACCTCCAGGACCACCCCTTCCGCCACCTTCTCTGCCTGCGCCAGGACCGCCAGCGCCAGGTCCGCGACCTTCACCGCCAGGACCACCTGCTTGGCTGCCATGTCGCTCGATGAACGAAGCGATAAACTTCTCCAGTTCGTCCTTGCCTAGTTTTCCGTCTTTGTCCGCATCAAACTCCATTGCGTGGATCATCATGCGATCTGGATTGATGGTCAATCCACCGCCAGCTCCACGACCGCCAGCCCCAGGTCCACGACCTTCACCGCCAGGTCCAGGTCCACGACCTTCACCGCCGGGTCCGCCAGCCCCAGGTCCGCCAGGTCCACCTCGGCCACTGGCGCCGGGTCCGCCTGCTCCACCACCGCCGCCTAGAGGGCCGCCGAAACCGCCTCCGCCGCCACCACCGCCGAAACCGCCTCCGCCGATTCCAGAAGGTCGGTATTCATCCTCGGACAGTTTGCCATCCTTGTTTTTGTCCAGACTGATTAATGCCGCCGTTGCATTTTTGATTTCTTCAGCGGAGATGACTCCGTCGTGATCCGCGTCCAACGCTTCCATCAGTGGAGATCGTCCGCGAGGCTGGCCACCACCGCCCGGTCCACCCGGTCCGCCGCCACCCGGTCCGCCGTCACCACCACCAGGTGGTTGAGCCATCGCACTCGATACGCCTACGACGAACAAAATGCCAAGGGTCCACATACATCGTTTCATAGCAAACTTCTCCAGAGGATTGGGGTTCTTCGTTTTTTGCGCCCCAAAGGGCTTTCAACACTTTTTCGCCAACAAGGCGAGATTAAAATACATCTTTATTCGACAACGCGAAACACGTCGTTCTTCTTAAATACAATCGGGCCACCGCGACCATCTTCCACAAATTCAATATGGCAGTCGAACAACACTCCAACGGGTGCGTCGTCCGAAATCTTGATCTCGGCTGAGACAATATTTCCGTCACGCTTGATCGAGGTTGCTTCGTACGGTCCGATTTGAACCCAATTAGGTTTTTCCGTTGGTACTCGGCGCCGAAGTCCATTCTCAGGTTTGAGTTCAAACTCAATCGTGTGCGTTTTGCCCCGTGACGCAGTACCAGGACGAACCGAGGTGATCACTTTATCCATTCGGTTTTCGCCTTGCTGCGTGTTGTCTACGAGCGCGCCTGTTTGGCCACCTCGCAACCCACGGTTGTTCGATGACTCCACCACGCCAGCATAACCACCCAAGATATACGGGAATCTGCCAGGGGTGACGTGATAGTGGTAACCCCGAACTTCATCAAAGTGACCGTTGCAAACGTCGAGTGCGGCCGATTTTGTCAAATCTTTTGCCAACACCCCGTCGGATTCATACGGTCCGTAAAGCGGAAATCCATCAAATGCAAAGCCAAGAATGGGCGAATGCTGCTTGCCATCATCTTTGAACGGCGATTTCACGCAGTTTGGATATTTGTGATAGTGATAGACGCCGGTCTGCTGAGGATGGCCACAGCAGGAATCCAGCCAAACCTCCGAGTATCCCTCGACGGCGTTCATTCCGGCCATCTCGTAGGGATTGAAGAAAACGACACCGTTGAGAGCTGTTCCGATAGGCCCCATCGGCAACCGAGTAATCTTGTCCGCGAGTTTCGGAACGAGCGGCAATCGAAAAGTGAAATTCTGAACCCGAATCGTATTCGGATTGCCACTGTTTGGGAACACAGCCGTCGGATGGTTTGGATACCCCTGACTCTCCATGATCAAGAACTGCGAATCGTGACGCAGTCGGACATTGTCGATTCCGTCTTGATTCGAGTCTTTCCTGTGGTACGAGAATAAGTCAATAAAGCGATCACCGTCCTTGTAGAAATAGTTGGGCGTTTCACCGGGTCCTACATACCAACGACCGCCAATGGCAACCAAATCTTTGGGCAACTCGTCGGCCAGGCCAGCCACACTCGAGCAAGCGAGCGTCAAAACGACAGCCCAAAACCAAACGGCATTGTGTTTGATTTCAACGATAATTCTAAAGCAATTTGACATCGTAAATCCCTCGTTTTCAGCCATATCCTGCTCTTGGACATCAATCTGCGGGCAGTTCTCACTTGTACCGTAACATACTCCCCTGAATTTTACGTGAAGGAGTGCCCAAAGAAATGAACCACATGGACCGCGGTTCGCGGAGTTCGGTCGCCTACGTAGATCCGTCGCTCCGCCGACGGATGTCCTCTCTGATAAAATCGCTAGCGATAATAAGGCGAAAGTCAGTTTGAAAACTGCCAGTAAATGGGGTGGCGTAGGGTGGCACGGGTGGCACGCTCTGAGGTACGAAGGGCGTGGTGGATCGCTAGCTAGAGATATTTGCCACAGTTCCCACGCCCATCGTTATCACTTTGGGCGTGCCACACGTTCCTGACTTTGGGCGTGCCACACGCTTCTGCCGTCAGAATCGCAGAACTCGACAGAACTACACCGCCTTCGGGACTTCGTGTACTACTAGCAGATTGTGCGTGTTGTTGATTAACCCTGTTCCTGTGACATACACAACTCGGTCGCCCGCTTTGAGCATGCCTCGTTCGACAGCCCATTTTGTGACTTCGTCGAACAACGCCTCGGGATTGTCCAGATTTGTTACCTTGTGCGGCATGATGCCCCAGAACAAGCACATGCGCCGGAGCGTGTGGTCGGAGTCGCTGACGCCAAGCGTAGGAATGTAATTGCGTTGTTTCGATTTGACCCAGGCAGTCCCGCCCGTTCGGCTAGCCACGACGACCAACCTAGCATCGATAGCTTCTGCAATGTTTGCGGCGTTGTGCGTTACCGCCGCCGTGATAGGGTGCACCCGCGAAAAAAATCTTGTCTTTGAGTCCTGCGGTTGCGTTTTAAGCATCTTTTCCGTGCTGAGCATGATCCGATTCATGGTGTCGACAGTAATCACCGGGAAATCACCGATGGCCGTCTCGCCACTGAGCATGCATGCATCCGCCCCATCCAAAATCGCATTGGCCACGTCGCTGGCTTCGGCACGCGTTGGCCGTCGATTGTGATGCATGCTCTCCAGCATTTGAGTCGCAACGATAACGGGTTTCAGCCGTTCCCGGCAAACTTGGATGATTCTTTTTTGGGCGACGGGTGTGTCCGCCACATCGATTTCAACCCCCAAGTCCCCGCGCGCAACCATCACGCCGTCGGCTGCATCGACAATGTCCTCTAAACACTCCAAGGCTTCGCGCTTCTCGATCTTGGCAATCACCAACGCTTGAGCGTCCATCGATGCCAACAGATTCTTCAGCGAAGAAACATCTTGCGCCGAACGGACAAAGGACAAACTGATGAAGTCGACCTCGTTCTTAGCCGCCCACAACGCGTTGGAAACATCCTCTGGACGCATGGAGGAAACGGAAAGGGAAGTGCCTGGTAAATTGATTCCTTGCTTGGACCGAATGGTGCCGCGGACAGAGACCAAGCATCGTACCCTGTCGCGTTGCTTGTCTACCACTTGCATGGAGATCATGCCGTCTGCCAACATGACAGGATCGCCAATCTTCAGTTCGTCCACCAATTTTGCGTAGTTGCTGGTCAGTTCGGTCGGTGAACTAGACACATCGCCGCGAATAAATGTCAGTTCGCTCCCAACGTCCACTTCCAGCGGATCCTGCAGGAGTTTGCCGAGCCGGATCTTGGGGCCAGCCAAATCGAGCAGGACGCCGACTGGGAATCCCGTCACTTCTCGCACTCGCTGGATCTTGCCCATGACCCTTGCAAAGTCGGTTTGCGTTCCGTGGGCCGCATTGATTCGAAATATGTCGACCCCGTGAGAAACGAGCTCGGCCAGAATCGCTTCGTCCTCGCAAGCTGGGCCAACCGTGGCGACAATCTTGGTTCGAGCTTCGCTTAACGTGTTTCTTGGCATTTGGAATCGAACTTGAAAAAGATAGTTAGAACCGCGATCCATTCGCAGACTTTCGAGTATTGTCTAGATTTCGGGTCCTTTTGGCTATGGCAGGTCGGCGATTTGATTTATGGCGGGGGATGGTAAACTGGGGACTGCAACTCAACCGAATACGCGATTTGCGTGCAGGTTCGCTTCTTTGGGGCCGAACACTGCGCAATCGAAACCGAATTGATCTGAACTTTATTGCTCCAATTGGAAGTTTTTGAATGGGAAATGTCGGGCCGTGGACTGGACGTTGGATCGTTGTCTGTGGCGGTACGTCCGGGCTGGGACTGCAATTGGTCATCGCTGCCGCTCAGCAAAAAGCAAATCTCGTCATTGTTGGTCGAGATGCGGCCCGACTTGAAAACGCCAAATCGATCGCATTGGAACAGGGTGCAAATTCTGCGTCCATCTATTCGGTTGACCTGAGCTTGAAATCGCCATCCTTTCCCGAATCCAGCTCCGAGACCCAATTGCAGAAATGGTTCGCCGACAACAAAATCGACTTGCTCCTCAATGCCGTCGGTCGATCGGACCGTGGACCTTTGGAACAACTAAGCGATATAGAGCTTGCCTCCATGCTTAACGACAATCTCATCTGTACTTGGAACATGACTCGCATGGCGCTCGATTCGCTCAAGCGAGCGCGCGGAACCATTGTCAACATCGGGTCGCTGGCCGGTCTCGTCCCCGCGCCTGGCATGGGCGGCTACTCCATCTCCAAGTCCGCACTAACTGCTATGTCTCGCCAGTTACGGGTCGAACTCGCAAGCTTCGGCGTTCATGTATTGCTTGTTTGTCCTGGTCCCATTACAAGGGACGACAGCGGGTCCCGTTACCAAAAGCTTGCGGAACAAAGAGGGCTCGCAAATGCATCCGCAACAGCACCCGGTGGTGGAGTCAAACTCCGAACGATCGACCCCAAGATCCTGTGCCAAAAAATCCTCGACGCAGCCCATCGACGCAAAAAAGAACTCGTCCATCCATTCAAAGCAGCATGGTTGGCCGCGATAAGCAACCTTTGGCCAAGCTTGGCCGATTGGATCCTGAAAACGGTCATCCGGACCTAAACCTTCGTCAATACCAACAAACGAAAGCACACCCACGATGAAACAACCTCCGGACTCAGGACCGCTCGACAACGCGAAATTGCAGGAACTCGTCGCGGCCGCGCAAAACGCCGCACTGTCTGCCTACAACCCTTATAGTAACTTCGCCGTCGGATGTGCGCTCCTATCGCAGAGCGGCAAAGTCTACTGCGGTTGCAATATCGAAAACGCTTCGTACTCGGTGACCATCTGCGCCGAACGTGTCGCCGCCTCGCAAGCCATACTTCATCGTGACCTCGAATGGGATTCGATGGTCGTTGTCTCGCCCGAGCGAGTAACTATGTGTGGAGTCTGCCGGCAATTCGTACATGAGTTTGCACCGCAGCTTCGTGTGTGGAATGGCTACCTAGACAACACAGACCTCATCGGCCCCGTTCTCCTGAATGAACTGTTACCCGCCGCCATGACTCTCGCTCGCAAACCGACCTCCCCTCTTTCGTGAATTTTCAAATAGTGACCGACGACCAGCAGGAAGAACTTTCGCAACTGGATGCCGCCTTCGAACGACGTATCAGTCGTTACGTCGTCGGCATCGACCTTGGAACCACCAACTGCGCCGTTGCGTTCATGGATACGCACAGCAGCAAACCGCTATTGGAAATCTTCCGCATTGAGCAAATGGTGGATTTTCAAACGAGCCAGCTCTCCGATACCCTGCCTTCGTTTCACTATGAGCTAACGGCATCCGAATCATCTCAAATAAACTCCCGGTTTCAATTTTTTGATGGGGAACACTTGAGCGTTGTCGGAGCTTTTGCTCGGCAACGCGGAGTTCAGATGCCGGGCCGTTGCATTGCGTCTGCCAAAAGTTGGCTTTGCCATTCGCATGTGGACCGAACGTCTGACTTGCTCCCATGGAGTGCCGACGACGGAGTGCAAATGCTCTCGCCGGTACACGCCAGCCGCCGCTACCTGGAGCATATCCGTCGCATGTGGGACCGAGATCATTCCGGCGAACCACTCGCACAACAAGATGTTATCGTAACACTGCCCGCTTCGTTCGATGAAGTTGCCAGGCGACTGACCATCCAAGCCGCAACGGAAGCGGGATTGCCCAACGTCATTTTGATCGAAGAACCGCAAGCGGCTTTCTATGCTTGGCTGTTTCGTCATCAAGACACTTGGACACAAAGCATGCGTCCAGGGCAGAGCATTCTCGTCTGCGATATCGGTGGCGGTACCACCGACTTTACGCTGATACGCGTGGTTGAAACCAAACCGACCGTTCCTGAGTCGCTTGCGACAACATCGGAAGCGAAGAAGATCGAATCGTCGGAAGCGATCGACTTAAGCCAATCCGTAGGCGAAACGCTACAGGCAACCTTTGGCCTGCATCGCGTTGCCGTGGGCGAGCATTTGATGCTGGGTGGCGACAATCTGGACTTGGCCCTAGCACGATCGCTTGAGCAACAACTGCTGGCAGACTCGCCTAGCCAAGATCGATTGAGGCCCAGACAATGGGATGCTCTCAAAGCCCAGTGTCGAGCAGCCAAGGAGACGCTTCTGGGGCAGAAACCGCCATCCGTATACAAGATGTCGCTACCGGGGAGCGGCTCCAAACTGATCGAGAACACGCGTACTCTATCGATCGAACTAGAATGGGCTCGGAAACTGCTTGTCGATGGCTTCTTTGGCCGAGTCAACCTACTTGAACGCCCAGACAAAGCTGGCGAAGGGTTTCAGGAGTTCGGATTGCCCTATGCAGCCGACCCCAACGTCAACAAACACTTGGCGGCATTCCTATGGGAACACCGGTGGGCGGGTCGCGACGAGCAAGCGCATGAGCAACTAACCGATCCGCAAGCGGCGAGGCCCGACTGGGTTCTCTTTAACGGTGGCGTACTCGAGTCAACACAAATCCGACAAGCCCTCCTCGATCAAATTGCCACCTGGTTTCAAACCGAAGCTCCAGCCGGTTCCATCGCGCCAGTCGGTTCCAACCAAAGTGCCAATGACCCATGGAAACCGGGCTTGCTGGAAGGAAATCGCTTGGACTTGGCGGTGGCCCAGGGGGCAGCGTATTTCGGACAAGTGCGCCGCGGTGAGGGGGTTCGCATCGACGCAAGACTAGCTCGTGCGTACTACCTGCTCATCGAACAGTCGCCACCGCGAGCCATGTGCGTAATGCCTGCTAACGCGATGCCGCTCGACCGTTTTCGAATAGACGAGCATCCGTTTCACTTGATGGTTGGTCAACCTGTGCAGTTCCCCTTGTTTCATAGCAGTACCAATCTCATTCATGAAATCGGACAGATTGTTCCCGTCGATATCGAGTCGATGACAGCCATGCCACCCATTCGGACCGTGCTGGAAATGGGGAATCGAAAACTGCAGCAGTCGGTCCCGGTCGTACTCGAATCCGAACTGAGTGAAATCGGAACTCTCACCATGAACTTGGTGGTGGCCCTGCCGTTGGAATCGGATCCGGTGACTAAGAACCTAGATCCGAAAACGAGCTGGAAGCTGGAGTTTGACGTTCGGATGTCCACTTCCGATAACGCGTCGTCAAGTGGTCAGCAGTCAAGTGGTCAGCAAACGGGATGGAGCGAAACAGCCCAGTCGACACAAGTTCAGGCCGCCATCGAAGCCATGGAGCAGGTATTTGGCGATTCGCCAGCGATTCTGCCGAAGCTGGGAGTCTCTTACCTCACCGATAGAATAGGCATTGCAAGGCGAGATTGGAGCCCAACGCTTTTGAGGGAGATGTGGCGTTACTTGATGGACCACCAAGCGTACCGCAAGATCTCGGCGGAGCATGAATCGCGTTGGCTGAACATGGTCGGCTGGTGCTTGCGACCAGGCTTTGGCTTGGCCGCCGACGATTGGCGGGTCAATTCAACCTGGCGGAGCGTCCATAACAAATTGTTGCACCGAACATCCATGAATGCGTCTGAAACGATTGTGCTATGGCGACGCATCGCGGGCGGATTCACCCCGGGCCAGCAGAGAGCCCTGTTTCAAGATTGCTGGGCCAGAGTCAGGCCGGTACTTGCGGGTGGCACTCAATCGCAGACATCCAACACCAATGTGGCTATCGAATTGATGCGATTGGTAGGGTCCTTGGAATGGCTGACCATGGACGAAAAGTCGACGGTCGCTGAGCAGATTTTGCAGGCGTTCGGTAGGAAGAAGCTAGAAGCCGTCCACGGACCATTGCTTTGGACACTCGGACGAATAGGCAGTCGGACCCCCGTCTATGCAACGCTACAGCAAGTGGTCAGTGCCTCACGCGTGCAGGCCTGGGTGGACAAGCTTTTGAAATGGGACGAGGCTTGGATCGCAAAAAATGCAGGCATGGTTTCACTTTGCTTGATGCAGATGACTCGCCGGACCGACGATCGATACCGCGATGTTACCTCGCTGTTGCGAGAACGGGTGGCGGCCCAATTGGCTCAATTGGGTTCGCCCGCATTGCACATTGATTTGATTCTTCGCGGCGGTGGACTGGACCAAGCGAACGAGGATTCGATTGTTGGCGAGTCATTACCGCTCGGCTTTCGGCTCTCGCGTTGAGGGTGGACCGCTGTTGTAGCGCAGGTAGGCAAGGAGCAGTTTGAAATCTGCCTATAAGCACTGATGCACAAGTAATCATGGAAAACTCTATTTCGCGAAATGCGTTGGTGACCGTAGTGGACGAGGCTACGAGTCCTGAACTGCGGGAC
>JAYTVM010000143.1:0-26122 GCA_043743995.1 Pirellula sp. | reverse complement strand
ACCTATAAAGTGGGTGGCACGCTCTGAGGTACGAAGGGCGTGGTGAATCGCTAGAGTCATTTGCCACACTTCCCACGCCCATCGCTAATCGCATTGGGCGTGCCACACATTCCCCACACCCATCGCTGTGGGCGTGCCACACGGTGGCCTAGCCTGGTAGTCTTCTGTCTGCCGCTCGCCTAACGGCTTACACTCACGACTCGACCCGTTCCCCGCGGCTTTGCCCGCCGGAGGCGGGCAAAGCCGAGGGAAACGCGAGTTGGGGCGCCCATGTGTAGTACACCAAAACGCATCCGTCGGGGGCAAGCCCCGAACGGATGGGCTGGCCATGTCGTGGGCAAGCCCAACAAGCCTTACACCTTAAGCCTTACACCTTAAGCCTTACACCTTAAGCCATAAGCCTTAAGCCTTACACCTTAAGCCATAAGCCTTAAGCCTTACACCTTAAGCCATAAGCCATAAGCCTTACACCTTAAGCCTTAAGCCTCAAGCCTCAAGCCTCAAGCTTCAAGCTTCTCCACTACTCGCGACGCAGGCTGAAGGTGGTATAGTGAAGTCCGTCTTCTTCCTCGACTACGAACGCACCGGATGGTGCGAGGTACTTTGCAATGACCTCAAAGGGTGGCAGATTTTTGCCTTTCAGAGCCGTTACCAAAGCGGTGAAGAGGAGATTGTTTTCAGAGACCGACTCCAAGCGATTGATGTTTTCGGGGTCGTTCGCTAAATCGTAGAACAGCCGCAAGGATTCCTCAGGACGTTGGTAGGACATGATGGACGTTTCCTTGTCCTTGAGCTGGGCCTTGATTCGGTCCCGTACCAGCTTGAACTCAATCGCATCACTCAAGAGATCGTCACCGCTCGAGAGGGTTCGGATGGCCATTTCGATCGATTCGATCGAGTCGCTTGCCAACAGTTCCTTGCCAACAACTCCAAACGAGGGCTGTTGGACGCGAATGTTTGGATTGTCGTTTTTGAGATCTAGGTAATAGATCGTTGAATCTCCGATGGTTTTGGACCCCCAACGTTCCTCGCTCGACCTGAGTTTATTGAATAGTTTGGGCAAAACCTCGGATTTGAACCGTTGTGTGTCTTTGATATGGATACCGACTAAGTTGCTTTGGCTGTTGATGCGTTTCGATGGCAATATGACTTGGGCCAAAGATACACGATCGTTCAACAAGTCTAGAAATTCCTTTCGAAGATCGATCCCGGTTTGGCTGCTTCCACGTGCGATCACATTGTTTTCAAACATATTCTCGCCACCGAAAGTATCCACGATTTCCGCGATGGCCTTGAGCGTTTTGGCAACGTCCCAATTCATCGTACCGTAGCTGGCAACTTTATCGTTTACCCAACCTTCCGGTTCGGTCGAACCGCTCTTGGGACGGACAGCTCGCAACACGCCGCGTCGATTGGTGTCTAACAGAAGATGTGCGTGCAGGATGGAGTCGAAATCGTTAGGAGCCAAAATAGCGCTGCCGCCAAGGCCTTTGATGCCGTCGATGCCTAACGTTTTTAGGGTCGCCAGGACAAAGAGACTGGCCGAATTCGACTTGGCAACTTCCCGATAGAGGGCTAGTGGGTTGGCATAGAACGACGCTTGCGGTCTTTCACCGGCAGTCCCGACGCAACGGCTCATGATGGTCGTGAAATCCCGGTTGTCGGCTAGCGATTTGTGATCGATGCCGCTCCCCTGCCAAATTTGAGCCAGTGTCTCGGCGTACTCGGCGTTATTGCAAACTACGAGCACACCGGAATTGAGAAAGAAGCCTATTTGTTGATCCTCGCGCGTCCCATTTCGGATTTGATTGACAGTGATCTTGCCAACTTCTTTGGTGGTCTTGGTACCACCGCTCGAAGAGATCCGGCTTTCTAGCCGCCCGATCATGAGTTCGACGGCCGGCAACTCGTCGCCCGCTTCGAGAAGAGCACAGATAACTGGGGTTGTTTTGGTTGGTACGAGGGCAATCGCGAGCTCGCCATTGGGGATCGACAGCAACTCATCCAAGTTCACTCCTACGACATCCTGCATCCCTTGTGCAAGGTTTGCGAAAGTGGAGTAAAAGGATCCGAGGATCGGCTTGAGTTGTGGATCCTCAGCCAGTCTCCCACCCAACGATTGCGCAAGCTTTGCCTTGAGTTCCCGGGTGTCATCCACTCTCGCATAGAGCAAAGTCTTCTGCGAAAACAACTTTGGAGCCGTAGGGCGCTGAGCCCAGCCCAAGCTAGGGGAGAAAGAGGATAGAAAAAGCAGAGCGGTAAAAACTAGTTTTTTGTTCATGATCCCGTGAGTTCGACGTGCGTGCCGGTTTATTGGTTATTTTGAAATTATATTTCGGAAATTCCAGGCGTGGGCTTTTTTAGCTCCAATCTTGAGCCGCGTCCCTGCCTAATTCGACGAGGGAAATGTATTGGTCGTCGCAAAACCGATCTGTCATGCCTGCCAAATACACAGCTACCGTATGCTCAATTCCCCACTCCAGCGACCACTTTTGAAAGCGATCTGGGAGTCGCTGCGGATAGGATTTTAGCAGTCGATAAAGCTGATTCAGGCGGGTTGCAGCCTGCAATCGCACTTCCACCAGCTTGCAGTGCCGATAGACACGTTCAAAAAGAAATGCTTCCAGCTCTTCCTTGTCGGACTGCATGTCAGGCGACATTTGCAGTTGGATACCAACTTCCTGGACTCCTTTACTATCAAGCTGACTGGCCTCCGACAACAGGCCCATCGAATACTGAAGGAAATTGTCCATTTGGATATCGATAAGTGTATGCACCAACATCTGTCGACGGTTGTTCGAGCTACTTTGATCCAGAGGCGCGAATTGTCGAGCTCGCTGCACCAACCCCAGTCCAGAGAGTTGTTGCCAATTGAGCAATCCCAATTTCAAAGCGTCATCGAGGTCATGGGCGTCGTACGCGATGCTGTCGGCTGCGTCGACGACTTGAATCTCTAACATGGGCACGGTGCCAGAATCTTTGTGTGACCGAAACTGCTGGCCAGAGAGGACTTCTAGAGTCAAGTTTAGGCCTGGATAGGATGTGTAACGTTGCTCGATGCGAGTAGCCAGCTCGATTGCAAAGGCGTTGTGCGAAAATCCACCAAAGTCCTGAACACAGGATTGCAATGCGTCCTCGCCGCAATGACCAAACGGCGGATGACCGATATCGTGCAGCAAGGCCATGGCTTCGATCAGGTCCTCATTGAGTCTTAGGGTCCGTCCAATCGTCCGAGCCAAGGAAGCCACTTCGTTGGTATGCGTCAGACGAGTACGGTGGTAATCCCCCATATCGCCCGTAAAAACCTGCATCTTCCCGCTCAATCGACGAAAGGCGGAACTGTGCAAAATGCGATCGCGATCGCGTTGGAAGGGGCTGCGATAGTTATGCTGTGGTTCGGAATGCTCGCGTCCAGCGGACTGCGTTGAAAACATGGCACAGGGGGCGAGCAATAGACGCTCACGGGATTGCCACGAAAAGGCAGGATCAATATTTCGATTGGTCTGGGACCGTTTGGTTTGGGACATTGGAAAATGGAGTTCAAATTCTTTTTGGGCTATGCAATCCTTTCGCAGCCTCAGTTTTACGGCAAGTGAACCGTAGGTTCGATAGCAGTCCGGCGAATTTTCAGAAATGTTTCATGGTTTCAACTGACGAGAACTCAAATGCGGGAGAGTTAGGTTGGTGTAATTAGACCAGCCGCGACCATGGGTTAAGGCCAAATGGCATTCATTTTTAGCCGCAACGCGCTTGCATGCGGGATTGAAGGCTAGTCATCACTTGCAAATCCGGCCCTCATGCTAGCGCATTGAGGCTCAAGATTTACAAAGTGAGCAAATCCGGCCCTCATGCTAGCGCATTGAGGCTCAAGATTTACAAAGTGAGTGCCATTGCATTGGGCTAAGGCGGCTAAGGCCTCCCGAACAATGGTTCTACAGGGTAAAATCACGTTGCACGACCTTCAACTTAACCGAAAGCCCTTGGAAATGACCCATTATCAATACTCCGACCTGTCGAAAATGATCGACCACTCCCTGCTGAACCCAACCTTGACCGTCGAGCAACTTGAGGCAGGAATTCAATTGGCCATCGCCTACGAAGTGGGGAGCGTCTGCATCCTTCCGTACTATCACAAACGCTGTGTCGAACTCCTGGCTGGTACAACGGTGGCTCCGAGCAGTACCGTAGGATTTCCTCACGGTGGAAATACCACTCAAACCAAATTGATCGAGGCAGAACAATTGATTGATGACGGCTGTCTCGAATTGGATATGGTTTCCAACATCAGCGCCGTTCTGAGTGGCAATTGGAAAATGGTCGAAAGCGAAATCGATGCGATCGTCAAGCTTTCGCACGCCGCCAAACGCCGAGTCAAAGTCATTTTTGAGAACTGCTACCTCAAGGATGAACAGAAGATTCAACTCTGCAAAATCTGCTGCAAGGTGGGAGCCGATTGGGTGAAGACCAGCACTGGCTACGGTACCGGCGGTGCCACTCTGGAGGATCTGCAATTGATGCTCGACAATGTACAGTCTCCCGTCCAGGTCAAAGCCGCGGGCGGTATTCGCGACTGCGATGCCCTCATCAAGGTTAGGGACATGGGAGTCACGCGTGTGGGGTCGTCCAAAACAGCGGAAATACTTGACGAAGCCAGACTTCGTTTAGGGCTGGCCGCGATTGGCCCCATCAAGGCAGCATCTGCGGGGTCTGGTTATTAGGCGAGCGGCAGACAGAAGACTCCCAGGCCCGGCCACTGTGTGGCACGCCCAAAGCGAATGCGATGGGCGTGGGAGGTTTGGCGAATGACTCTAGCGATTCACCACGCCCTTCGTACCTCAGAGCGTGCCACCCAGTTTATAGGTAGATTTCAAACTGCCCCTCGCTTTAGAGCCCACAGCGGGGACCCCTGTACTAAACTTGATCGCTGAAAGAAATCACGATGAAACATGTTCAATCTTGGCTAATAGACCATCAAAGCCAGATGGCCGATGAGCTTGAGCATTTGTGCAATATGAATTCAGGCTCCGATGACATTGTCGGTCTAAACCGAGTTGCCGATTGGCTGACCGATTACTTTTCACCCCTTGAGGTCCCATGCGAAAAAATCGAACTCCCTACTTATGAGACAATGGACGATAGGGGAACGATAACACTCCACACAACCGGCGCCGCATTGAAATGGGATCTTCACGGTGTTGGTAAATTGAAAAAGCATCGACTGATGTTGAACATTCATTACGATACCGTTTACGGCCCTAAGAGTAACTTCCAGCAGTGTGAGCGGTACGATGGCCTCGCTTCAAACGGGCAATCTGAATTGAGGCTGCGAGGACCGGGCGTCATCGACGCCAAGGGGGGAATCGTCGTCCTGCGCTGGGCTGTCTTGGCGGCCAGAAAATTCTTAGATCTCTCCAATCTGGACTTAACCATTATTCTCACGCCAGATGAAGAGATCGGCTCACCCGCATCGATCGACCTGTGGAAGAAGTTCGCTGGGCAGTTCGATTTTGCCATGCTGTATGAACCCACGCTGGCGGACGGATCTTTGGTCTCGCATCGAAAGGGAACTGGCACATTTGTAGTTCTCGTGCGTGGAAAATCAGCCCACTCTGGACGGAATTTTCATGACGGTCGAAATGCAATCGTACTCGCTTGCAAAGTGGCCTTGGCGATGGACGCGCTCAATGGCCAGCGTCCTGACGTGACCGTCAACGTCGGGCGAATCCGTGGAGGTGCGGCAGTCAATGTCGTACCTGACTTGGCGGTAGTTCGGATCAATGTTCGCGTCTCATCCCACGAAGATCAAGTGTGGATAGAGTCCCGGGTGCAACAAATAATTCAATCGATTTGTGAGCCTGATTCCGGCTACCATTGTGAACTGCATGGCGGAATCTATTCAGCTCCCAAGCGTGTCGACGACACCACAACCAGTTGGATGGAGTTGATACAACAAGCGGGGGCACGCATCGGCGAATCCATTCACTGGAAACCCTCGGGCGGAGCAAGCGATGGCAACCGACTCGCTTCTTTGGGGCTATCGAATATTGATACCTTTGGCCCAGAAGGTGACTTGCTGCATAGCGATCAGGAATGGGTGCGACTAAGCAGCCTCCCACGAAAAGCAGCATTGACGGTCGCTGTCCTCAAAGCGATCGGAGCATGAACACAAAAACTTTTTCCTTACGTCCGTATTGCCTTGTTTTCAATTTGGTAAAATCGTTAAAGCGCTCACCAAAAAAGCATGGCTGCTCGTGCGGCTTGCAACCTGAATTCGATGCGGAAAGGACGGCTGGCATTTGTGAAAAGTAAAATCCGGGGAACTGTAGTGCAAGTTAATTCGGGCGGCGATTTGATCACCGACATTTCCGAGGCGCAATTGGTTGGCGTTGGCCGGACAACAGACACCAAGATTTTGGTGGACGATGAACATGAGACCTACGGCCTGTTCGATTCCAGCCACGATCAACCCTCGATGACCCTAATCGCCATTATTGACCCAAAACAAACGCTTCGTCTTCATCTTGTATCGGACTCAGCAGCAATGATGTTAGGCGTAACCACAGGCGCAAAGGTCGAGGTACGATGGTAGGCCATCCTTTTTATTCCTATTTCCCAAATACAAACCTCGGAGGAGAAAAACATGACTCAAACAACTTCCAGTTTGAAATTCAGTTCGCTAGGACTTCGCACAGCATTCATCGTTAGCACGCTGATACTACTGGGTTTCGTCGTCTTGCCTTATTGTTTTGCCCAAGAAAAGCCTGCCAAAATGCTTCGACACATCGTGATGTTCAAATTCAAAGAGACCAGCAGCAAGGAGGACATTCAAAAAGTCGTTGACGCGTTTCGTTTGCTGAAGAAATCCATTCCACAGGTTTCAGCCTTTGAATATGGAACAGACAACAGCCCAGAGGGTCTTTCGAATGGCTTTACGCATTGCTTCCTCGTGACGTTCAAAACGGAAGCAGACCGAGAGGTATACCTGCCACACCCCAAGCACAAAGAATTCGTCGAAGTGCTTATGCCTCACCTCGATAAAGTGCAAGTGGTCGACTATTGGGCTTCGGAATGAATCGTCCGAGTGACACGGCGGTCCCCGCCGAGATTCCGCACTTTAACCTTGTTCCTAGCTCCCGCTATGATTCCTTATCTCAACGGGTAATGGCGATCGCCAAAATACAATTGGACAAAACGAATACGAGAATGACTCAAAATCCAATATTTTCACGTATTTACTCGCTGTCCAAAGGAAAAAATCGCCGGGCTTCCGTGGTTTGCGGCACCTAGCATAAACGCGATTTTGTCACGTTGGTTCCGCCCCGAGCCGCTCGCATTGAGGCGATTACTGTTTAGGGGCCGTACATTTTCGATTGAGTTCGATTATCATTTGTTAAGATCAAAGGACACTTCTACGCCAAGCAACGTCCGAAGGTTGCTGCACCCAAGCGTTCCTGAAAAGCTTTTGCCTGTCTTTCTGGTTCCTATCTCGAAAGGATTGAACAATGTCGGTATCTCGTCAAACAAAACGCCGTGGTTTTCTACAGGGAGTCGCCGTTGCAGGGACTGCAACCATTTTAAGTCCCTCGTTGAACCGGGCTTTCGGCTACCAGTCACCCAACGATCGGCCGGTTTTCGCCACCATCGGCCTGCGAAACCAGGGCTGGGAGATCACCAACAAGTCATTTAAGTTCGCTGATTTCGCCGCATTGGCCGATGTCGATTCCAACGTCCTCGGAGCCAACGTCGAGAAGGCGGAAAAGGCACAGAAAAAGAAACCGGACGCCTACAAGGACTATCGAAAGATCCTCGATCGAAAAGACATTGATGCCGTCATGATCGCCACGCCGGACCATTGGCACACCAAGATCGCAGTAGAAGCCATGTACGCCGGCAAAGATGTCTACTGTGAGAAGCCGCTCACGCTGACGATTGCCGAAGGCAAATTGATCGAGAAGGTCGTCAAGGAAACCGGCCGTGTCTTTCAAGTTGGCACCATGCAGCGAACGGAATCGGATCAGCGGTTCCTGCAGGCCATCGCGTTGGTCAAAAACGGGCGCATCGGCACCGTTCAAAAAGTGACATGCGGTATCAACGGCATGGAAGCTTCGCCTGTGATTCCCGTTGTTCCCGTTCCCCAGGAACTGGACTGGGAACTCTGGCTCGGCCCTGCCCCAAAGGTGGATTATCGAGCGCTCCCCGAAATGCGAAAGGGTTACGGTGGTGGCGTGCCGCTTTTCAGCAATTGCCACTACGCCTTCCGAAACTGGCACGAATACTCCGGTGGGAAATTGACCGACTGGGGCGCTCACCACGTCGACATCGCTTGTTGGGCTCTCGGGGCCAGCAACACAGGCCCGAGCAAAGTGACCCCAGTCGAATTCAAGTTGCCGGTCGAATACAAAAATGGGCACCCGTTGGTTCAGGATCAGTACAACGCGGCCACGGACTTTAAAATCAAAGTCGACATGCCCAATAAAGTCGAAATGATTATCACGAGTGAGGGTGACAACGGCATTCTCTTCGAAGGAACCGAAGGTCGGTTCTTTGTTAACCGAGGCAAGATTTCAGGCAAGCCCGTGGAGGACCTGAAGGACAAACCTCTGCCTGAAGGAGCCATCGAAACCGTTTACGGTGGAAAAGTCAGCGAGAACCACACCGCCAACTTCATCGAGGGTATCAAGTCTCGCAAGCAACCGATCTCCGACGTCTGGTCGCACAACCGCATGCTCGAAATCTGCCACCTCTCGAACATTGCAATGCGACTGAACCGCGAACTCAACTGGGACCCAACCAAACGAGAAATCATTGGCGACTCGCAGGCAAATGCGTTCCTCGCCCGCGAAAATCGCAAAGGTTACGAAATCAACATGTAAATCGCGACCCAGTAGTATTCCGTTGGTCACTTTCGCCGAGAGTAACCATAGTATTTCGGGCCAAAGGCCCAATCATTTACCTAGCCCAGGCCAACGGCCTGGGTGACACGCAAACACGACACTAATTAGGGCTGAAAGCCCGGCAATTTGACAAACGGACGGGCCGTCGGCCCTTACATAATTGCGTTTTGCCTGGTCCCAGGCCGTTGGCCTGGGCTAGGCAAACCACCGGGCCTTCGGCCCTAAGCACAGGGGAAACGTACCCTCCTAAGCACAGGGGAAACGTACCCTCCCTCTAGAGCAGATGGTAATGATCCCCCGAGATAAACTAGAGTAAAACTCGGGGGCAGTTCCTACGGCTTCGGTTTGACGACCAACTCTCCGTTCATCACCATCCAGTGTCCTGGGAAGGTGCAAAGATATGGGTAGCGTCCAGGCTCATTCGGGACCCGAAAGTAGATAGATCCCTCCCCTTTCGGTTCCACAATATCCGTGTAGCAGATTACGTCCTGACTGTCCGGGACATAATGCCGAAGGAAGGCATCGGGATCATTGACCAATCGGTTGGTAAGGTCCCCAATTTTCTCAAGGCTCCCCGGCTTGATGAGCGCCCAATTGTGAGGCACAACATCCGGATTTCCAAACGTCAGCTTAAGGATCTCGCCAGCCGTCGCCTCTAGGATACGAGTCGAGAATTGCAAATTTTCTCGGGACTCGATTCGCACCATTCGCGCATCGGGAAGTCTCGTTCGCCATGGGTTAGGAACGCTCCGTTTGAGCCACTCAATGTCTCGAATCATCGGATGAGCAAGCATCGCTTTGCCCTTACGTGCCTGATAATTTGGAATATCAACTCGATCCGTGTCCATCGCATTCACGGTTGCAAACAGCTCCTGTGGATCTGCACCATTGTCGATTTGAACTCGCAAATGCAATTGACTGCAAAGTTGCAAGTCGGGAATCTCAAGAAATAATGTCCGTCCCTGATCCATGACATGCGCCGAGGAAATGGGCAAGCAATCGTGGCCGATCATTGGGGAATGCAAAACCGAGTACTCTTTAGAACCATAGCCAGGCGAATAACGATAGTTCCAGCACTGAGCAAAATGCAGGAGCGGATTTCCCGCGTCATCGGATTGAATCGGCTTTCGAAAACGAATCGCTACTCCATTAGCATGCACGTGGAACCCCGTCGGGAACTGGATATCTTCGCCAGTGTAACGCAGCCTCTGAAAGCAACCTGCATCCGACGTGTACGATCCCCAGCCGTTCATTCCTGACAAGTACAATTGCCCATCCCTCGGATTCAGATGGGCTCGATGGACACCCGATCGGTATTCGCCCGGCAACGGCACAACGGCTCCTTGCCATTGATCTCCCACTTGATCGCGCAAGACCATCATGGCTGTGCCGGCACCGTAAGATGTGTGTACGAGATGGTTGTCGAGCGGTCCCATTCTCGCGTCATTGACCCAGACTTGGCCGCCGCTGGAATTGTCCAAACCGCGGGGCAAGTAGACTAGTGGCAGCTCGACGGACTGGCCTTCCTTTGGACCACGGTAACCATAGAACGGCGTCGGATCTGTGGCAAAATCGATCTTCTCTTTGGCGGCTGGGTTCTTTGGAATAATCTGTGTGATCATGGAAGTGGGGGTCCAGTCCCCTTCGGAATTCGGAACGGTGAGAGTTCCATCGGGTAGCAGCCCAAGTCCATCTGGATTGCGGAAACCTGTCGCAATGACCTTGGCCGTTTTGCCATCCTTTGAGATTTGAACAATACCCTGACTACCAGAGGCAATGTAGAAATTGCCAAGTCGATCCCGCTGCAACCCGCAAATGTAATCGTGGCCACCCGGTGACGTTTCATACGCATTGGAAAAACATTCATACCAGTCGATCTCAAGGTCTCCATTCAAATCATGGAGTCGTGTGATTTGATTTCTTCCCAGCACATAGATCTTTTCGTCGTCTACCCAGACCCCTAACGCTTGATTCAGTCCGCTCGCAATGCGTCGCCAACGTGCCTTGGGGCTTGGCTTATTCGAGTTAGCGGTTTCGGTCCGTGCCTTTGCATCATAAAATATCCCTTCCACACGCCAGATGTCGCCGTGCATGGTAGCAACGATTGCAGTCCCATCCTTGAGAAACGCATGATCCCCACATGCGATCGGAATGTTCCATGGGTTGTTCACCGGTACTTCGATCGTGTCGATCGCGAAGCCTCTTCCTTCGCCCATGACAATATTGGTTTCCACGGCGAACGGCCATTGCTTTGGCCCGCCTGAGAGGAGTTGCCGGAGCGGATGCTTTTGCTTCGGTGCAACAATGCGTTTGAATTTTCCACCGCTCATGGTGGGTGCGTCGATGAACTCAATTCCGTCCGCCGTGAAGCAGAATAGAATATTGTCTTGATGGACGTAGTAGCCTTGGTATTCGATCTTGGCGGTTGCAAGTTCAGGTAGGAGCTGGCGAATGGATTTCGATTCGTCCGGCAAAGCGGATTCTTTTCCAACCATTCGAAGGCCATCCATAAACCCGTGTCGCACGTCCGAATACCCGAGAAAACCACCGGACCACATTTTTTCGTAAGTCATCGTGTCTGGGTTAAAACAGGCTGACCAGGCCCGCCCGGTACCCAACCGAAAACAGACCGCTCGAGGGATAGGTTTTTTGTCCGAGTGAAACACACCGCACTGGACCAAGCCTGGAATGACAGAATTCCATTCGTTACCCTTCCATGATGCCTCGTCTTGGTTTCCCCAATGCCCAAAATCCTCTCCATCCAAGCCTGGAAACGCAGCCAACCATTCAGGTTGCTTGGCTTGCTTGGAAAAATAAGCTGCTTGCTTCGTGTAAAAATCGTAGACTCGATTGCGGTTAACGGTTTGAGTCCAGGCTGGCCGCAAATCTCGATGAATGGGTTCTCGCACCAACGGAAACGTTGCGGGCTCGTGCGTATTGGCCTTCCTAATCGTGGCCTCGATGGACGGCATGTCGAGATCTTTGTTTTGACCTAGTACAGTTAGGAAGCGCAGCAGGTCGGCTTGATCCGCTGGATTGAGTGATTCGATCAGCCCCATCGGCATGAGCGAAAGGCCATTGGCTTGGTTTTCGATTTCGTCGCGACGGACTTTGGTTATCTTCTGAGTTGCCGGGTCTCGAAGCGCCAAGACTTCGTCCGAAGACTCGGACTCCATGACATAACCAGTCATTAGTTCGCCATCCTTGGTGGCAATCTTAACCGGTTGAAACTCCTTGGCGATTAGCCGATTTGGCCAATGCAGACTTTCTGCGATTTGGGCTGGAGTGCGCTCTTTGCAAATGCGCGTCAGTTCAGGTCCAATGCTTCCGCCCGTTTCTCCGACCCTGTGGCAGGAAAAACAAGCCGACTTAGCCTGCGTGTAAACGCGTAGTCCACGAGCGAAGTCACCTTGATCCTTCGATAGCGAAACGAGCGCGTCGACGGTTTCTTGTGAAAACGGTTTTTCACTTGACGAACCAACCGTTTGTCCGATTACCGGTCTGCTAAATGCAATCACGATTAAGAAAACAAACTGGAAATACTGGTTCCAACCGAGGAAATCTGAGGGTGATCGCTCACCGCTGGCACTCCAAAAACAATGGTCTTGTGCTTGCATTCTCGGAAATTCTATAGTGGGAGGGGTTTCAAGGAGAAAATAGCAATTCCTAACTCTAATAATTCTATCCGGTAACTGGCTCATGTTGTTCGAGCAACTCCCCTGCAAACACCGATTCGCCGTATTTGTTCTGTGGATAGTGTTGATACCATTCTGCTGCGACCACGATACCTTTGGACAGGAACCGCCAGGATCGTCCTTGCCGGATATGAGTAATTTCTTTGACTCGGATATTGAGCCTATTCCCGACGACGAACGCCCGGTGGATCCCAAACTCGTATTGCCGAATTCGTTGGCAGAAGTGCCGTTGCCTGTCTCGCCTGACGAGCGGCAGGAACTCTCCACGTGGGTGCGTTGGCTGGTCTTGCGAAACCTGCCGCCGAGTTTTGAGGACAATCGCAAATGGGGCCGCGAAAAGGAGGTTGTTACCGGGTTCCATTTTCGCCGTGATGGCTGGAAGATTGAAACCAAGCGCAAAAGAAAAACAGTAAGGCACGGTACATGGTCGCGATACTACATCGAGTTTGTCGACCCAACTGCTAACTTGCAAGTCAACATCCAAAAGATGGAGTTTCCAAAGTCAGGCCCAATTCGGATAGCAACTCAGGTCATTGCCCCACTCAAACTCTTTGGCAGAGTCAGCGAATGGCGGCGCGATGTTCAATTGATCAGCTTGTCCACCAACGCAAATGCGACCATTGAATTGAACGTAGAATGTGACATTCATGTCGTCGTGAACCCTCTTAAGATTCCGCCGGATGTCGAGTTTCGGCCAGTGGTTACTAACGCAACCGTCGCGCTACAAGACTTTGAGGTGCGTAACATCAGTCAGTTGCACGGCCCCCTGGCTGAACTTTTAGGTAGGGGGATTCGAGAGGTCCTGGACAATCGACTAGAAGATTACCGCGAAAAACTGGTTGTGAAGATGAATTCCGAGATCGCGAAACAAAAGGGAAAGCTCAAGCTTTCGTTGCAAGACTGGATGCAGACTTCGGTTCGAAAAAAAGCCGAGTGAGTCACCCAAATCGGCCGGTGATGTAGTCCTCGGTCTCCTTCAGCTTGGGATTGGTAAAAATCTTGGATGTTAGCCCAAGTTCCACCAAGCGACCCAGATACATGAACGCGGTGAATTCGCTGATGCGAGATGCCTGCTGCATGTTGTGCGTAACGATTAGGATGGAGTAGTCCCCTTTCAGCCGTTCGATCAAATCCTCGATCTTCCCCGTGGCTAATGGATCGAGCGCAGAACAAGGTTCATCCAAGAGCAATACTTCAGGATCGCTTGCGATCGCTCGGGCGATGCACAATCGCTGTTGCTGTCCGCCAGAGAGACCAAGACCACTTTCGTATAGACGGTCTTTGACTTCTTCCCACAACGCCGCCCCACGCAGTGACTGCTCACAGACTTGCATCAATCGCTGCTTGTTTCTCTCGCCATCAATGCGGAGCGGGTAGACCACGTTTTCGAAGATACTCATCGGGAACGGATTGGGTTTTTGAAATACCATCCCCATCCGTTTGCGAAGCTGAATAACATCCACACCCGGCGCAAAGATCGAGTCTTCACCCAGGAGCATGTCCCCCTCGATCCGAACCGAATCAATCAGGTCATTCATCCGATTGACGCTCCGCAACAGCGTTGACTTGCCACATCCACTCGGGCCGATCAACGCCGTCACCTTACCCTTAGCGATCGGCATCGAGATGCTATACAAAGCTTGCTTGCGTCCATAAAAAAGATTGAAATTGACAATCCTTAGGACCGGGTCCTCCTGCAATACTTCATCGTGCAAAACCGACTCAACGTGTTTGCCGTCGGCGATAGCTTTTAGTCTGTCCATAGTTTCATTCGATGCGTCTCTAGAACTGGCTGCCTTGGAATCGTTTTCGAAGTCTTGCCCGGAGCCAGATTGCGGTGACGTTGAGCAACGTGACGATGGTTAACAAAAGCAGCGTGGCCGTGAACACCATCGGCTTGGCGGCTTCGCTGTTCTGGCTTTGAAAACCAAGGGAGTATATTTGAAAACCCAGGTGCATGAACGAACGAGAGCCATGAAAAAAAGGAAATTCGAAATCGAGCGGCAATTCCGTTACCAACGGAATCGCCCCGACCAACATCATTGGAGCAACTTCACCGGCCCCTCGAGCCATAGCCAATATGAACCCGGTGATAATCCCGGGCCGTGCATAGGGTAGGACGATTCGTTGCAAGGTTTGCCATTTCCCAGCCCCACATGCATAGGAACCCTCTCGGAGGGAGTTGGGCACCGCGGCCAATGCTTCCTCTGTCGCCACAATCACGACCGGTAGGGTGAGCAGCGCCAACGTACATGAAGCCCATAGCAAACAACCCTTTCCAAAGGTTGGGTTGGGCAATGTCGCTTGGTAGAAACCGTTAAAAAAAGGAGATTTTACAACCAAACTTATTATTCCAATCAAACACAGGAGCCAAAACATTCCGCCAAAACGTGCAAGACGTTTTCGCAGCGGTGACATTTGGGCAGGGGAGCCAGAAGCGAGTGCCGCAAGAAAAAAGGCTCCGGTTCCCGCTAGCGTAGTCACCATGAGGGCTACGAACCAAAGGCTCGATGGCCAAGGCGTGAACCCGGCTTTGATCGGTCCGCCATCAACAAATCCACCGATCGTGTAGCAAAAAAAGGAAAGACCAAAAACACCATACACAATACTGGGAACGCCGGCGAGGTTGTTGATGCTGATTCGAATGATACTCAATACCAAGCCGTTCTTGGCGTATTCACGCATATAGAGCGCAGCGATCACGCCGAACGGCATGACTGCGATGGACATGATTAATGTCATGACGATCGTACCCCAGAGTGCAGGAAAGAATCCGCCCTCGATACCTCCCTCTCGCGGTTGCCCAAACAAGAATTCACCCCAGCGAATTGCGTAAAGACGTGCCTTGCCAATCACGCCAAGTCGGTTTGGTTCAACCAGTCGAACGATATCGGAGACCAAAACCGTTTTCTCTCGAAATGCGGCCACTCGCGTTCGCTTGTTTTCAATGTCATCCGCCAACCAAAACCGCAGGATGCCCGTTGGTAAGTCAAGCGTTAACAACGACTGCGTCGGGCTAAGTTGCAATTGTTCGAAAGAGCGAGCGGAAGCGGTTATGGTTTCGTCCAATCCAATCAACTTTGATAACTCACTTCCCAGTTCCACGGGCGATGTCTTCTGGGGAAAGGAAGCTCCATTGGTCGATGCGATTTCGGTACCATTCCTCGTGAATTCGCCAAGCCAGTCGAGCGACGGAACTTGGAGTGTAAGCGCTTCGGCCTGCAATCCTGCTTCGAGTCGAGCGATCTCCAAATTGAGGACATATTGCAATCGCGATGCCGACTTAGCCACCACGATTACGGTTTCGATAGCTAGCCTGGAAGTGGCAGGCAAAGTTTGCAACCGAACCCGAATCTCCGCAAGCGTCGCGGACAAAGGAACAAGCTCATCTTCGTATCGACTCTTAGCCGTCATCTCAATGCGATCCAATAGTGTCAACTGGTCCGGTGGTGCTATGAGCTTTTTCCATGCTTGAATCGAAGCCTTCCGTTCAAGCCAACTCGCTTCCGAAATGGACGAGGCTGTCGCGATCTGGGTTGCCTCGTCCGCAATCGACTGCAGGTCTGTTCCATCGCGAATTTCCGCTTTTCGAATACCAATTCTTGAAGTTGAGAGCTGGCGATCCAACCGTCCAAGTTTCTGTTTCGACGTTTCAATCTGGTCGAGCAGTTTCGATTGCCTGCGTTGGGATTCCTCCACCGCACTTTTCAGGGCGGATGCGTCGATGGTGACATGAACGGAATCCCCCGAGGCCTTTCCTCCAATGATGCTAGCTTCCCATTCGGCTTTGAGCTCGGTAGCAAATGCATCTAACAGGTCGCCCCATTCCTTGCCCAAATCCGGTGCGGCACTCGTACTGAGGCTTGAGGCATCGATTGTAGGAAGCAAGGATTCCAGGTTGTCCATCAAGACTTTTAGGCTCGCAAATCTCGAATCTAACTCAGGTGCAAAGGACTGTTCCAATCGACTTGGAAATCCATAGAGAACTCCCCATTCGCGACGTTCCAAAAGCCAAAGTTCTCCTGGTTTGTAAGACTTTCCAGAATGAAGATCATCGGGCATGATATTCATGGCGATATGCGGTACGAAAGCAAAATGTCGGTTGCTCACGTCGTAGTTGCCGGTACGAAGATACAACTGTGTCGAGTCTGCTTGATCGCGGCCCGCCAAGATCTCTTCGGCTTTTTCTCGACTCTTTTCGTCGAGCGAACCAATGGACTGGCGACTAATGTTGAACGGTTGACTGTACTGAACTTCACCCGCTTCCAATTCGCCATTGTTCAGAGGGAGGAATACGAACGATCGCTGCCAATGAGTCGCGAGCCCTTTGTAAAGAATCAGCCCTAGCAATGCAACGATCATGCTGCAAGCGATGGCAAACATGCCGCCGGTCAGCCACACCATCGACTCACCCTGTGCGATGAGGCTTTGTCCGGTCGATTTAGTTCTCGCTTGGTTTTTCACAGTTGGTACGCTCGCTTTCGAAATCGCAATCGAACGATTTCCGCGACCGTGTTCGCGACCAACGTAAAACAAAACAGAAGGAAGGCGGCCAAAAACAATGCATGAAAGTGGGTTGAACCACGGGCTGCCTCAGGCAGTTCGGTCGCGAGTGTCGCTGACAACGTTCGATACCCATTCATGGGATTGACGTCCATCACTGGGGTATTGCCCGCAGCCATTAAAACGACCATAGTCTCTCCTACTGCCCGGCCAAACCCAATCATGACTGCGCTAAATAGTCCGCTCATGGCGGTCGGAATCACAACTCGAACCGTAGTCTGCCAGGTCGTAGCACCACATCCAAGGGACGCACTTCGCAAATGCTGCGGAACGGACTGGAGCGCATCTTCGGAGATCGTATAGATCAAGGGGATGATTGCAAATCCAAGGATACCACCTACCAGCAATGCGTTTCGTTCCTGATACGGCCCGAGGACCGACCCGCGAGGATCCATTCCAGACGTCGAAAGACACCAAGCGGCAATTGCCGAAATCGCAAGTGTGGCGAGAGTTGCGCATCCGAACAGCCCCAAATGAACGATCGAAAAACGCAATGGGCTCATCCGACGAGCTACGATTTGCACATAGGGATTCAACGGACCGCTAAAAACCCAAGCGACCAAAAGCGAAACCGGAAACAAGGCTAGGCAAAACCAACCGGACCAGCCGGTACCGTCATTGCTGGATAACCACTGGATCAGGTTGCCCTTAAACAAGATAGATTCCACCGAGTCTGCCAAGCTGGTTGCAATCAGCACTCCTAGCGGAATTAGTACGAAGAGAATAGGCAATCGCAAGTAGCGCATGCGAATCGCAACGGTTGAGGGGATGATGAGCCAAAGGTGGGACGACAAGAGAAACAAAAACAAAACCGCAACCACGGAGAGCAAAACGGACATGAGGTTATCCCTCAAAATCGGGGCGAGAACCAAGGCCCCGATGAATCCTAGCACCACGCTAGGCACACTCGCCATCAACTCGATGACGGGCTTAACGCGTGCTCGCCAGCGACTGCTCATGAACTCGCTCCCGAAGATCGCGGCCATCAATGCGATAGGAGCCCCAATGAGCATCGAGAAAAAAGTTGCCTTGAGCGTACCAAAGATCAAAGGCCAAAATCCAAACTTGTATTCTCCCTCGACTGTCCCGGTACTGCTTTGCCAAATGTGTTGTGGTGAACCATAGCCTTCGTACCAGATGCGACGAAAGAAGGAACTGAGCGATGCTTCCGGAAACGGAACATTCAATCGCCACAAGTCGACTTGCGTTTCCGTCAAGAGTCCAACGCATGCCGCGTTCGCAGCAAAAAATACCCGGGGTTGAAAACTAGAGCCTTGAACTGGTTGCGTTTTCCAAGACACTAATTGACGATTGGTGGGCACATAATACACGGCCCCTTTTCCTGATTGAAATTGAGCAGCGACGATGCGACTCTCAGGTGATGCTGCAAGATCCGTGATCGGCCCGTCCTCACCTGCAAATCGGTGAATTGACAGCAACTCCTGACCCTCGGGCGTTGCGGTGGTTGCCACACTTTCAATATGGCCTGACTCGCTCCCGATCATCAAGGTGGATCGACCCAAGAGCGGCACCGACACGATTGCTTTGCTTTCCGTTCCGGCAAGCGACGTATGTGCTAATCCCGCGACTAATTCCGATTCGCCGGAAGGGGACCAAACCACCACTCGCCCTTTTGCATCAAGCGATTGAATCTGCTCCGAACGAGAGCCAACCATTAAGCCGATCACGGTGGCGGAATGATCCGTGAGCTTAGGGATCTGCGACCAAGTTTTGGTTTCCTGTGTGATCGATCCAGAAAAACTATTAACTCGATTGTCGATGACACCCATTGCTATCGAATGCCCATCGGTTGCGCCCCAAGCCCAGGCTTGCGATTCGTCGAAACTCGACGCCGCTTGAGGATTCCGCCAATCCACGCAACGAACCGGTGCATCAAAAAGGGAAATTGGTGGATGGAAAACTACTTCGCTAATCCGTTGCTTTCGCACAAGACCACTCGCCATCGACCGGTACAAGACTCCGTCGTGTGAAACGTTCCCGGAATGCAGGGAGGACGCAATTTCAATTGGAACATCCGCTTTTGATATGAACTCCACTTGAATGACCAGCGTGATTGGGCGAATCGCACCGTCTGCATAGCCGGCCAGCATGCTTGAATCGTTGTCCGCGACCGAGCAACATTCGATTTCTCCCAACGGCTTTGAAACGGACTCGTTGTTTGCCGTATGCGTGCTTAGCAACTCCCCGGACGCAATAGAACGGACCGTTACATAGTCCCCACGGTGAAGTATCCACAGCAACTCGAAATACTCGTCGACTCCACAAGCAACAGGCGTAGCTGCGTCCAAGGACGGGACCGAAATGATCTTTCCGTCGGCAGGTTGCTCGACTTTCGCTAATGGCACTGAGGTCAAAAAGGTGGCTGAGTTTCTTTGGAAAAGCGGAAGCACATTTCCAAGCAACACCAGCACCACCAACATGACGACTAGAATCGTACCAATGCCGCCGATGGTGATCACTTGCTTTGCAACGCGATCTGATACTCGAACCCACCATGATGAATTGCGATCGCGCCGGTGTCGGAAAGTTTGTCGTTGCGGATCGTTCACAAGTACTTTGGCAAACGGTGAGAGTCGTCGGTCGCACAGCCAAGGGCTGAGGAATTATGGTCGCCTTTCGCTCCTAGGCCGTGAATTTATTACTGTCGCCTTTTGCTCCGCAAAAGTGTGCGCCGTGAACTCACTTTTGCAGAGCAAAAGGCGACAATGTCGTACTTCCCGAGTTTCGACCAACCGCTTAGGGATCGATGCCTACCATCTTCAAAGCCTTGGCCGCGGTTTTTGCGTCCACTGGAAAATACCCATCCTTGACAGCTAACTCCTGACCTTCCTTACTGTAGATGAACTTGAGGAACTCTTTTCGAAGTGGCTCAAGCTTGCTCGTCGGTTTGTAGTTGACAGCAAGGAACAAATATCGTCCCAACGGATATTTTCCATTGTAAGCATTTTCTTCCGTTGGCTCGACCGCTGGCTGCCCCTTCTTTGGCGACAGCGCAATTGGCTTCACTGCTTCGGTCTTATAGCCAATACCGCTGTATCCAATCGCGAATCGATTTTCACCTACGGATGCGATCACGGCAGTGCTGCCCGGCTGCTCATTGACTCGATCTCGGAAGTCTCCATTTCCCATCGCCTTTTCCTTGAAAAAACCGTACGTTCCGGACGCGGCATTGCGACCGAAAATTGCAATCGCTTCGTTCTCGTAGTCGCCTGTAAGTCCAATCTGTCCCCACTTGTCGATCGCATCACCGCCAAGTTTTCGGGTGCCGGAAAAAATGGAGTCAACCTGTTCCATACAAAGGCTTTCCAATGGGTTGTCACGATGGACATAAACCGCCAAAAGATCGATGGAAGTGGGTAGCAAGACTGGTTTGTAGCCGTATTTCTTTTCGAAGTCAGCGATTTCATTTGATTTTGCGTCGCGACTCATCGGACCAAAACTTGCGGCACCCTCAATCAAAGCCGGCATCGCCTTGGATGAACCTTGTCCCTCGACTTCGGTTCGAACCCCTTTGTAGTATTCCTTGAACTTTTCCGTCCATTGAGTCATCAAACTGTTCATCGAATCGGAACCGACCGATTTGATCTGCCCAGAAAGGCCGGCTGCCGGTTTGTACTTGGGCAGTTTCGGATCCACTTTCACTTCGGCAAAGGCTTTTTTCATTGAAAAAACGGACAAAGATGCGAGGAACACCATGCCGAACGTAACAAAGTGACAGACAAATCGAGTTCGCATAGTATTCTCCGAGGTGAAGACGGCATTTAACGCTCGGAATTGTTCCACAAAACCAGGAAACCACTAGGCATCGTTTGTTAAGAACAGGTTAATTTTAGACTTCGCGGGTTTTGCAAGAGCTTGCCTTGTCCGGTTGAGCGGGAGCATGTCTCCCCTAGCTTGCCTTGCCTGGTTGAGCGGGAGCTTGTCTCCCCTCAACCCTGTTTTGGCGTCCTACTCGCAATGGCTGGTTCACTCTCGCCAGAAGGCTGATTCACCGTTGGACTTGTAACGCACAGCAAGATGGGGCGTTTCAATCGGTACTTGTTTTTGGAATAGAGATTCCACTGCTGCGATGACCATGCCTGAGGTTAGCAACGTGCGCTCCACCGGATAGGGAGTCCGACCCGTCAAAACGACATCTTCGATGTGGCGAGCCAGCGGGTTGAAAAAGTCTGCAGTCGTTGAACCGTGTGTCGGCATCGGCAAGTACATTTGACACGAAACAAGTGCGCCTGTGTCCGAACGCAGGCCAGCGTAATTGAAGTCGCGGATCGGACACAGGAACATGCATGTGCGAAAGCCGTCGTTATGCTCAATAAAATACGCGGTTACCGAATCTTTCATGACTTGTTTGGCCCATTCATACGTAACCGGGGCGGTTGGAAATCCACCTTCCACCGGCAGATTGTGACTGCGTGTGAGTGCGGCCACGAACAGTCGCCTAGTATCGCTCCGATCTTCAAGCTCCATTTCTTGCCAAACTCGATCCCCTTTAACCGCCAGCACGCGTCTCACGCCCGATTCACCGCCGCGGCGCCGTTCGGACATACACTGCGCTGTTTCCAAACCATGGAAATCGTAGCTGTCGACACCTCCATAACAAACGCATACGCTTTCTTTAAGCGGCGTATCCAGTGCAATTTCGGTAGCAGGCATTCGCCAAGTGACTGGGAGCGATGAACCCGCCAAAAAAGGGAATTTTAATCGAACCGAATCCTCCACCATCTCTTTGCACTCGGACCAAACGGTAGACAAGTGCTTGTCATTGAACACAGGTACGCTCCGTCCTGAATCCTCAAAAACCTTTACGACCTTCTTGAACCACTCGTAGCGAGGGTATCGTTTTTGCCCCATCTCGTTGACGGGATAGTCGCCATGCTCGGCGATAATAACCACTCCGTCTACGGAAAGTTTCGATGTTCCCAACGTCAACGCTTCCTCGATTGTCGGGAAGGAACTGAGCCGATACTTTTCAATCCGCTGTTTCCCCAAATCCGCATCGCCGAACTGATCTATAAAGACCGATGCAATATCGAAGCGAGGTTCTTGCCACCGTCCTGCAAACGTGTACCCCATCGCATGTCGATCTAGAAAATGCTGGGCATGCGAATGCTGATACACCTTGGTCCCTAAAAAAGCGATCCGCTTGCGCTGGACCGGCGAGGCTTGCCCAACAGGAAATTGGGAAGCGGCCACCCCCATCCCGGCCAAATATCCAAACGTTCTTCGATTGAGTTGCATTTTCATTCTGCCATCAAGATGTTTTCTAAAGACGCTAGTATTCTATCACGGATTTCGCATCCCCTCGTTTCAACCAGTCGAAAGATTTCTATTGGGACTCGACCCTGCTCCGAAACCGATCGATCGCTTCGCTGAGGTTTCGATGGTTCCGGATGAGATAGAAAGCGCCATTTTCTTGTTGCCTCGCCTTGTCAACCTTACTCAAGTCGCGAAAACCAGCTTGGTACGCAGCCTCAAGCGATTCAAGGAATTGTGTGGTGTATTTTCGATCGGCGTCCTCGCGGACTTCGGATGACTCGATCGACGTATCTAGTTCCAGAGCACGGATGCATCTCGCAATCAATTGAGCCGAATCGAACACGGCATCGCCGTCCATGACCAGCTCCCGCTTCATTTCGGTTACGGTTTCGTATGCTGCCGAGTGATTGCCTTGCGCGACGTGAATCAACGCGAGCCCTACCAGATCATTCATGAAATGCTGAATGTAGGCTGGCTCCGTGGAAGCTTGGCTCAATGCGAGTCGATGTTCGCGCCGTGCGAGTTCGATATTCGAGATCGCATTTGCATAATTTAGTGATTGAAACTGCATTGAGCCAACCTGGAACAATGAATTTCCGAGACGATCGTGATACAGCGAAACGTCGGGGTAGTCGGCAACGAGTCGCGTCAGAATCTCAATCGCCCGATCGTATTCTGATTCCGCTTCCTCACGCATCTGACGTTCGCTCAAGATGATGCCGCGATTATGAAGCGCGTTGGCAAGTTCGTTTGCAACCAATGGAAGTGGCTGAGCGAGCTTAGCAAGTTTCTCGATAGCAGAGGCACTGACCGTATCCGCGTTTTTGAGATCACCGGTTGCCCGGTGCAGATTGGCAAGATTGTTCTGATAAATGGCTTGCTCCGTCTGCCGGTCGCGATCCTCCGGCAACTCATTGAGCAGCTCGAGTGACTTTTGGAATTGTACGATCGCATCCTTGGTACTGCCAGAGGCTTGCAGGAGGTTGCCCAAATTGTTGTAACAACGGGCTAATTCCTGCTTCACCGAAGGATTTGGGGCTTCCTCCTCACGTAGAATTTCGCTTAACGTTCCGATGGCTGAAAGGACATCTGTTTGGGCTGCGTCCCGGTTGCCTTGTTCGGCTTGAACGATCCCACGATTGTAAAACGACCTTGCCAATTCCTGTGACAATTCCGTAGACGAGTCAACGGACTTCAATTTCAACTGCAAGTGGATGGCTTGGTCAAAGTACTCTTGGGCCTTGCCAGCGTTTCTGCTCCTAAGCAGCCGACCTAAGTCATCTTGGACTAACGCCAGTTGCCGACGATAAACTGGATTACCAGGATGTTCGTTGGCTAGCGCTTCAAGTTGGCCCATCGATTGAACATAGCGCGTTTCGGCCTGATCATAATCGTCGACCAATCGATCTACTTCCGCAAGATTGCGCAAAGCGACGGCGACTTCGAATCGGAGTGTTACGTCTTTCGGCTTTTGCTTTAAGAACTCATCGTAAAAGGACCTTGCACGAGCCAATAATTTGCTTCGCGTTTCCTCCATTTGTGGGTATTGTGCGAGTTCGGCGCGGCCTACTTCCGTAAGCATCGTGGCGACTGCTTGTTTGGCTACTTCCAGATTGGATTCGGCCCGAAAGCGTTCCGAATCGGCCAATTCACGGGCCGAACGCTCTCGACTGTTGGCGGCCAACAGAAGCGCTATGAACAACGACAATATGAATAGCGATGCGATGGTGCACGCAACAACACTGGTCACCAATGCACGATGGTGCCGCGACCAGCGGGCAATTCGATTGCCAATTGGTTCCGTGTAAGCAGACACGGATTCATCCGCGAGCCAACACTCCAAATCGGTGGCCAATGCCAATGCCGTGGAATAGCGATCCTCTACCTTCGTGGCCATGGCTTTGAGGCATATGGCTTCTAACGCCGAGGGAATACGTGTGTCGATAGCTCGCGGACGCGGAAACTCACCGTCTCGTACCTGTTGCAACAAACTAAAGAGAGAATCGGACGAAAACGGCAGTTTGCCCGTTAAAACGGTGTATAGTGTGGCGCCGATACTGTAGACGTCGCTCGGCGGCTTAATCAGGTCAAGTCTACCGGACGCTTGCTCTGGACTCATGTAAGCGGGTGTGCCCAAGCACGAACCCATTTGTGTGCTCGACGATCCTGCGCCGGAAAGCAATTGCAATGGCGGTTCATCCGGACGATCCACTTCGATTTGATGTTCCGCTTTGGCCAATCCCCAATCCACGACAAGCGTTTCTCCGTATTTGCCGAGCATGACGTTGTCTGGTTTGAGATCGCGATGCAACACGCCGCGGCTGTGCGCATACGCCATGGCATTGCATACGTCCACGACGCGCCTCAGTAGCACTCGCAGCTCAAGGAGTCTGCGCCGAGGATCGCGATCCAGATCTTTGCTTTTGTGAAACCGATCGACGGCTTCTTTTAGGCTTTCGCCACGGATGAATCGCATCGCATAGTAGGGACGGCCATCTGCATATTGGCCTAAGCCATAAACAGGTACAATCCCAGGATGTTCGAGGCAACCCGTGATCTCGGCTTCGACGATAAATCGGCGACGACTCTCTGGGTGGTCGGCATAAGACTCCTTGATTTCCTTGAGCGCGACCTCACGTCCAAGTTCTTCGTCACGAGCGACCGAAACCGTACCAAGGCCACCTGCGTTGTGGGGCCGCAAGATCCTGAAGCGGCTAGCAGTCGAAGCGACAGGGAGAGGCTTTTGCTGCCCTACGATCAGTCGGTCCGTTTTTGGAGCAGCCGTAGCCAACGGATCCAATACGAATTGGACAGTCGGCAACAACGGGAATGGAGATGCCGTCTCCAACGGGCCATTTTCTTGGAATTCAGCAGGATTTTTTTTTGCCATGGGAGCAACGGTGGCAAATGCGTCGACAACGTGATCAACTTGCCTAGCATCGGTCAAGACCTTATTGGCCAAGTGTTTGTCGGCCAAGCTGGTTAATAGCCGCTGCGTGTCTTCATTAATAAGCGATTGGTCTCGAAATATTGTATCGAGACTTTGGGTCTTGTTGAGAGCCCAAACATTCATCGCGTCCATCAACTGGTCGCGTGTGACGAACTCCAACTGTACGGCCAAGTCTCCAATGAGCAGATTGCGATCCTCGCTGTTTTGCGACATCAAGTTGGCTCCGGCATTGCGTCATTCCTATGCAAAAGTTTTTTGCAAAAGTCGTTCCTATCCTAACTACGCAGATAGGATTTGTTGAGAATAGTGGTCATGCGGCCAGCAGTGTCGCCTTTTGCTCCGCAAAAGTGTGTGTGCCATGCGCACTTTCGCAGAGCGAAAGGCGACAATAAGCGAAAGGCCACAATAAGTGTAGCAAATTGAATCGCGTTGGGAGAATCGCAAATGCGTTCGGCCCTTAGCAGGATTCGACGCGTCCGCTAGACTTAGGACTGCATGAGCTCTATTCCTAGGTGCGTCTCAAAGCAAACAAAAATGGCCAAGCCCTCGCCTCAATGTGAAATCAAGATTTACGAGAATCATCGCCTGCTCTTTTCGTCGCGATTCGAAGGTACGCTGGAGATAGGCCGACAGCAGCCAAATGAGCCGCAGCCGTATGGCTTTTCCGGAACCGGGCCAAACAAAAGACTGATTATTGCTAGTCTCGAGGATAGGGAAGTCTCACGACGGCAGGCCAAGTTCGA
>JAYTVM010000142.1:0-6782 GCA_043743995.1 Pirellula sp. | reverse complement strand
TCCACGGGAACCTACTAACTGGATAGCCGTATGCGGGAAAACCGCCCGTACGGTTTGGAGGGAGGGGAGCCGGTCTACCCGGCTTCCCTACCCCTATCGATAAAGCAACAGTCATTCAGCAGCCAATTTTGAAAGGCTCCATTTGCTGGTGGCTTGCAAGACTTCATCGCTGCTCGTCGTGAACGTCTCAATGATTGGCCGCAATTCGATGCGTTTGGAATTGGCGGCCGCGATCATCGCGTTGCGTTGCATACCGGAAAGCTTGGTTCGCCAAAAGGGTGTGTGACGATAACGCTTTCGAAACGTCACTTCATCCATCGTTAGCCAATGTTTAAGGGACAGCTTATCGTCCAACTGCGATGGTTCCAATTCGCTTGGGACGGCAACATTTCGTTTGCGGTTCCATGGACAGACCATTTGGCAGACGTCGCACCCAAAGACCCAATCCTGCATCTTTTCGCTGAGTTCGTTTTGGATGATTCCGCGGAATTCGATCGTCAAATAACTGATGCACTTTGCAGCGTTGAGGACGCGAGGTCCGACAAATGCGTCGGTTGGGCAAGCGTCCAAGCAAGCTGTGCAGGATCCGCAATGGTCTGCTTCGAATGGGCTATCCTCCGCTAGTTCGACGCTGGTCAACAAGGCTGCCAAAAAAAAATAACTTCCCTCGGTACGGTTGAGAAGCAAAGTGTTCTTGCCGATCCAGCCGACGCCAGCCAATTGCGCAAAGTCTCGCTCGAGCAACGGCGCTGTATCCACAACGCCCCGATGCTTGGATCCAGGGTACATGTTTTCAAGGGTGCTTGTCAGTTCGTTCAGCCGTTGTCGTATCAGGTCGTGGTAGTCCACTTGGCCGGTGGCATAGTTTCCGATTTTGCAATTCGATGAAGGCACAGATGTCTTTTGAGAGTCAGCGGACACCGATTCTAGAGAATGCTTCTTGGGTGTTGTTAAGGGATTCGAGGCGTAAGGCATTGCCAGCATGACCACACTTTTGCAGCCCTCGAGAACTGAATTCGGGTGCTCATATGCAGTCGCTCGTTTGGGTAGGTACGACATCTCGGCGGCGTAGCCACGTTGGATCCACGTGATCAGGTTACGGAAGCCGGGAGCAGGCTGGGCACGGGCTACTCCGAAAAGAGAAAAGCCAAGAGCTAACGCTTGGCTCCGAAGCTGCTCTTTGGCTAGAGCTTCCACTATCATGACTCGGCCATAAGGCGAGCGGCAGGGTGAAAACTACCTGCCAAGGGCTCCCATGGGAGAGCGAGGCTCCTGCCGAGTTCGGCTTTGGTTCGGCGGGAGCCTCTCCCTCCCGGTACAAACAAGGTTGCCGCTCGCCTAAAGACATCAGACGAATTCAACGGTGGATCGAGCAAGTGCCACCCTCATCGCAATCTCGGCCTGCAATCCTATACCGGAACTTGGCAATTTGACGGTAAAGGAAGGACCAAAGCGGCATGGAGAAGGGGATATGCATCAGGGGTGCAAGCGGCCACAAGATCGGGAGCCGTTTTGAGAGGTATCGCACGGCGAACGCTCCACCATGCTGAACTCCCGCAGGAGTGACGATCCACATCTGTTCCATCAATTGCTCAAACGTCAGATTCGAATAACTTGTGGCGACTTCAGGATCGTGGAGCGAAACGAACTCGAGTCGATTTTGTCCATCAAGCCGACGTAGTATGTTGATTTGAGACCGACAAAAGTTGCATTGACCGTCGTAGAGAACGACATCTTTTTTGATTCGTTCGATCATCGTGTCTTCTTGGTTGGTTTCGTGAAAAAGACGGACCACTAGTGCTTCTTCCATGCTAAATTCGGTTGTAGCTAAACTCGCCAAGAGTTTGGTTGGTTAGGACAAGAACCCCAACTCTCAGGCGGGATCGAGCACTAGGCGCGATCTATCATCTTATCATCTTGGTAATCGATCCAACGCTGTTTTCGGAGTTTCCAGTCCATTTCATGACAATGTGTTGACCCACGATCGGAATATCGAAAAATGGGCCCGTTTGGATCCAGCCGTGTCTTTCGTAGAAGCCAATCGCAGGAAATCTGGCATTGCACCACAGGCTTTTGCCAATTGAAATCGCGATTTCCTTTGCGGTTTCGACAATTCGGTTCCCAATTCCTCGACGTTGCGATTGGCTGGCAACCGCCATCCCCCGCAGTTGGATTGCATCCGAGTCGTCCACGAACAAGCTTGCACAACCGATAAGTTCGTTTTCAGAAAGAGCTAGTAAATGAATCGTTGATTCGTTTTCGTCACCTGGAAAAAAGGTGCCGGAAAGTGGCATTCCGAGCGGTTTGCGCAGGATTTCGTACCTTAAACTTCGAACCAGAGCCAGTTCCCGGTCACCAAACGATAGTTGGATAACGACCTCTTCGCTCATTCTGGTCCCCTGACTGTAATTGGATCGCGGATCATGTTATTCTTAGTGCCCTAAAACCTTTCCGTCGACTCTCACTCTTAGGAGACAAATTCAGCATGGCCAGACCTGTCACGTTGTTCACCGGCCAGTGGGCCGATTTGCCCTTTTCCAAGATGGCACAGCTTACCAAAGAATTTGGCTACGATGGCATCGAATTGGCTTGCTGGGGGGACCATTTTGAAGTTCAAAAGGCAAATTCGGAAGCGAAATACTGCGAAACCAAACGAGCCGCGCTGAATGATCTGGGATTGCAGTGCCATGCGATCAGCGCTCACCTCGTCGGACAAGCTGTTTTGGATACCATCGATCAACGCCACAAGGCAATACTTCCGGGTTATGTCTGGGGAGATGGTAATCCTGCTGGGGTCAATGAGCGTGCTATCGAGGAAATGAAAGCAACGGCACGTGCGGCCAAGAAATTTGGCGTGGGTGTCGTCAATGGTTTCACAGGCTCTAGCATTTGGCATCTCAATTATTCGTTTCCGCCTGTGCCCCAATCGATGATCGATGACGGATTTGCCTTGTTGGCCAAACGATGGAATCCAATCTTGGATGAATTCGCGAACAACGGGGTTCGTTTCGCTTTGGAAGTTCACCCGACCGAAATTGCATTTGATATCCACACAGCTCAGATGGCGCTCAAGGCACTTGATAATCGCCCTGAGTTTGGGTTTAACTTTGATCCAAGTCATTTGATTTGGCAAGGAATTGATCCTGTGGAATTCCTCCGAGCGTTTCCAGACCGCATCTATCACGTTCATATCAAAGATGCAACGACGAAGCTGAACGGTCGTTCCGGTATCTTGGCGAGCCATCTCAACTTCGGTGACCCGCGGCGTGGTTGGGATTTCCGCAGCCCTGGTCGCGGCAGTGTGAATTTCGAAGAGATCATTCGTGCGCTCAACGACATTGGCTATGCGGGTCCACTCAGCGTGGAGTGGGAAGACAGCGGAATGGACCGGGAGTTCGGAGCGAAGGAAGCTGCGGGCTTTGTTAAGAACATCGACTTTGCACCCAGCGGTCGTGCTTTCGATTCTGCGTTTGAGAAAGCGTAGTCGAATTGAAAGCCACACAAGTATTGTTTTCACCTCCGTCCAACGCCCTTCGATTTTTGCCCGAAGGGCCTTATCCGTTGGGCGATGGTAAGTTTTCTTGGGTTGCCATTCAGCACGGCCCAGACGCTAGTTTTGGTTCGGTCAATGTTTTTGACCTTGCCGATAAAACCAACGTTTCGCACTTGCTTCCCGGTCGGCCTGGATTTGCATTTCCAACGGACAAAGGCAACTTCGTTGTTGGATGCGAACGAACCGTTGGGATCTTCTCGACTAGCTCAAAAAGCTACCAACCTTTTATAAATGACATTGATAACGATTGCAGCGGAACCATTGTCAACGATGGAGTCACTTGGGATGGCAATCTGATATTCGGGACGAAGGATCTTGAATTTCGAACGAAAAAAGCCGGACTCTATTTTTGGCGATGCAGCGATGCAAAACTCTTTCGGTTGCGATCCGACCAGATTTGCAGCAATGGAAAATGCATTCTGTCGGTTGGCAATTCGCACATTGAATTGCTTGACATCGATTCACCGACTAGGCGGGTGGTCGCTTACAGGATAAATACCGACCTGGGCCAGATTGAGTCGGAACGCGTGATCGTAGACTTGGCCAATGATCCAGGTGTCCCGGATGGTATGACTATGACTTTGGACGGCAAGAGTATTATTATCGCTTTGTACAATCCAAACGCGGCTCCTTTCGGAAGAACCGTGCAGTACTCGATAGCCACCGGTAGAATCGAACAGGAATGGCAATTGCTAGGGAGTCCTCAGGCGACTTGCCCACAATTGATCGCTTGGCAAGGTCGAGTCTGGCTAGTCGTAACGACGGCCGTCGAAAACATGCCGATGGAACGAAGAGACGATTCACCGGAGGCCGGCTCGCTTTTCCTGGGCGAAACGGATTTTGAGTTCGACGAGGCGGCGTATCGAGGATTGACCCAAGTGTTCCTAGAACGATGAACGTGTTCACCGTGGGGATAGCAAATGAGCTTTGAAATCGAGATTGCATTGCAACGACTTTTACTCCCTGCGATCTGTTCCTTAATTGGTTGTTACCTATTGTCGACCACCGTTCAGGGTGAGGATTGGTACGACGACGAACCCGTTCGAGGAATCGCGTTTCCAACCTTTTCCGGCGCGTTGCTATGTGCCTTAGGGTTGATTGGTTCGGATTTATGGCAACGCGGCATCCTCCTCAAACCGCTGGAATGGTCGAACTGGAAAGCCTCGTATCAATGGCAGTGGATGGTTTGGATGATTCCGGGCAGCATGCTCGTCTTAGCGATTGCTCGCACGGTTTTTGCAGTTCCAATTCACTATACGGCGATGGCAGGCATCGCCACTGCATCACTTGCCATCGGCAACCTTTTTGTGTGCCTCAATGAAGGCAAGGTTTGGGATGACCAGTCGGCCAAGTTGCTACCGTGGATGGCAGCCGGTGGAATAGCCGCCATGTGGAACATTGCGTCGTTGAATTCCATCGCCAAATCGGACGGTTCACGGTGGGTGTCGTTGACAATACTTGGACAACTAGGTTGCGTGACTGCCATCGCAATCCAGTCCTACGCCAGCCTAGCCGAATGGAGCTTAGCGGGAATCGGTGCGGCGTCGGGGGCATCGATAGTCGGTGTGTTTTTGGGTTCGAAGGCGAAATTGCATTACGGTTGGCAACTTTCGACGGTTGTCATACCGCTTGGAATTATGGCGATAGCTTGCCTGGCAGTAAGTAACTTTTTTGAATCGCGACCACTTCCAACTTGGCTCATCACTTCGGTGCTATTTCTGCCCACGCTCGTTTGTGTTGCCGATATTGTCGTAGGTCGACTCATGAATTCTTGGCTTCGCGTGTTCCTGGCTGGCTGCGTATGCTGCTTAGTACTGGGAGCCATTCTCAACTTCACAAAACCCTGGCAATCGGAATGGTAGTTTAGCGCTTCCACTATGACAAACGCAGTCCTTCGTTCAATCCAAACTATTCACCAGCGGTTGTCCCAGGTCAGACCGTATTATTGGGTGCTTGCTAGCTTGCTCGCATTGTTCGGTTGGATTGGAATGGGTACCGTTGGATTATTGCTTGCCTTTTGGACATTGCTTCTCTGGTACTCCGTTTGGCAACGCCCATATCGGTTTGAAATGTTCTTGATTGCCGCACTTGGCATACTCGGGGCCGGTGTGATCCTGCCAGAGGATCAGTGGATAGCCGCAAATCAAGTGTTCCTGTTGGCCTTTGTGGCGATCGCGATGTCGCCTCTTATCGATTTGTTCATTCGGCTGTTTCGAAGTGCAGGCGACGAATGAGAAAAACATCTCACTCTGCTGAGCAGTCTCCCTTTCTTCCAAAGCTCTTTGCGTTTTTGCGAGAGCTCAAATCCAATAATGACCGCGAATGGTTCGCAGATAATAAATCCAGATACGAGCAAGATGTTTTGCAGGCTGCGATGAATTTTGTTATTCAGATGCAGCCACGCATGGCCAAGCATTCACGTTATTTGTTGGCCGAACCAAAGCGAGTTGGTGGCTCCATCATGCGGATATACCGCGACACTCGGTTTGCCAAAGACAAGACCCCTCACAAGATCAATGTGGGTATCCATTTTCGGCACTCCATCGGCGGTGATGTCCATGCGCCCGGCCTCTACGTTCATCTTGAGCCGGATGCTTGCTTTATCGCGGCTGGAATCTGGCTACCTCCGTCCGAACCGCTTGCGGCCATACGACAAGCCATTATGCACAACGTTGCCGACTGGAATAAAGTCCGCAACAACAAGAAATTTGCCTCGCGATTCAAGTTCGACGGCGAGTCGCTCAAGACGGCTCCACGTGGTATTGACCCGAATCATCCAGCCATCGAAGATCTTCGTCGCAAGAGTTTTGCAGGCGTCACGCCTCTGAGCGAGAAAGCGTTTCTTCAGGCCGATATATGCGACCAAATCATGTCCGCGTTTGATGACGCGAAACCGCTCATGAAGTTCCTGAGCGATGCGCTGCAACAACCTTACTAAAGATTCGAATTCGAACGAATGAGCCAGGACAATTGCTTTCTCGCACAAAGTAATTCTTTGGCCCAAGCGGCGGCTCTATCGTCTGGCAAAAACTGCGGAAAAATCGAGCGGTTTGTGTAACGTTGCTGAGTTTCGAAATAGGCGACTTGCTGAATCGAACAACAACCGATTTTCTGGTTTTCCAATGCCTCTGTTTCCTCGGTTTCCTCCTGTTCGATTCTCTTCTTGGAATTGCTCCGGGAAGGATAATTGGAACAGGAGTCCACTGAGATAACGGAGGGTGGCGTCGCC
>JAYTVM010000141.1:0-2108 GCA_043743995.1 Pirellula sp. | reverse complement strand
GAGGAGGTCGAAACTTGGTCGGATGACCCGGTTCGAATGTATCTGACTCAGATGGGTGAAATCCCTCTGCTAACGCGTCAAGAAGAAATTCGGCTGGCCAAAAAAATCGAAGTCACTCGACGTCGATTCCGAACGAAGTTGCTCGAATGCGATTACGTGGTGCAATTTGCCTACAAGATTCTCAAGCGTGTTCATACCGGCGAATTGCCATTCGATCGTACGGTCCAGGTTTCGGTTACCGATCACCTGGAAAAGGACCAAATCCTAGGACGATTACCACACAACCTCAAGACACTGGACGTGCTGCTTAAGCGGAACCGTCGCGATTATCGCAACGCGCTGAGCAAATCCATCCCAGTGAAAAAGCGTCAAGAAGCCTGGCAGTCCCTCGCCCGTCGCCGTCGCAAGTCGGTTCGATTGATCGAGGAATTGGGGCTGCGTACCCAGCGGATCGAGACGATGATCGGAGTGCTTGAGCGATTGAGCGACCGAGTCGACGAGATCATGCACGATTTGGCAACCCTCAAATCGCACCAAGTAGCCCCCTCACAAGTGGCTCAGTTGCGTCGCGAGTTTCGTCAGATCCTGGTCGCTACCCAAGAGACGCCAACATCTCTGCGCAAACGCGTAAAGATGGTCAAGAAAGTTTTCACCGAGTATCAACGCGCCAAGAAGCAGTTGAGCGAAGGCAATCTTCGTTTAGTCGTTTCCATCGCCAAGAAGTATCGAAATCGCGGTTTGAGCTTCCTGGATTTGATCCAAGAAGGCAACGCGGGCCTGATGCGAGCTGTCGATAAATTCGAGTATCGTCGCGGTTTTAAGTTCTGTACGTACGCCACTTGGTGGATACGTCAGGCTATTACCCGAGCTGTTGCAGACCAAAGCCGTACCATCCGAATCCCAGTGCACATGGTGGAAACCATGTCACGAGTTCGAAATGTTTCGCGGCAATTGCTGCAAGAGTTGGGACGCGAACCGACCCTCGAGGAAACCGCTCGTCGTGCGGAAACAACAATTGAAGAAGCTAGGCGTGTATTGGCCATGAGCCGGTACCCGATCTCGCTCGATCGTCCAGTCGGTAACAGCGAAGATAGCCAATTTGGTGACTTGCTGCCCGACGGAACGGCCGAGAGCCCTGCTATCGGGGCCGGACAAGAGATGCTTCGCACGCGCATCAACGCAGTCCTAAAAACGCTGAGTTACCGCGAACGCGAAATCATCAAACTCCGCTACGGGCTCGGGGATGGTTACAGCTATACCCTGGAGGAAGTGGGCCACATCTTCAAAGTGACGCGTGAACGCATTCGTCAAATTGAAGCCAAAGCGGTCCGCAAACTTCAACAACCAAGCCGATCCCAAGAACTAGTCGGGTTCCTCGACTAACCAAGAAGTACATCGCCACGTTTGGCCTTGGCCAACCTAGCACATGTCTTCAATTGTTATCCTAACCTTTTCAAAAGCCTCGGTTGAACCCAACGTCCAGCCGAGGTTTTTTCGTTTGCCGTGGCCGACGCTGCTAGCGTCGGAATTACTGTTTTTGCAAATGTAAAATCAAAAACTAAAACCCGTCCTTGAATCTCGTGACAACTTGGCCGAAGCAAACAGAAACTGCCACTTGTAACTCCTTGTAGGCATTCTTCCGCTTCTATCCCGCTTCTATCCCGATAGGGATCTCCAGAGAGTAGCCGGGGGTCGCCGCGGAGCGGCGCACCCCCGGACAACGCAAGGACTAGAAAAATGGCCCTGAAAGGGTCCAAGATTCCAAGATCCCTTCAGGATCGGAACGCATCTTTTCGGCCCACGGTTAACTCTTCTCCGCGCGAGTGCCTCCCAGATGATCTACTGCCCCGTGAAAGAGCGGCGGGGCAAATCCAACGATCCCAAAATTGCGCTATTCGCTACCCCAATCCACTTCTCATTCAGAGAACCGAGATCGCACCATCCAATCCAAAAACGAATTCCAAGTTCGTTGCCCCCATTTCAACCTTATCGCCGAATCGTTCTCGGAATTTCTATCCACCGCAACCGTCAACAAATCATTCGTCGAGTGTACCACGGCACTCCGTGCCGTTACCGCTTCCGTCTCGCGCGAAACCAAACCCTCAGGT
>JAYTVM010000140.1:0-26299 GCA_043743995.1 Pirellula sp. | reverse complement strand
GGGAACCTACTAACTGGATAGCCGTATGCGGGAAAACCGCCCGTACGGTTTGGAGGGAGGGGAGCCGGTCTACCCGGCTTCCCTACCCCTATCAATAGCCTAACGCGAGAGCTTGGGGCGTGCGGACGCGGCCGATGGTTCGCCAGGCTTGACTATCGGCTTCGAAATGAGAGTCTTTTTCTCGTCCAAGCTTGGCGTCTCTTTGCCAGCCGTCTCGAGGGCTTTCGCGTCGAGTTTGGTCGGCCAATTGATCAGCTCGAAGGAGTCTGCAAGTTGAGTGTCCTCGGCCGCGAACGCCTCTAGGTTCGCTTCGTTGAGAGTAAACGCGAGGACTACCCGACGCCCATCGTCATTCGAAATGTGGTAGTGAATCCATTGGATATCGACCCCCTGCGTTCCGCCCCGCGACACCACGCGGAGCAACCGAAATCGATTGCTCGAAAGTCGCTCGGACGCTTCGACTACCTCAACCAAGGCATTGCCAATGGCATTCTTGACGTCGGCTTGAAAGCCTTCCAGGCTCAGTTGACGCCCCGGTTCGTAGTCAATCATATTGGTAATGTTGCATTGGGCGACGACTCGATTGTTGATCACATAACGCAAGGTTGCCTCCTCGCCACTATCCCGATACGTCGACCACTTTCGATTCCCAACGAATCGATAGTACCCTAAGTCGGATTGGAACTGCATAAGGCTGGCGGACTCGATACTGCCTAATCGGCTCGCCACGATTTGTAGTGATTCACCCGTTGAAATAGCGTCAATGCTGGAGCGAAGTATTCTCAACTGGGCTGTTATGCGAAAACCAGGTTCGGCCTCGCTGATTTCGCGTGTCTCGGTGATGTTGACTGCAAACCAAGAGATGTAACCACCCTTGCGATCGAGTTTTGCTTTTCCTTCGATCTTGAGGGTGGTCGGCACCTGGCGCACCGAAGCCGAGAGCGTCCCCGTAAGTTCCATTTGTGCTTTTTCTGCGTCGGCCGCGACCAAGCACATCACTAACTTGCCGTCTTGGATCGCGTCCATGTTGAGCAAGCGGCACGCGACATCGGCGTCGATGGTCCATTTGTCCGCTACGTTTACTTCTTTGTCCGTTAGCAGTTGGTCCAGGAACATCGTATTGACAGGGCCTTCTATCAAATCTCTTTCGGCCGCAAAGAGTGGGTTATCAGGGCATGCCGCCATGATGCCTTGTTCTGTGCCGATCCGAAGGATGTCGCGGCATTGCTCGCGAAGGCTCGTCTTGGTAACGTGCCGATCGATCTGAATCTCCGAGGTGGATTCGTGATAATGCTGATAGGATTTGCAGAGTGTCAATTGCCCGGACGTTTCGTATTGTTCGTCGAAGTCGACCGTTGAAGTAGCCTTGATAGGGGCCGTTTTCGCAGCGATGACTTTACCACCTTTGCTCGTCGCGTCATTGGTTTGGCTCCGAAGCCGAATCTCACCGTTGATATCGAGAACGGACCGAACGCGAAACAAGCCAGCAGCTAACGCGTCCGACTTGTCTCTCGGCTTGGCCCAGGTCGACTTGGCGGTCGACCAAACCAACGAGGAAGCGACTGCAATGCTTGCGACGATCCATTCGCGGCGCAACAATTTATCGGCACTTACTTCAGTGAGCTTTGAGTCCATGCTCGAATCCCATGTTCCTTTAGGGTACTGACTTATCGATATTGGTAAGCAACACGTTCAACGGCAATACCGTTCCATGAAGCCCCGTTTCGCAAAAATTTCGTTTAACCGCGTTTAACCGTTAGCCGTAGGCGTACGTTAGTTGTATCGAGTACGCCTTCGGCTGACTGTTAAACAAATAATTGAACGGTATTTCGTTTAACGGTTAGCCGTAGGCGACAGTGTAGAAGTTAGTACGACCAACGGTTGCATAAGTGGTCCATCGGATTGTCATCACCCCGATGCTTAGCAGAACCGAACTAATCGGAAAATTTTACCTAGACTACCAAGGCGTCCGGCCGAACAATGCTAGCAATCCCTTTCAAACGCGCATTCGGCATTGCGATGCAAAATAGAGCGTTAGAATTGTCGCTATCGATACACTTCCACGAGTAGAGCAGCCACCTTCGGGGGGTGAGTCGCCTTCGCTCATGATTGCGTAACCCATAATTTGGAGTTCATTTTTGAGACAGTCCCAAAAGTACGGTTGCTTTATTGGGATACTTGCCGAACCTTTGTAATTATGTCCACAGTATCACATCATCAGTTTCTACTTCGCGAAGAAAAGAGCGACATCCTTTCACAAAAGGATGTCCTTTGGGAAGCCTGCGCCTATTCGCGACGCTGCCCATCCAAAGAAACCTACAACGAGGATGCCGTAGCGATTATTCGAGTTGACGACGAAACTGCGGTCTTCGCGATTGCCGACGGTTGCGGCGGGTATCGAGGTGGTGAGCAAGCCTCGGAGCTAGCGCTGCAAGTGCTAACTGACTCGATTGAACGCAACGAGAGCGGACCAGATCGATTGCGGGTTGCCATCGTGGACGGCATTGAGCAAGCAAATATCGCAGTTCAAGAGCTCAAGATCGGTGCTGCCTGTACGATTGCGGTCGTTGAATACTACCGAGGTACCATTCGACCTTATCACGTCGGCGATTCGATGATTTTGGTAACAGGCATCCGAGGCCGCATTCGCTACCAATCGGTTAGCCATTCGCCGGTCGGATTTGCTGTGGAGTCCGGCATGCTGGCGGCCGACGACGCCATGCACCATGAGGACCGCCACCTTGTCTCAAATGTCGTCGGCAGTGCAAGTATGCGAATTGAAATTGGCCCAGCTATTATACTGTCGCAGCGCGATACCGTTGTCATAGCCAGCGACGGGCTATTCGACAATTTGAGTATCGACGAGGTCGTGGGAGGGATGCGAAAAGGCAAGTTACGTCAATCGCTTGCCACGGTTACGGATTTGGCTTATCAACGGATGCTCGGAATCGAGGGCAAACCTTGCAAGCCAGATGACTTGAGCGTTATTGGAGTGCGCGCCTTGAAGTTCAATCCTACGTCGAGCCTGTGATTTCATTACAGCTTTCGAGTTATCGCACTTGACCAATCATGGCGACTGTTTCACATTTCGAATCTGGCGCAAGAACGTTTCCATATCTGGAGTGCGCTGGTCGGGGTTTGGCTTGATGGCGGCCATGATGGCGCTAGCGAGTGATTTATCCAAATCGGGACGCAACTCAAGGATCTCTTGGGGTGGCGAGGTATCGTGATGCAATGCGGCTTTGCCCGTCGTATCTGAGATTTGCCATGGCAGTTCCAACGTGACCAAGTGATAGCAGGTGACACCGAAAGAAAAGATATCGACACGTTGATCGGTCGCGCGACGGCGAACAATCTCGGTTGCCATGTAGAGTGGCGTACCCGTTCGATTGCCAGGTACCATAAACGGCTTGGTCGCGGGCAAGGTAAGTCCAAAATCGATGAGTTTTACCGTTTCTAGATCTAGGGTGCACATGAAGTTTCTAGGGCAGATATCTCGGTGAATGTACTCCCGACGATGGACGTAAAGCAGAGCTTCGCCCATTTGCGTGATCATGCTAAGCCTACGACCTTTGAGTTTCTCTTCTTCCCGCTGTTGGATGAGGACCTGTAGCCCCGGACCGTCCACGAACTCCATCACCAGATACGGCTGACCTTTGGTGGAAAGGCCGTATTCCAGTGTCTTGGCGATGTTGGGGTGGATCATCCCCATCGCGATTTCCCCCTCCGAAGGTTTGTTCAGCCCTTTGAATCTGTTTTCAAAGAATTCAACCTTGTCGATATCGCAGAGTTTCACGCCGACGATTTGGTTGTTGTTGAATCGATCTTTGGCGACAAAGAAATTGCTCATTGTGCCCGAAACAGCCGAACGGATGCGTTCAAATCGAAGTTCAATGTCAGCCCGATTATTATCGGCGCTCTTTCCGAATAATTTGTCGAATAGACCCATCTGTTATGCCGTGCGTGGAGATCACCGTTCAAAAATCGAACACACGCCTAGTATACACGGCGATCCGAAAACACGAGAACATCTTTCAGCTTCCGAGAGCGATTGCCGAAGTGCTGCAAATCCTCGATACTGAGAGCTATTTTGGCTCAATGACCACTTGTACGGAAGAGCAAGGCCACCCCTGTCAACATGTCTTTATCGACTTCGCCCAACCCATTCATTGCTCGGGAGGGTGAGGCCGGTGAGGCTCCCGCCGAACCATGGCGACTCGGGAGGGTGAGGCGGTGAGGCTCCCGCCGAACCATGGCGGCGCCAGCTTGGCAGGAGCCTCGCTCTCCCGTTGGTAGTTTTCGCATCCCCACTCGCCTAAAAAGGAAATGCAAAGCATGGAGCAACCTCAATTCACGATTTGGACCAACGCCAATCTTCCCGTCAAAGAGGCTGAGCAGCTAGCCGCGTCTGTTCTGCCACATCGCCTGCTCTATTCCACCGAGATGAGTTCGCTCAATCTCAAATCGTGCCCCCCAGATTTGCAGCTTGCGCAAGCCGACATCGCATTTGGGCAGCCCGACGCCGATCAAATCATCCGATCACCGAAATTGAAATGGATTCATTTGACGACAGCCGGTTACACACCGTACGATCGCGACGATCTTCGAGAGGCATTGCGAACGCGTGACGCATTTCTGACCACAAGTTCTGGTGTATACGACGAACCCTGCGCACAGCATTTGCTGGCTATGATGATGGCCTTCGCGCGGCGGTTGCCGGAGTCGCGTGAGACACAACGGACCGATTGTTCCTGGCCGGCTGTTGAGCGTCGCCGGCAATCCTTTCTTCTGAACGGCCAGACGGCCCTCATCTTTGGCTACGGTGAAATTGCGGCGCGGTTGTGCGAACTGCTTGCTCCCTTTCGAATGAAGCTGATGGGTGTACGGCGTCGCGTCCGAGGGGACGAAGCGATCCAATTGATCGAGGAATCGCAGCTTGGAGAATATTTGCCGCAAGCGGATCACATCATCAACGTCTTGCCCGCAAATGGGTCAACGCTGGCATACTTCGATTCAAGCAAATTCCAAATGATGAAGAGAGGGGCCTATTTTTACAACATCGGGCGGGGCGCGACCGTGGATCAAAACGCGTTAGAAGAACGCCTGCGACTAGGAGAATTGGAGGGAGCTTATTTGGACGTTATGACGCCCGAACCATTACCACCCAGTCATGCGTTGTGGCGAACGCCCAATTGCTATATTACACCTCATTCAGCCGGTGGATACGACCGCGAGATGGCTGGGTTGGTCGAGCATTTTGCCGAGAACCTGCGACGTTTTGGTTCCGGCCAACCTTTGCTAAATCGCATCACCTGAACCTGCACGACATACCGGTATGGGAAAAAACTGTTGGAATTCGGCGTGTGTGCGAGAACGGCTACGGCAAGCCGTTCACGCCCCAATGAACCCTCAAAGCAACCAATCTTGAACTACCACCGAAAGAATCCGAGCACTGGTGAAATCGAGCTATGGAATCCCTGGGACGACGAAGACGATTGCGCATGGGCCGTCGTGCTTCTTCGCCTCAAAAACGAATAAACCAATGGTACACCGAACGACCCAGTAGAATGGTTTGTTGCTCCTGGGTACAATAACGGTCTGTAATTGGCACTGGGCAAAAAACTGGGTTTACTTTTAGTATCACAAGATGCAAAAAAGTGCAAAGCGAGTTTTTCCCAGTCTTTTCATTGATGCCCCAGTAGCTCAGTTGGATAGAGCGCGGCTTTCCTAAAGCTGAGGTCACAGATTCGAATTCTGTCTGGGGTACTCTTCGCCAAATTCCTGGCCATTCTAAGCACTTCGTGGCGGACGCTGCCAGCATCCGAGCAGACACATGTAGCGTCGGCCAAATTACCGACTTATCGATACCGATTTATCGTTGAATCGCTGACAACTACTCTCAAAGTGAAAGAAGGAGATAGCGGATGAATGCTAATCTGACGGATATCACGCTCGTCGTGGACCGAAGCGGTTCCATGCAACAAATCCAAGACGACGCCGAGGGTGGCGTGAATGCATTTATCGCCGAGCAGGCCAAGCAACCTGGTGACGCACTGTTAACCCTTGTGCAATTTGATACCGAGTACGAGTTCGTCCATAAGGGAGTGCCAATTCGCAAGGTGCCCAAATATACGCTTGTTCCCCGGGGCGGTACGGGGCTATTGGACGCAGTCGGACGGGCCGTCAATGAAACCGGCGAACGTCTAGCCAAAATGGATGAGAAAGATCGCCCAGGCTTAGTCATCTTTGTCGTGATGACTGATGGTCAAGAGAATTCGAGTAAGGAGTTCACCAGATCCCAGATCAAGTTGATGATTGAGCGTCAACAAAGCGTGTACAACTGGCACTTCACCTTCCTGGCTTCAAACCAGGACGCATTTGCGGAAGCGGATGGAATAGGTATCCGATCGGCCGGCACTGCAAATTGGTCCATGGACAAGGCACGGGCCACTTATCAGGTGACAAGTGAAAAAGTAGCGCGCATGCGTGCTCAACGAGGCAGCGGTCAGACCGTAGTTAACGATTTTACGGAAGAAGAACGAGAAAAGATGAAGTAGCTTTGGTATCTCGACGGAACCCACAGTGAAATGCCCTTTGAGCCGTGACGTCCAAAGTGGAAACGCTTGTACTGGGTTGTTTTTCCCGAAGCGCTGCCCCGCTTGAAAAACCCGAATCGCACCGCGCCAAACCATCGCCTCGGCATTCTTCGGATCCTCTTTTAGCGCTTTGTCACATTCGGCGGCCCCTCGCTTCATTGCGTCATCGTCACCTGAGAATCCAGCGAAGATATCTTCTCTGACGACCAAATCAAATCTTCTTTTCTCCGAATTTTTTTCCGAATCGCTTTTGCTATTCTGGGGTACAAAAGCCAGCAATGGATTCGCTTAGATCGCAGAGTAAAGTCGGGCAGCAAGTTGGCTAAGCCATGATCGACGTCTCCCAGCCTTAAGGAGACGGAAGAAGTACGGTCTCTAATCGTACGTAGGAACTAGACTCGTTGCGTTTACGTTACAGGATAATTACTTGGTTTCGCTTCAACCTGGACAGTTTTCGGTTACCATTGTGGTGGATGCGACTTTAGTGCATTTGAGGCAATTGCCAGTCATTGTCGTTAGAACGGTCCATACCGAGCATTCTTTGAGAGCAGAGGAAGCAATATGCGTATTCGAAAATTTTCGAAATCGGGTTTTACATTAGTCGAGTTGCTGGTAGTTATTTCGATTATCGGCTTGCTCGTCGGTTTGCTTTTGCCAGCGGTATTGGCCGCCAGGGAATCCGCACGCAGAATGGACTGCAGCCACAGAATGAAACAGTTAGGACTTGCGATGGCAAGCTATGAGTCTGCCTTTCGAAGGCTACCAACGCTACGACTTGGCTCGACCAATCCCAACGATCCATACGCACGCATAGGTGGGTTAGTGATGATTCTGCCATTCCTTGAACAGCAACCCCTTTTCGAAAAGATGCAAAGCTCGATCCAAGTTGGTCATTTTAGTTCGAGTAGCAACAATCAAGGTAGCTTGTCGAATTCCGTGTTGTTTTGTCCACTCCCTGGAACGAATGGCGACAATGGTATCATTCAGCCATGGCTCGACAAACTCACCTTATTTCGATGCCCAAGTGATCCAAAGCAGGAATCGGAGGAGGAAATGGGCTATACGAATTATGCTTTTTGCGTTGCCGATACTATTTTCGACAATGCCAACGGTACGACTCGCGGAATGTTTGAAACCAAATCGTTCCGAAGGATCGCGGAGGCGACAGATGGACTATCGATGACGCTATTTATGAGTGAGATAAAGGTTGACGGAAAAATGATTGAGTGGTTAGGGGATGCCGAACTGTCGACGCCTTGCAAGTATTCATCGAAGAGGAATTGTGGATTTTCTGTCTCGCCAGCTAGCCCTCCAACACCACCAGAATTTTTTGGCCGAGGCAGACGCTGGGTGGATGGGGCACCCGTATTTACATCTTTTAATACGATACTTCCGCCAGGCGATGTCAGTGCGAACCACCGCAACGCAAGTGATCTTGCATACGGAAACTTCACAGCCGGATCATTCCACGTCTCTGATGGTGTGAATTGCGTTTTCGGCGATGGCTCGGTTCGATTCATTTCGTCAAGCATCGATTGTGGTGACTTGACGATACCCGCACCGTTAGGGAGAAACAACTACGCGAGTCCTTACGGTGCATGGGGAGGATTAGGCACAATCAATTCAGGCGAAATTGTGGATGCCAATTCTTTGTAGTCGTAGCCTATGCAACCGGATATCTACCCAATCAACGATTTCGGTCCGATCATGAAAGGCTTGGCGAATACCCATTGCGTCACTCGGACCGCTACGCCACCGATCAACTCAGTTCATCAGAAAGGTCTCTGCTCTTTCAAGCGTTATCGTTCGAATGTCGAGCGTATTCCTTGCGCGGACACCAATTCGTAGAGGTTGATTTAGCAATCCGCTAAGCAACTGAGTGGCCTTTTCAATCGAACACTTCCCTATCGGCACACGCTGATCATCAAGGTCAACGAGAAAAACTAGTTCATCGCCGACACTTAGCTCCCAGCCGATCGCCGTGGGGCTCCCCACGGCTAACTTTTCGATAAACGCGGTCCCGTCTTTGTTGCCGATGCGTATGCCGACCCGTCCCCAATCGCAACGGACCGGTTCCTTTATCACCGCTTCTTTCGCTACAATTCCATCGACAAGAAATAGTCGTTTCGCAGTTGCGGCATAGCGATCCCTTCCCTTACGCTCAATCGCGTCAATGACATGCAGCGGCCCATTGACCCAGATCGCTTCGATAGGGAGTGGGCCTCCAAACATCTTTCTCGCATCGATCGGCATACGGTTCAAATTGGCGGAAAAAGAGGTCAAGAAAAGTTTGTTGTCCTTGACTTCCCAACTAGTCGTATACCCTTTCCAATTGGAAGTACTTTCAGGATCGAATTCTGGTTTTGGATTAATTGCGGTCCAAAAGAAATTCATCGGTACTTCAATCAAGTAGCTGGTGTTGTGGCCTATCCTAATTGCGTCCATCTCTTGATCCGTTGCGAGCCCTTTTGCTTCGAAAGCAAGCAAAGTCAGAATTGCAATAAGGCTCATCGGCGAAGTTATTCGATTTTTCATTGTCTGCCCTTGTGCACGTATCGCAGCCAATTCACCTGGATGCGAACCTATATTAGTGTAGAGGAAACTGCACCTGCGACAATATCCCAAATAACATCCGAGTGGTTTGCTGCCGCGGGTTTGAAACCGCCATTGGGATCGATTAGGCAATCGGCGTTGAGAAGCAGGACATCCGTCGGCGGAGCGACGGATCTACGTAGGCCGGTTCGCTCCGCGACCGGCGGTCAGTGTAGACGGAACTGCACATGCGATCTTCTTCCAAATAACGTCCAAGTGGTTTGCTGCCGCGGGTTTGAAACCGCCATTGGGATCGATTAGGCAATTGGCGTTGAGAAGCAGGACATCCGTCGGCGGAGCGACGGATCTACGTAGGCCGGTTCGCTCCGCGACCGGCGGTCAGTGTAGACGGAACACCACATGAGACCTTCTTCCAAATAACGATCGTAATCTAGGAATGATCGGCAACCTAACCCGGCTGGCGGTGCTGCTTGGTGAAGTACCAGCGGACGGTCGTGTTGCATAGGGATAGGGGGAAAGTAGGATGTATCGGCTTCATTGAGTCCCTTCGTCTCTAATTGAATCATTGCTAAGTTCTCACCCGATTCAAATGGTGAAAACCTGCCTCGGCGTAGCGATGGTGATACTTTTGTTGCCCCCTATTTACTTTGGACCCAGCCTCTACCTCACGAGAGGCGTCCGGTTCGGGACACGCACCGTTCACTACCGATGGTAGATCGATTGGGAATTTTGCCTTCGGTAAGGGTCTTGTGCAAAATCATCCCATGGTTTGATGGCTGTAGAGTCGATGGGTTACAATCGAAGCTTATTCGGCGTTTCCAGTATTTGCAAATTCGGCCCACGGTTTCGGTAGGACCCACTCATGCACCTTTTTCGTCATCGCACCATTCTGGTTTTTGTGACATTGCTTGCACCTGCAAGCAACGTCGGAGTTTGCCAAGCTGCGGACGTCCAGTGGCGCGCAGGTGTCTCCAAAGTGGACATTACACCGACCGAAGCATTGCGGCTGTCTGGCTATGCAGCTCGCCACGATGTTTCCGTTGGCGTAGCCGATCGACTATTCGTTCGCGCACTCGTTCTCGTGCCCAATCAGGACGCTCCGATGGCCATCGTTTCGATCGATGCCACCGGAATCCCGGGCAGCATGACAAATCGTGTTGCCAAAGTCCTTCAGGAACGCTGGGGAATCGGGCGAGCACGGTTTGTTTTGGCCGCAACCCATTCGCATTCCGCCCCTCAACTCGACGACTTTGCCCCCAATCTTTTCGCCACCCCACCATCCGAAGATCAACTGCAAGGGACACATCGATACACTGCACTGGTCGAAAAATCGATTGTGGATGCGATCGCAAAGGCCATGGAATCACCGCAAGATGCTCGATTGCGCTTCGGCACCGGCATCGCCACGTTCGCAGCCAATCGTCGCGTTCTTGAAAACGGTCTTTGGAAAGGCTTTGGCAAACAAGCAGATGGCATCGTGGATCATCGACTCGGCGTATTGGCCGTCGAGGGCTTGGACGGCAAGTTGAAATCTGTTGTCTATAACTACGCTTGTCATGCGACCTCGATTCCACCCAATGACAATCGAGTCAGCGGAGACTGGCCTGGATTGTCCGCTTCTCTTCTCGATGAGTCGCTAGGTGCGATCGCGCTACCGATCATCGGCTGCGGCGCAGACATTGGGCCATCCCCAACCGGATCGTACGAACTCGCCAAGTCGCACGGCCAGGCCTTGGCCAAGGGAGTTGCTGACACTCTCAAGGCACCCATGCAAACGCTTGACTCAAATCCTCAAACGGAGTTTGGTTATGCAGGGCTTCCTTCCGAACACCCCTCAAGAGAACAACTGAATACTTGGCTTAAGTCAACATCGCTTCCCTATCAACACTATGCCAAGTCACAAACGGATCTATGGAATCGCCGAGGTGTCCTCCCCGAAACCTATCCTGCCTCGGTTCACGCTTGGACCTTCCAAGATCAACTGACATGGGTATTTCTAGGTGGCGAAGTGGTCCTCGACTATCAAATGCGATTGGAAAAAGAAATTCCTACCAAGAACGTTTGGGTATCTGCTTATTGCGATGATGTTTTTGGATACGTTGCGAGCGAACGCATGCGTGCCGAAGGGGGCTACGAAGTTGATGAGTCGATGATCTACTACAACCTCCCAGGACGTTGGCAGACAGGCACCGAGGATTTGCTCGTTCGCCGAGTCCAAGAGATTCGGCAAGGAAGCGATCGCGAAAGACTGCCACTTTCGCCAGACGAAGCTCTCAAGAAAATCGTGGTCGGCTCTGAGTTCATCATCGAACAGATTGCGTCGGAACCCTTGATTCAAGATCCCGTCAACTTCGCTTTTGATTCGCAGGGCAGGCTTTGGGTGGTGGAAATGCGTGACTATCCACTTGGAGTCGAAAATGGTGGATGTATCAAAATCCTGACCGATACCGATCGGGACGGACGCATGGATTCGGCTACCGTATTCCTAGATAATTTGAGTTATCCCAACAGCGTTTTCCCCTATCGCGATGGCGCTATCGTGGCCTGTGCGCCGGACGTTTACTTTGCAGCCGATCGTGATGGGGATGGTCGCGCAGAGTACCGCGAGACGCTCATCTCAGGTTTTCCAGCCGCCAATCCACAGCATCGCGTCAATGGATTTACTTATGGACTGGACGGCAAACTCTATCTATCGTCCGGTAGCGACGCAGCCGAGATCCAAATGGCAGGCTCCACGGAAGCGTTGCGAGCTTCGGGCAGAGATTTGGCTTTGGATCTTTCCCAACGCCGGCTCGAATTCGTATCCGGACCAACGCAGTACATCCGAGGCCGCGACGATTGGAATCGTTGGTTTGGAAACGCCAATAACGAACCCATGTATCAGTACGTGATCGACGACCGCTATCAACAGCGATCGGGCCGTTCGGTGGATTCGCTTCGTCAGTTTTTGACGACACCAGCCGTCGGCCCCAAAGTGTTTCCGCTCTCATCTGCCGATGGTCGATTCAACGATGTGTTCTCGGCCAATCGATTTACGTCTGCGTGTAGCTCGGTTATTTGCCGCACTCCTGGTTGTGGTCCCGAGATGCTGGATGCCGCGATGATTTGCGAGCCCGTTCACAATTTGGTCCATCGCGCCAAGCTCCATCTTGACGGTACTGCACTCCAGGGATCGCGTTTCCCTCAAGACATTCAAAGCGAATGGGTGCGATCCAGCGATCCATGGTTTCGTCCAGTGCGTGTCCAGACCGGGCCAGATGGCGCCGTCTGGATTGCCGATATGTATCGGTTGGTCATTGAACATCCTCAATGGATCCCAGAAGCATGGCAAGCCAGAATCGATTTGCGAGGGGGGGCTGACAAAGGGCGAATTTATCGCATTCGCCATCGTGATTTCCAGGCTAAACCTCTGCCTATATTCGATGCCAAAGACCATGCGAATATTCTAGCGGCACTCCACAGTGAGATAGGTCCACGAAGGGACTTGGCCCAACAATGGCTCATCGAAAACAAACCAACCGACCTTCGAGACAAGATCATCGAATCGATGCGGACACACAAGGAACCTCGAATTCGACTTCAAATGATGGCAACGTTGGATGGTTGTGGTTGGCTCGAGGACTCCATGCTGTCGGAGCGCATTCAAAAAGAGGAGTCCGCTCGCGTGGTTCAATACTCCCTCGACATCGTCCGTTCCAGGTGGGACAGTTCGCCAAGCCTTCGAAGCTCTGTCTACGGGCTCAATTCAGCAACTTGCATGATGGACGACGAACTCGCATTGCATTTGATCTTGCTATTAGGAATCGACGAGTCCAAGGACGCCACTCTCGCCATTGTAAAATCCGCTCGAAACCGCGAGCAAGACCCATGGTTACAACGGGCTGTCCTGTTGGCGTTACCAGCACATCAGCGCGCCATCATCGTCGATCTCAGCGATCGGCTCCTTCAGCCGGTCCGTTCCAATTCCAGCACGCCTGAAGACTCACAAATCGCAATCACGCGTTTCATTAGTCGGTTGCTCAAGAAGAGCAGTGAGCCATTGATCGGTGTGGAACTGATATCGGAATGGGTTCAACGGGCTTCGCAAGATTCCAGCCGCGCATTCACATTGCTGCCACTGGTTGCGGCTTGGCTAGAAAACCAAGATGCCAAGAGTATTTCGTTGCCAGTCTCTGTCCGCAGTTGGATCGAGCGAGCAGACACGATCGTTGCTAACACTAGTCTACCGATTGAACAAAGAGCGGCCGCTGTTCATCTCCTGCGTTGGGGCGAGCAAGCACCGGCTCGTATCGAGAGCTGGATGGCATGCCTGGCTGCGAACATGCCCCCTGCTGTCCAAGAAGTCGCGTTTGACCGCCTATTGCAACAGTCCAACAATGAGGTGCTCGATCAAGTGCTGGAACGATGGAGAGGACTCGGCCCCTCGATGCGCGTGCGAATTTCGAACAGCCTGCTTCAGCAACCCAAATGGATCCTGCGTTTCTTGAACGCGATCGAGTCCGGCAAAATCCGGGCCTCGGATATCGACGCTTCGAGTGTTCAGTCAATGCTAAACACTTGGAATCGCGATGTGCAAACGCGAGCGGTCAAAATTTTTGGGAGCAGCGAAATACGCGATCGATCGAAGGTGGTGGAGTCCTACATCAAAGCAGTCTCGGAAGCCAAGCCGTCGTCGCACGCATCGGATCTGGAAGAGGGTCGAAAGATGTATCAACTGCATTGCGCGGTTTGCCACTTGGGTAAGGAAGACCTGCCGGCCTTGGGCCCGAATCTTTCTTCGTTGAGCGATTTGTCCGTTCGCAATTTGATGATAGGCATCTTGGACCCCAATCGCGCTGTCGATGGCAAGTACAAGCAGTACATTCTTCGTACGGACGATGACGCGACGCTTGCAGGCGTTATTGTGCAAGAATCTTCCTCAAGCGTGACGTTGGCAACAGCGGATGGAAAACGCCACACATTGGAGAGAACGTCGATTGCTGAGATGAAAGACCAAGGGATATCGCTCATGCCAGAGGGATTAGAACGACAACTCTCCGCCGAAGCCATGCGGCAACTTGTTGTTTACCTGCAACAGAAACAGGACCCGTAGTTCCGTCGCTCCGCCGACGGATGTCCTGCGTCGTAACGCTGCTTGCTTTTTTCGATCTAATCTAACCTTCGGATTCATTTTTTAGAGGGTGCTTGGTGCGGTATTGAAGGAATGAGTTTGTGGGGTTCCGACTACACTGACCGCCGGTCGCGGAGCGAACCGGCCTACGTTAACACATTGCACGGCAACGTCTGAGCGACTACAACCAAGCCTGCGGTTCCACCATCATACGAAAACAAGTAACGACAATGACCAGCGGCTTCTATTTAGGCAAAGGAACAGTCCTGCGATTTCAGGGCAAAGATCGCTGCCGAGTTTTTAACAACCTCTGCACCCAGGATCTTCGAACGCTGGCCGACGGCCAAGCCTTGGAAACGTTTGTTACCGATGTCAAGGGACGCACCTTCGGACACGGAATCGCGCTGGCCGTCGATGATCAAGCGTTCTTCGTCACCGTACCGGGTCAAGGGAGCAAACTGGTTCCGCACTTCGATCGCTACATTATTCGCGAAGATGCGGTGGTTTCCGACGTTAGTAACGACACTCAATTCTGGCTCTTTCAGGATAGAGCCATTGCCGCCAAAGCGTTCGCCATTTCAAGCGAAGGCGTACCTAGTTCAGCCAGTGCGTCAATCGTTAAATTCGATGATCAGCGGGTTGTCTTGCTGCACGCACCTTGGATTGGCCCCGACTCGATTCTTGCCCTTGTTCCCTCTGGCTGCATTGATGAGAAGATGATTCAACGATTGGGAAGCGAGTGGAACCAAAGCGATATGGTTCATCGTAACGCATGGGAATTGGCCCGTATTGAGTCTTTTTGGCCGTGGTATGGAATCGACATGGATGATCGCCATTTGCCTCAAGAAGTGAATCGAGATGGTACGTCGATTTCGTTCAACAAGGGTTGTTACTTAGGCCAAGAGACCATCGCTCGACTCGACATGCTCGGCAAAGTCCAGAAGAAACTAGTCAAGATTTATGTCGACTTGGACGAGTGCCTGAAAACACAGACTTCGATTCAAGCCGACGGCAAGGAAGTTGGGACAATTTGTTCCGCGGCCTCTGATCCAAGGAACAGTCGCTGTGTGGCGTTGGCGTACGTCAAACGCAGCCATTTCGCTTCTGGGCAAGCTTTGGATATCGACGGGCGCGCAGGCACCGTTGGTTCTGAGCGAGGGCCTCGCTCACCTACATTGTGACGCTCAGCTACAGTGTGACGGTAACGCCTTTTCGATCTTCTCGAATTCAACGACTGCGAAATCGGAGTCGAGATAATTGATTTGGATGCGATGGTCGGCTGGCCCTGCAGCAACCGTATCGATTGATAGGTTGGCCATATGCCAACGTCGATCCAACGGTGACTGCGAATACGCGACGCTCTGTATCTTTTCAAAGAAGGTTATCGAGCACTTCTGGTTCCAAGTTCCGCTTCGAAAAATGAGCCCCCAGTCCGTTCGGAAATAGCGTTTGCTTTTGGATTTCTTTCGAGCGTAAAACCAACCTACTATTCCAAGGAAGAGGCCAGGAATCCAGCCCCAACTTGGTCGCAAGTAGACTCCAGCGAAAGTCGTCAGTACCGAAGCAATAAGAACAGATCGAAACATCCGAGCCAATGTGTCTTTGGATAACGTCTGCCAATGAATATTGTTTTCGTCGAATTGAGCGCGTGGGTCGATCGCGGAAAGTATCCGGCCCAATGACGCAATCGGCAGCACAGGAACAAACCATCGCCTGCCCACCGACGAAGCCGCGTTCTCGGTTTCGCCATTTCCACCGCCGGCAGTTTCGATGCGAATCGATGCCAAACCGCAGCGGCGAGAAATCCAACTCCGCTGCACGCTAATCAATTGGACCCGTCCGCGAGGAATCGTGGCGGAGACTTGAGTCAGCAACCCACAACGTACATGCAATGATTCTCCGTGAGCCTCCAATCTATAGCCATAAAATCGAAGGATGTACCAAGCAGCCGAGAAAATCCTGAGAACTGCAAAAAGGACGAGTATTCCGACAGCAATGAGCAATAGTGAGCCTATCGCACCGTAACTCTCACGGACGAAATCAAGGATTCCCCGAAAGGTTACGGTGTCGCTGGCGATCGACTTTGCCGTATCGCTACCAACTCCAATCTCGATTCCACGACCTGGATTTGAGGCAAACCACGAATTTCCAAAACGCAACTCCCACAGGAAGCCCAATGCGAGTCCCGCGATGACCTCGCCTCGATTGCTCAAAAGTCCGGCCAGCACGATCAATCGCAACGGCAGAGCCAATATGAGTTCGGGTTCTTCGGATGGTTTTGCAAGAGAGGGTAATTCAATGGAATCGATGCCTTGCGAATTCTCGTTATGAAGGTCGTTGGAAGCGAGCATTTCCGCTTTCAAGCGAGCAAATTCCGAGAGAGCCAAAACACGCATGATCGCCTCTGGTTCCTTTCCGGAGGCTGTCTCGACTCGAACTTCGCCGACACGCAACAGTCGGTGAAAGACGTTTTGTGACAAGTCGATGTTTTGAATGCGGCTTAGCGGGATGACTCGGTGGAGCCGATGGATGAGTCCCTGGTCAACAATGAACTCGTTGTTTGCTATCGAGTATCGAAAAGTGAAATATCGGATTAGAGCAATAGCAAGTCCAATCAGGATAACCATTAGTCCGATGCTAAAGCCAACCCATCCCCCTTGGCTGGTTGAGAAAATGGCTAACACTGTTGGGACGATGTTCGAACGAATAATGGAAGCTATCTCAAAGAGCAACGAGAGGGGATGCAATCGTCTACCATTGGAGGTACTTGGCGTCTGTCCCGTCATGGAAGTGTCTCGACAATGATTGCGTCCTTGGAAGGTAGCTTGATTTCACTATACGATAATTGATCACGCAATTCCTCGGCCTTAGCCAGAGTTAAGCCCGACAGTGAGATCGAAGGCTGGTGTGTTCCTCCCGTGTTCACCACCAGCGTGGCTAGTCCGAATCGTCGCTCGAGTGGCCCTTGCCGAACATCGGTATGTTGGACGCGATTTCCAGGAATAAAAATGCGATGGTGCCACCAAATTCCTCGCCGGATTTCGATCCCTTTCTGTATGGTTTTCCACGACGTCGTCTCATAATTTCTTTGCGGAATGTACCTAGCAGCCGAAATCATAGCCATGATGAGGACCAACACCGAAGCCAACGCAATCCACTGTAGCCAACCAAAAAAGCCCCAAAAAACCAGACAGGTTAGCAACCAACCTGTCAGCAAAGTGCCACCCACGATGCCCGCGGAAATCCACCAGGAAATACGCTCTAACGGAATAGACAGAGCATCGAGTTTCTCGAATGCATCAGCCAAAAGTGAAGGATTTTCGCTGGAAATGGCTGGCTGGGCCGCAAGGTCAACTTGGGTTTTGCAAAGTGGGACTTCAATCGTCAAACCCTCTTTGGTTTTGTCCATAAGTGGGTCGGTCGACGGTGTTGCGTCGTAAGGCTGCATTTTTTCCAATTCGAAGTTCACGGTGGTGTTTGAGAGGGTGGTGTTTGAGAGGGCGGTGTTTGAGGGATTAGGCGAGCGGCAGACGGAAATTTACCTGCCTGTGATTCGAATGGGAGAGCGAGGCTCCTGCCGAGCTTGGCATGGGATCGGCAGGAGCCTCTCCCTCCCGGTAAAACCCACTTTGCCGCCCGCCTAATTTTGAGAATCATGGGATTGAGTCGGTGTTTGGTTGACCAAGTAACCATCGACTATCATACTCTCATGTCCTTCTCCAATCGTTGACGCAAGCCCCAAAGACTCTTCGTGCTGCGCGGGTAGAGGTTGGATTATTGCGACGCAATTTTGCAACATAATTGAAATCGATTTGCCATGACATGCCTAGATGGTTCGCGACGCTCGTTTCTGAAGACTTCTATTGCGTTTGCCGGAGCTGCCCAGGCACTCGACGGGTTTTTGCAAGCCCAGTCCAATGAAGCCGGTCGTCCGCTGATTGCCTATGTCGGCACCTTTAGTTCTCCCCTCCGCGATATGCTGCCAACGCAGGTGGACCTACCACCCGGCAATGGTCGTGGCATACATCTTTTTCAGGTGAACCGCGTCACTGGTGCGATGTCGCCTGCTGGCATTCACGAGATGGGAACCAGCCCTAGCTGCTTGGCATTGAATTCCACCGGCACTCGGCTTTATTCCGCCAATGAGACAGATCGATTGGGGGACGACAAGCAAGGGACCGTCAGCGCTTTTGCCATCAACTCAGCGGACGGACAGTTGACGTTGCTCAACACCGTTGGCTCGGGGGGCGCTGGTCCTACGTACGTAAGCATCCATCCATCGGGCCGGTTCCTGTTGGTGGCTAATTATTTCGGAGGCTCGGTGGCGGTACTGCCGATTCTTGCTGAGGGGCGTTTGGGAGACGCCGTGGATATCAAGATCGATGCCGGAAAGATTGGTCCGACAAAGGCGACCAATACTCCTCCAGGAAGTTTTGCCTTTAGCGGACATGATCGGACTCACGCGCACATGATTCAAGCCGATTCCGCTGGACGCTTCGTGCTGCATGCCGACCTGGGATTGGACCAAATCTTCGTATGGAGTTTTGATGAGAAAAAGGGTGTACTGACTCCGAACGAACCTGCGGCTATCGCGTTGCCACCGGGCGACGGTCCGCGGCATTTCCATTTCCATCCCAACGGTCGTTGGTTCTACTCCATTCAAGAGGAGGCATCGACCATCGTGTTGTTTGACTACGATGCTCAAATGGGTCGGTTAGCCCAAAGGCAAACGGTCTCGACACTTCCGCCAGGGTTTGCTGGCAGCAATTTCTGTTCCGAGATCTTGGTCTCAGACGATGGGAAATTCTTGTACGCTGGCAATAGACTTCACGATAGCATCGGTATTTTTTCTATAGGTTCAAGCGGCGAGCTTGCGTTCGTTGGAGAAGAATGGACACGCGGAAATTATCCGCGGAGCTTCAACTTCGATCCCAGTGGACAGTTCTTCTATTGTTGTAATCAACGGGGCGACAACATCGCCGTCTTCGCAGTGGATCGCAAAACGGGTGGCCTTAAATTTACCGGTCATTACACCCCAGTCGGCAATCCATCGATCATTGTCTTTCTCGATCTTGGCCGGCATTCGTAGCTCGGCGTTAAACGATGAGAACGCTACCGCCCAAGGCCACTCACTTTGAAAATTTTGAGCCTCAATGCGCTAGCATGAGGGCCGGATTTGCAAGAGATTCCTGGCCTTTCTGCCCGCACGCTAGCGCCGGCTTGCACGCACGCTGGCGCCGGCCCGCACGCTAGCGCGTTGCGGCTCAAAGTGGGTGCCATTGCGCTACCGCTTTGGGCGGTTCTTCTTTCCGCCGACTTTCGATTTAGACAGAAAGACGGCCAGTACGATCACGATGACAACCAACGGGAACATGCAGCACAGGATCGTGACAACAAAAGTTCCTAGGAACGACGTGCCTTGAACGGACGTTGGATTGCCCACGGCGACATTGAAATGGGCAGGAAGGGAAATACCGACGATTGGGGTATTGTTGGGTTTTGACAACGCATTGAGGGCTTCTTTGGCAGCTTCGTCGTCGAGGGCTTGCAAAAGTGCAAAGTCTGCACTGCTGTTGGCGGCGCTGGAATCGACTTTCTCTGCGAAAACTTCTTCAATGGCTTTGGACAAAGCGGCAGCGTCGTCGGCGCGGCGGTAGCTGTGAACGCGCGTGGCCAACGAATGGTCTTGCCTCATGTCTACGCCAATAGCGTCAACCATGAGTCCACGGGACAATACGTCAGGCAGATATAAGTTGAGCAGTTTTGCGTCATTCGCTTCGCCATCGGTGACGATGAGCAGGCGGTAGTTTCCGTATATCTGCTTGTCGCGAAGTCGCAATAGAGCTTCTGCCCCTTCTCGCATGCGTTCTCCAAGCGGCGTGCCACCATCCGCACTCACCGACTCAACACGTCGAATTGCTTGGGGAACAGAAAGATGTTCTAGAGGTATGGCCCAATGCTGCTTGGAGCGATCTCCGTTGAGGAGCATGACGCCGAGTTTCGTATCTGTTGGAAACTGTTTTAGCACTGCTGTGATGGCTTTTTTGGCCGCATCGATACGCCGTACACCGCCGCTCATCCTTTCATTCATCGAACCGGAATCATCCAGCACGATCACGACGTTGTCGCTGGCGACGCCCTCTGCTGTCCACGCAAAGGACGCGACAGCAAGGAGACAAGTCAGGGATTGCGATTTAAAAATCATGGGATGGTTTCACTGCGTCCAAAGAGTAAGATCGTTAGAAATTAAAATCGGACGGAGCCAACGACTCTGGATTGACTTTGACGATTCGAAACTCGACACGCATGTTCTCCTTGGCTTCTTCAAGATTCTTGGGCTTGGGAATCACCGGCTCCATCACCCCCGCGCCAACCGGCACAATTTGCGAGAGGTCAATGTTCATGCCCTCTCGCTTGGCATAGAGCTGTAATTCAGTGAATACATTGTCGGCTCGTGACTTGGAAAGATTGAGGGCCGCTTGCATGGTCACCGAGGGATCTGGATTTCCGCCACCGAACGCTCCCCCCTTGATCAGTTCCACAATTTCTTTCGTCCGATTGAGATCGAGCGGTTTGCCATTCATGAAATACCGATAGTTTCCAGCGGTGCCGTTTTGTTGAATGACTCCTTTGGAAATCCCGCTTTTGATGAGATCCAAAAGCGTCTTGGTTGGATCCGAGTGTCCTCGAATGATAACCCTCGCATTTCCAAATTTGCTGGCTTCTTTCAGTGCTCGAGAAAAATCGGAACCATAGCGATCGGCCGAAAAATCTTTTTGGTCCGGTTCGAACCCGATCGTAAAGCTCACGATTGTGTTTGCATCTAAGTTGTCGCCCAAGAATAACTCGGTAGATTCCGCTGTGCTTTTGTCAAACTTCTCACTGGTCTTGAGTTCGGCATATTCAATCTCAGCCATCTTCGCGATCGCTTTGTAATCGAAGTCATTTGGATCAAATCCGTTCCGTCCTTTGGCGTATCCCCAGCTGGTAGCCAAGTCGATCGCTTCGCCCATCTTGCGGATGAAGCCGCTCAAATTTCCTTTATCGAGAAAGAAAGCCAACTGTCCTGACAGTCCGACAAATGAACAATCGAGCAATAGGCCGTGCGCATCCTCCTCCAAGGTAGGAATCGTCTCTTTGCCGAAAATGCGTTGCGACAAACCTAGGATTTGTTCGTACTCTTTGGAAAGTTTTTTTGTTTCGGTAAAACTACGTCGCATGGCGACCAATTTTTCAGTTGCCTTGAGTTGTCCCGCCACAAACTTCTTAACCCAGTCTTTGTTGGCATCGTACCAATCGCGACGCACGGCATAGACGTCTGCGATCGAGCGACTCATCTGTGCGGTACTATTGACGACGTGAGCACCCGCCACGGTACCTTCAGCCCCAGTACCCACTTCGGTAAGCCCCGTGCTCAAGCCCATCATGTCGGGCGTAATGACACAACATGCATCGATGGTCGGATCTTTGCGAAAGGCTTCGGCAGGGCCATTCGGGCCGGTAATATCTTTGGTCCAAACGATTGTCACGTCGGATTTGGTGAGCTTAGCGGCGCCGAGTGAATCGTACAGCAAACCAACGTGCGGCCCGCCTTGTTGGCATGCGATCTTTTTGCCCTTGAGTTCGTTCAAGTTGCGAATGGCTTTTCGACCGACGATATGATCGCCCGCACTCCACGACAACTGCATGATGATAACAGGTTTGGTTTTTGGGTCCGCACCTACCACTTCGCCTGCTAAACCGATCATGTGCATGGTTCCGCGAAGGAACGGTGACTTTCCTTGCATGTAATTTCTTACTTGTCCGACGAAGTCATCGCCGTTTGTTAGATTGATATCAAGTCCGGACTGCTGAAATATCGATCCGGGCTTGGTCTTAAGATCACCATTTGCCAAAAAGGTGGCGACGTCGCCACCCCAAAGAATGTAGGGGACTTCTACAGATCCGCCCTTGGCCACCGGTCCTGTTTTGACAGGGCCTAGCAAGTCAGCGAATCGCTCCTGTCCAAAAAGGGGAGCGGAAAGGCAGAGCAACGCTGCACAACTAAAGAGCAACGCGGAGCGTGTGTGGTGTCGTAACATGATTGTTGATTGGTGTGAAACGATTGTGGCTTGCAATTGATACGGTACCGATCGCGTCCCTGAAAGCTCTTAAGTATTGTACCCGATATTGTGTTTAGGGCCGAAGGCTCGGTAGTTTGCCTAGCCCAGGCCAACGGCCTGGGAGTAAGCAAATCGCAATTACGTCTAGGGCTGAAGGCCCGTCCGTTTGTCAAATTATCGGGCAGGTCCCTCACTTACGTATCGGGTTATGATTGGCAGTTTTTACATCGCCGCTCAACTTACCGAATGCCCTGCAGTTCAAGTAGGCGAATTTCGTCTTCCATCAGGGCGCGATCTTTTTCGGAAATGTTCGGGTCCGGCAGCAAGGATCGCCTCGTGCAGTTGATTAATGCTTGAAGGGTCTGATACCGGCGTGTCTGTTTGATCGCAGGTTGCATGAAGTCGCGAATAATACTCTTCAAATCGTCTTGGTCTTTGGGTGGAATCGCTTTGAATTGACTGCGCAGAGCGGCAAAACCAGCTGAGGAAAAGTCCTGTTCCAACCCCTCCGTGTCCAACCAAGTGACCAATTCTTCGTTGTCAATTTTCGTGGGTTTTAGCATCCAACGAATGAATTCCTTGCGATCCTCTCCGATCGGATCAAGAATGGGAATAATCAGATCCCCTACACGACCAGGCCGCCGAATGTCCGGTGAAAGCAAATGAATTCTAGCGGTCATCAACAGCCAAATCACTTTGCCCCGCAACTTCGGATCGCTCATCATCCCCTGGATCTTACCGGTAAGGCGACGTTCGGTCTCATGCGCACCTTCGCCCACACCACCAAACTGGGTGTCCGCTTCGTCGACAAAGATGACGACTTTTTCCAAGGCTTCTAACACACGCCGAAGCCGTTCAAAGATCACATCCGTCTGACCAAACCACTGACTGCGAATGTTTTTCAGTACCAAAACGGGCATATCCAATTCGGCAGCCAACGCTTCGAAGATAAAGGTCTTACCACCCCCGATTGGCCCTGCGATCGCGGCCCCCGGCAACGCTCGATCGTCCGGCAATTTCATGCGAGGAATTAAGTACACGTTCAAAAATTCTTTGAGCTTCGAAAAACCGATCACGTCTTTCAGCGACTGCGTCGGCTTCTTGAACTCGATGACATCTTCCCCCAACTGAGATTGTATGAACTGTTCGACTTGCAGCGTGGTATCTTGCCGCTCTATGGGTTTCTGTGCATAGTCCGCTGCCAATAGCAACTGACGCATGGCGTGTAGACTCAGGCCAGCCGTGGCCTCTGCCACGGTATCGGCCGCCTGCTTCACCGAACGATTTCCAGACAGCGATTCATGCCACTGGATGAAGTGTTTGCGTGACACCAGATCCGGAGCGGCGACCTCTATGGATACGACTTGGGGCATGCGTGAAATACGCGGATGAATCAGGCTGCGAGATTCGGCCAAGAGCAAAACCGTGTCCTTGCCACCAAAGAAACTTGGGTCGCTGAACCAGTCGGTCACGATGGCGACACGCCGAACTTGTGCATCGTTCATTTTGGATACATCGCCGTCACCCGCAGGAAGTAGCATGTCGGCCCCCTCAATCAGAATCAATAAATTCTCCTTGAGGCAAGTCCGCGAACAGATGGTCAATTGCCTCAGGAATTCCAAGGCTTGGGTTGCGTTGCCAATCGCATCTCGTAGGTACTGATCGAACTCGCGGCGACGCAAATCGAACTTGCTGCCATCGCTAAGGATTTCTCGCATCGGAATCGCCTCCATGGTGACTCCGTTCTTCCAAGCAGCCCAAGCCTCGCGTAACTTGATCCTGTCCTCCTCGGAGACACGCACCGGCCCATTCAATTCATAGACGACTTGAATCAAACCAGGGATTTGTGTTTTGGTTTGTAGGAAGGCAAGCAATGGTACATACTGTTTGCCATCAAAATAGAGATCGTAGATGTTTCCCGAGATGACAATCGAACGGGCTTGCCCGGAATTGATAATGCGCGCAAGATGTCCGAAAAAAGGGTACGAAGCGGTGGGCAGATCGCCCGTAGGTACTTGGACGGCAACTGTGCTCATGGTTTTTCGAATGGCTATCGTGGAAAGGGCAAGCCGAAGGGGCGCTATCGGAAAGAAAACGCGATGAAGACCTAACTTACGCGTTGGTGATTGTAGACGATCCGATATGCTTTTGGAAAACCTGCGTTCAGCAGGGCCCTCGATCCAGCGAGAACTTCATGCCGATTTTTGTGCAAATTCATCCACTCCCAGGTCAACAATTACCACAATCGTTCGAGTCTCTCGCGGAAATGCTGGGAAACATACCGGGTATGTTCTTCGAATTGGACGGCTCCTTCGTATGGGTGGATCATGAGGATACACCGTCCAGCCAAATGGACGGCATGGTCTACGATCGGCTAGGCAAATTGGCATACATTGAAGTAAAGGGAGCTTGCAATGCTCGACAATGGCTAACACTTTGCCGAGCGGTCTGCGGGTTGGCGGGGCCACCTCCGCTCGCCCTAAAGAATGGCGAAGCGGAATCCGGATACGATGCTTCAGGGTACGATGCTTCAGGGTACGATGCGATCGAGAGGGTTGCGAGGGTTCACCGAGTCGTTGAAGGTGATTGGACTACAGCAAGCGAGATTGCAAGCCAACTGCCTTTGCACAGACAGTCGCTGAATTCGAGTTCGACTCTAAGCCGACTCCCACGCCCTTCGTAACCTCAGGGACGTGCTGCACGAGGATCGGTCGTTCTCGGAACAACTATCACGGCCAAGATAAGCGCGACCGTCAGGATGGCTGCGGCCAAGGCAAAGGGGGCGCCAGGGTAGTAAGTACTGGTATTCGGTACGATAGTCCAGCCAAAAACCGTCGTGAATAAGTATGGGCCAATCATGCCCGCAATCCCATTGAGCGAGCTATTCGCACCCGAGAGTTGCCCCTGTTCGTTGGTTTCCAATTGCTTGGACATGATCCCTTGGAGCGAAGCGTTGAAGAACCCCATCAAAGCGAAAAAGAGGGTGCAAGCGAAGAAGATCTGCCCCGTCCAGGCTATCGAATAGGACGTGAAGCCAACGATTCCGCCAATCAATCCCACAAAAACGAGAATTCTCTCGCCGTATTTCTTGATGGCGGGTCGAATCAATCCCCCCTGTACGATGACGTTCAAAATGCCCACGGTGGCCAGTGCGGAACCAACCATCAGCCCTGACCATTGAAAGCGTTCGTCCGTATAAATAACAAAAACACTTTGGAAGACTTGGTGAGATAGCTGGTACAAAAACAGTATAGCAGCCATGGGCAAAAGCCCTGTCTTGGAAGCGAGCAGTTTCAACGAACCCAGTGGATTCGCGCGCGTCCAACGAAATGGCATACGCTTCTCTTTCGGCAAAGACTCCGGCAAGATAAAAAAACCATACATGGCGTTGGCCAACGTCAAAACGGCCGAAACCCAGAACGGTAATCTCAGATCTATGTCGCTTAGCAAGCCGCCAGCCACCGGCCCTAAAACAAATCCCAAGCCAAATGCAGCTCCAAACATTCCAAAGGCCGCCGATCGATTTTCCGGCGTGGTGACATCCGCGAGATACGCTTGAGCCGTTGAAAAACTTGCGGCGGTGATTCCCGTGATAACCCGTCCTACGATGAGCCAGCTAAGATTCGGCGCGAGGGCCAACAGGATGTAGTCCAAACCAAGTCCAAAGGCGGACACCAAAAGAACAGGACGCCTGCCAAACCGATCGGATAAAGCTCCCATGATCGGCGAGCAGAAAAACTGCATCAACGCCCAAATGGTTCCAAATAATCCGATGTACCACGATGCCAGGACTTCATCGCCATCCACAAGCTTTTTTATGAGTTTTGCTAATACAGGTATCACCAGCCCGAGCGAAAGCACGTCCAGAACGACGATCACCAAGATGAACGCGATAGCAGCCTTTTTCTTGTCCATTGTGCTTAGGCTCTCCCGCGGAC
>JAYTVM010000139.1:0-6804 GCA_043743995.1 Pirellula sp. | reverse complement strand
TGGCCTTAGTGCCGTCAAGCTCCCTCCATCGACCGATAACATCGAAGTTCTCCAGTCCCAGGCCGATAGGATCCATCAATTTATGGCAGCCCGCACAGCTTGGATTGCTTCGGTGGATTTCTAGTCGCTCTCGCAAGGAGGCGTCGTTTTGATGCTCCGCTTGGTCGAGGGACGGCACCCCAGGTGGGGCCGCAGGGGGCGGATCCCCTAGAATATTCTCCAGGATCCATTTACCTCGCTTAACGGGTGAAGTTCGAGTGGGGTTCGAAGTCAAGGCGAGCACGGACGCGTGGGTTAACAAGCCTTTTCGGTTATTCTCCAGGTCGACTCGAATCCATTTTTCCTCGTCGTTGTAAAGTCCCTGTCGACGCTCGCTCGTCCCTCGTCTTCCTGACGTTTTCTGATAGAGTTCCGATGGATTTTTTCCTTCAAACTGGACTCCATAAAACTCGGCCATCCGGGGGTTCATAAAAGTGTACGATGCATCTGCAATTTCATCGATGCTGCCCTGCCGCAACAGGTGAGCGCAAAACAATTCCGTTTCTTTGACCACGGCCCGAACCAAGCGATCGTTCCAACTAGGGAATTTCTCCCGGTCCACTTCAATTTTGGGTAGGTTTCGCAGACCAAGCCACTGGCCGAAAAAACCCTTCAGCAACGCTTCGGCCCGCGAGCTTTCAAGCATCCGAGCAATCTGTTCTTTCAATACTTCGGGCTTTCGCAGCTTACCCGACTGAGCCAACTTGAAAAGCGTCTCGTCCGGCATGGTGGACCATAGAAAATACGATAGCCGTGAAGCAACGGCATGGTCATCCAGCTCACCCGATTCATTGCTCTCCGAGCGAAATAGAAAGTGGGGGGATACCAGTACGGCTTGCAACCCAAAGCGAATCGATTCTTCGTAACTGAAGCCAGCCATTGCGGCCTTTTCGCACACGCCAACCACCGCTTGAAGTTCGTCGGTCGTGACAGGGCGACGATAGGCTTTGGGAAGGAGTTGATCGAATACTCGGCGGGCTGCTTCGGGCAAGCCGATCGGTGGGCCTTCCGGAGTGTCCTTCTGGTCTGGACTGGCAATCACAATCGCTTCGTGATGCTTAGGAAAAGCCGGCTCACCGGATTCTGGACCGTTGACTCGGACTGAGTCAATGATCAGTTTTCGATTAGCGTCTGTCCGCTTTTCGGGATTAGCGTCGTCATAGTATTCGATGGATAGTCTATGCTCACCCGACTCAAGAGAAACGTCCTGTTTGTAGTTTTCGTCCTTGGAAGGAATATCCAACTCGGCAACGGATTCTCCATCAACGGCAATGCGGACTTTGCAATTGTCTGGCTGCTTATCACCGAATCGCATACGAAGGCTGAGGTTGTATTTGCCTGCCGAAAGATTCAAGGGAATGGTTTGCACCTCCGAATAAGCAAGCTGCTGGCCTTCGAACCGCTGTTTGCGAAAGGATTCGCGATCGGTCTCGATTACGGCCTTAGAGAGAAAGGCTGCAGCTTGCAGATATTTTTCCAACATGATCGGTGGCAACGTCAGCACTTCCCCTTGGTTGTCAAATCCGTTGCCGACATCGTCCGACACAAATCCTATCGATTTCGACGGTGAAAGATCCACGCCCAGAAGATCTCGCACAGTGTTGTCGTACTCGACTTGATTCAATCGTCGCAGCGTTACTTTGGGAGGGGGCGGAGCACACCCGCAATCCACGTCGTGAAGTGCCGATTGAACCCAAACGATCAACTTCTCTCGGTCGGCCATCTTGAGGGTTGACGATTCGGGTGGCGGCATCGCGTCTGCGCGAATGACCCCGCGAATTTGTTCCCAAGTGCTCGCGTGTTGACGGATCTTGTCGAGATCTTGATAGTCCTCAAGATTGACGCCACCCTCGTTGGAGGTCTGCATATGGCATTCGCCGCAATGCTCTTGCAGAATAGGCCGAACCACCTCTGCCCATTCCTGAGCAAGTCGGGTGTCGAGGGGCGATTCCTGGGAGAATAGCCGACTTGAACAAAGGAAAAAACCAAGGCAAATGGACAGCGTGGTGGCTGTCGCCTCAGGCATTCGGACGAAGCGATGGATTGAAATGGTTCTGTTCAAGTCAAGATTGTGGAAAGCAGGGTCGTATGGAAAGCAGGGTCGCGAAGGATTGCCAGAGCCAAAGGGTGGGAAGTGCAAGCAGCCGTTGCGATATTTGGTAGGTAGGGGCTCCATTTTGGAGACTCGAGGATTATAGCTTGTGGACAACCTTCGAGGCAAACCGAAAACTACCGGACGGTTAAGGCGAGGGGCAGTTTGAAATCTACCTATAAACTGGGTGGCACGGGTGGCACGGGTGGCACGCTCTGAGGTACGAAGGGCGTGGTGAATCGCTAGCTAACTAGAGTCATTTGCCACACTTCCCACGCCCATCGCAATCGCTTTGGGCGCGCCACACAGTCCCCGCACCCATCGCTTTGGGCGGGCCACACGGTGGCGTGGCCTGCTAGTCCTCGGTCTGCCGCTCGCCTAAACGCAGGCAATCCAACACCCACGGGAAAACTACTCGTCGGGATTTCTGGCGTTCCACACGTGTCGGAACCACATGGGCAATCGAAAAGAGTGGGGATTTGATGCTGGCTTCGTGAGAATCGCGGCCGGTTCACTCACTTCCAGTCGCAATTGCCCGTAACAATGATTGAATTCTTTAATAAAAACTTCGGTTTCTTCCGGCATGCAAACATTGCCAACGACTTTGTTCCCTTGTCGCAAAAGCCCGCAAGGTCGATCTCGTTCGCTACCCGACGACATGGTGATCAGCTTCTGTTGTTGGAACGCGAGTTGAAAAGAGCAAGTACCTGTTGCAATTTGTTGGGGCAGACTTCGCCAGTCCGCTGAGTGTCATGACAAACCGCTCCTCGAACGCCCAGCCAATCCGCCCGCGAATTCGACAGGCTTTGGAGCTGGTCCAATTTCAACGAGCCAGCCAAAGCGATCCCGAGCTTTCGTTGATTTGCCGCGTCAATCATGGCATCCAGTTGCACGAGCGAATAGTGATCCAACAGGCCACCTGACTTCTTGCAAAATGTGTCGATCAACAAAAACTTTCCACCCAGGGATTTGGTTGTTTCGATTACGTCCTGCCAAGAAGGTGCATTTGAATTCACCACATCTGCATAATGTACCAAGATTAGTTGCGAACGACGAACCAACGCTCGCGAAATGCGTTCGGCAACACTCTGCCATTCCAGACCTTTGCAATCAGCCAACGCCAACTTGAGGTAAGCCCTTGCGGGTAACTTGGCAGCCAAAGAAGCGTCCAAATCCGGAGTCCAGCTTCGTAATTCGCCACCGGCAACACTGACCTGCACCGACTCCGGTATGTCGAGTTCGAGTACGTTGAATATGAGGTCGAGCGAGGGCCTCCCGAGAGACCCTGAGGAAGGCTCCTTGAGGTCCAGCCATCTCGCACCGGCTGCAAGGATCAACTCAGATTCCGCCATCGATCGAGCGCTGACCAAGAGTCCGGGCCGTGGTATCCAAGGGACCCCATTGGCCGAAACGGCATTCTTTAAATTCGCCATCATTGTCGAACAAACTCTCGATGGTGCACACAATCTTTTCGTCGAAGACAATGTTGCCCGCTACCGGTTGTTGTGGTGGATCGTGTTTGCGTGTACAAATAGAACTCGTTTGCTAGCATTTCACTCAGGTTTTCAGAGTTTCGGTCGTCTGTTCCAACGGGTGTGAGCTGACAAATACTACGACCACAACAACCGCAGGGCAGCGTTTGAACGCACATTTCAGTTATATCACAAACCCAGAATCGCTCCATCAGCTTTGTGAAAAGATAGCTGCCCAGAAGCTTGTCGCCTTTGATACGGAATTTGTGGCGGAGGATTCCTACCGGCCCGAACTTTGCCTAATACAAGTTGCGACGAAAGATGAAATCGCGATCATCGATCCGTATACCTGCACCGATCTTGGACCATTCTGGGAGTCGTTGGTCGATCCAGAGACGACGGTGATTGTGCATGCTGGGCGCGAAGAAACGTTGTTCTGTTATCGGGCAACGAAGAAACTGATTCCCAAACTTTTCGACATTCAAATTGCTTCGGCTTTTCTCGGCTTGGAATACCCTGCCTCCTACGGCAATTTGGTACATCGATTTACCGGCAAGGTATTGGACAAAGAGGAGACTCGCTCCGACTGGCGAAATCGCCCCCTATCGAACCAACAGCTTGAGTATGCTGCCCAAGACGTTCGGGATTTGCCCCGTCTATATCAAACGATCAGTCAGCAATTGATCAAACAAGATCGGCTTTCATGGTTGGAGGAGGAGACGAGGCGTCGTCAAGAAGATCTAGCCGAATTTGAGTCCAATGAAAGTTGGTTTCGCGTCAGCGGCATCCAAGCGCTTTCCGGAAACTCACTCTCCATTGTCCGCGGCCTTTGGAATTGGCGCGACCTGAAAGCCAAAGAGCGAGATGTCCCTCCCCGAAAAATCCTGCGAGACGATTTACTCGTTGAACTCGCGAGGCGAGGAACTTCGGACGTGCGACGCATGACCAGTCTGCGAGGGATGGAGCACCGGCACACCAAACAATATTTACCCGAGCTCGCCAAGGCGATCGAGGATTCGCTCCTTCAACCTGCGGTCACATGGCCCAAGAAGCAACGGTACGGCAAGGGGCAACCCGCCGGCATGTTAACGCAGTTTTTGTCGGCGGCCTTGGCATACATTTGTCGAACGAAACGCATCGCACCGTCGATCGTTGCAACCTCAGACGACTTGCGAGATTTTGTAAAATACCGTTTGGAAGTCCAAAGCGATGGCACTCCTCCGCCGTGCCTGACGCTTGGCTGGCGAGCGGAAATTATTGGTAAAGAACTAGATGACCTGCTGGCCGGTAGATTAGGTATGGTTTTAGACAATCCAACAAGTGAAATGCCAATCAAGTTTTGCCGCCCCCAAGAGCTGTAGGAAAATTTCGGAGTACCTTACGTGCTGAGCCCTCTCACTAAACTCTCGCGACTCTTTCCCATTGTATGGGTTGCTTTGTTGGGGATTACCAGCTTCTACTGTCTTGAAGATGCTTCCGCCGACCATGGCTTGCAAAGCGTTCAAGCTCCAAACATTGTCTATATCTTGGCGGACGATTTCGGTCACGGTGATCTACACGCGATGAATCCGGAACGGGGCAAAATCCCAACACCTCATCTCGATCGGCTCGCGGCGCAAAGCATGCGATTCACGGATGCTCACAGCGGTTCTTCGGTATGCACGCCAACTCGCTATGGGTTATTGACTGGACGATATGCTTGGCGAACGCATTTGCAACGAGGCGTACTCGATGGCACCGATGATCCGCCTCTAATCGCATCGGGGCGTCTGACGGTCGCTTCGTTTCTCAAGCAACAAGGGTACACAACGGCGGCAATTGGCAAGTGGCACTTAGGCTTCGATTCCGAGCGACCTGCAATCGCTCTGGAATCTAAAAATGAGAGCGACAAAAAGGCAAAGCTGGGAAAGACCGCTGAAGCGGGATTGCCGGTCGGTTCGAAAATCATCGAAGGGCCACTAGCGCGTGGATTCGACACTTTTTGGGGCTGCTCCAATGCTCGAACCATGTCTGGACTGATCGAGAATGACAGGGTCATTGAAAAAATCCAGCCCATCACCATGTTGCCTCGGTTAGCTCAACGGGCTGTGACCTACGTTGGCGAACGTGCAACGGGCGCAACGGCTGGCGAGCCCTTCTTCCTTTACTTGCCGCTCACCTCTCCGCATACGCCTATTTTGCCGACCCCGGAGTGGAAAGGAAAAAGCGGACTGGGCGACTATGGCGACTTCGTCATGCAGACCGACGCTGTCGTTGGCGATGTTCTTGAGGCCCTCGATAGAGCGGGTCTTGCGGATAATACGCTTGTCTTCTTCACCGCGGATAATGGATGCTCACCTGCGGCAAAGACCGAAGAACTTGAAAAGAAAGGGCACTTTGCAAGTGCCCAGTTTCGGGGCTACAAAGCGGACATATGGGAAGGGGGGCATCGAGTGCCGTTTCTGGTGCGCTGGCCAAAGAAGATCAAGTCGGGTTCGCTCAGCGAGCAGACTATTTGTCACGTTGATTTGCTCGCAACATGCGCTGACATCCTCGGCGTAACACTTCCAGAAACCGCGGGAGAAGATAGCGTGAGTATCTTACCTGCCTTGATGGGCACCGACAAAACGAGGATTCGTGAAGCCGTCGTCCATCATTCCATCGACGGGAAGTTTGCGATTCGACAGGGCAAATGGAAGCTCGAATTCTGTTCGGGCTCTGGCGGGTGGGGGAGCCCGAAAGATCCGGATGCATCCCAAAATGGCTTACCGGACGTGCAGCTTTACGATCTCAGTACCGACGTTTCCGAGGCCAAAAACGTTCAAGCGGAAAACCCCGAAGTCGTTTCGCGACTGACGCGTCTGTTGGAACAATATGTCGCGAACGGTCGAAGCACACCAGGTATCCAACTTGCAAATGATGGTGTCATTAGCTTAGCGAAACCGGCTCAGAAAAAGGCAAAGAAATAACTTCGCCGGTTCTGACGCAGTGTCGCTCTAAGCGAGAGGCAGTTTGAATCTACCAGTTAATTGTGTGGCACGTCCCTGAGGTACGAAGGGCGTGGTGAATCGCTAGCTAGCTAGAGACATTGGCAACAGTTCCCACGCCATCGCTATGCGCTCTGAGAGGCTGTGATTTTATAGTACCAATCACGCTCCGCGTGATTTTCGCAGTTCAAAAACCTTTGGTTTCTGAGGCAACATCACGCGGAGCGTGATGGGT
>JAYTVM010000138.1:0-2113 GCA_043743995.1 Pirellula sp. | reverse complement strand
TCGGGTGCCAAGGTCGTTCCGTTGGCGATGACCGGCTGGGACCGCCGCGCACGAATCGAGAACCTGGTTTTTTGGGAACATAACGAAGGCTGGGGCGCTGATATTGAGCGGTTCTACCAACCACCGAAACCCATCGAGATTGGCAACCACGTCAGGAAAGCCGTCGAGTGGACACGCAACCACGCCGCGAAGGCAGAGGCACAATCGGTCATTATCTACGCTTGGAACGAACACGATGAAGGAGGCTGGCTTTGCCCGACGCGGGGCGAAGGAGATGCCCGCGTGCAAGCAATAGGAAGCGCCTTGGCACAACCATGAAGTCGCCTAACCATACTTAGCTTGGGGTCGTTAGACGACATGCAACAGGAGCGCGAATGATGGGGGAGTGGTGAATGAGCCGATTTCGCTCACTCTTGAGGTTGCAATTCTGTTGGGAGAAATGAAAGCATGTTTCGGCAGCAGCGAATTGTTGGTGCCTACCAATTGAAGTCAAAGCGACTGGCGAGAATGTCCGAGCTGGTGGCGCCAAAAACCGACTGATGACTGGTGATGGGATGAATCCAGTCGAACATCATTCGAGTTCGGTCGCTCCAATACCAATTGCATCCAAAGGTAAAATCGTTGTATTGTCCCGCGTTGAGGTTGTTCAAGTCGAGATGCGACCATCTCGCTTTGACTTCCCAAGCGCCCCAACCGACTCCGCCAGGAACAAGCGAAAAGTTCGTGATCGGAACGTTGCGTGCAAACTGGGCTCCATGTTGACCAAACCGCTCAAAGACTCGATTTTCCCCTGTCAGGAAAATGCTCGTATGCACGTAAGCTCCGTTCAACTGGTCGGAAGTACCATCTGATTGGTTGACCGTCGACAGGAAGGCTTCGCTTTGCACCGTGAATCGTCCCCACACCAATGCCGACTCCACATTGCCTGTCGTATAATCGTTGGCCAACAAGACTCCGCTATCGATGATGCGCGTCCCTTCGTGAATCTGAGGCCTGGCTCGAAATCGGACTCGACCGTCTTGATCATGTGTATACAAAACCCCAAGTCCTGTATGAAACAAATACCTGCCATCGCTCGCATTGTCGTAGTAAGGCAACCAGGTCAATCGGCCACTCACGCGGCCCCCTTGGTTGTCGTCGATCCGTTCCTTGGTCGCTTCGCTGACGCTATCCAAGAAGATACCACTCGACCATGTCAGGCTTTTGGCATCGTTGCAGTTGTAAAAGGCGAGTCCAACTTCGCGATCCGCGGCAAAGACCCCTTGAGTTGGAATGGAACGCTCCATGAAAATGTTGTTCGTGTCGTTGGTGACCTGTTCCAAACTAAAGGGAACGAAGAAGTTGCCAATTCGCATGCGGCCCAGGAGTGGGATTTCGTTCATGGAAAAGTAAGCATCTTTGACCTCAGGCGAAGTCACTGCACCGGGCAAACTCTCACCAACCGTTTCCGGCTCGAGCGTCAATTGCAGGCGAAAGTCAAAGACACCATAGCCCGTCCCATCGGCTACCAGTCTCAGACGTCGAAACTCGAAGTAGTCTTGCGTGTTTGAAATTGCCGGATCGGCTTGAGCCCAGTTGATGTAGTCCATTTGAACGTGCCCACCCATTTTGACCGTCCATTTTTTGGACGAGTCGTTGGGTTTGGATTCCTTGCTCGTTTTGTCGCCGACTTTGGCTTGGTCGAGCTTTTGCGATTTCTCAAGCTCATCAATTCGCTTTTTTAGTTGTTCAAACTCGGCAAAGCTAGGTACTGCCCCAGAGCCTGTATCAAAGGTTGAAAGCGTGGTTTCTTGCCATACGTCTGCCTGAGCCAGCAGCTGATCTGAGCTGCGCAAGACTACGAGCATAGCTAGCATGCAAAGCAAATTCGATCGAACGAGAATTCGAATCATCGCATCGGTCTCAATTCAATCCACCACAACCTAAACGCTAGCGAAACCCAGCAAGGGTGTCGACTTGAACAACCCCTTGGACTAATCTGCCCCTATTGCTTTCGGACGAAGGAGCAAGCGCGTCGTAGTTGAATTTGTGAGAATTCAGTAATCCAATTTGCATTCAAAGTGATGCGAATTTCAATGACCTTCTTCCTCCTCGGGAACGCAAAAATGCAGAA
>JAYTVM010000137.1:0-6831 GCA_043743995.1 Pirellula sp. | reverse complement strand
GCATCAACTCGGGGGCCTCCCAATTGTTGGTCGGGCCGGCATCCACTTCTCGAAGCGAGCAAATGAAGGTCCTGTCTTCGACACGAGCTGTATCGGACGGATTACTTCGGGCTAAAAAGGAGTTCGGATGAAGCTCGGGATTGAGCTGTGTGAACGTGCCGGATTCAACCAAGTTGGCCGTAAGCTGGTCCCATTCTTCTTGAGAACCATCGCACCATTGTACGGAATCCGCGTTGCACAAGGCAGCGGTTTCCCGGACCCAGGTGGCAAGCCCCTTATGGAGAATTTGAACCATTGGCATGGAGTAATTCCTATCGCTAACCGTTTCATTGCTCATCAAATTCTCCAAGTCTATTCGATTGTCGATCAACGTTGAACGCGGGCCGATCCACCTTTGGCGAGTTGTTCGACTTCAGGCAATTTCGCCATGGTCGTATCGCCAGGGAATGTTGTAAGCAATGCTCCATGTGCCCAGCCCAAACGCAACGCTTGTTCCGGTTCCTTTCCCGCGAGCATACCATAAATAAGACCTGCGGCGAAACCATCGCCGCCACCGATGCGATCGACAACATCCAGCGAAATGGTTGGGCTTACGTAACGTTTGCCGTCGTACCAAAGCACGGCTGCCCAGTCATGGCGGTTCGTTGAATGCACTTCACGCAGCGTTGTTGCCACCATTTTCACATTGGGAAACTTCGTAACCGCACGCTCAATCATCTTGAAGAACGAATCTGGATCGAGGGCTGTCTTGGACTCGACGTCTTGCCCCTCAATACCGAGTCCCTTTTGGAGATCTTCTTCATTGCCCACCAGCATGTCGACGTTTTTGACAATCTTACTGATCATCTCTTGGCCTTTGGCGGCTCCGTCGATGGTAGCCCAAAGCTTCGCGCGGTAATTCAAGTCAAAGGATGTAACGGCACCGGCAGCCTTAGCTGCCAGCATGCCCTCCACGATCAGCTCGGATGTGGTTGACGAAAGAGCAGCGAAAATTCCGCCAGAGTGAAACCAGCGAACGCCAGCTCCAAAAATGGTCTTCCAATCAAAATCGCCAGGCTTGAGCATTCCGCCCGCTTCGTTGGCGCGATTGTAAAACACGACGGGTGGTCGCACACCCAAACCGCGATCGCTGTATACCGTTGCAATGTTCGGACCGCGAACACCATCGTGTTCGAAGTGCTTGTAAAAAGGCCTCACTCCCATTTCGCGCACACGGGCTTGCACCATTTCACCTATGCCATAGTTAACCATGGCCGTAGCCACGCCTGTCTTGAGCCCAAAGCAGTCGCACAAGTTGGCCGCGACGTTGTACTCACCACCTGAGACGTGAATGTCAAAGGACTTGGCTTTCCGAAAGGGGATGATCCCTGGATCCAATCGATGTACCAAAGCGCCTAAAGATAGAAAATCCAGATCACAGGAATCGGTGCGTAAACTGAGCTGAGCCATTATTTCTCCAAGAGGGAAAGTTGAGGAGTTAAAAAACCAATCTGCGATTGGACTTTAGATCGTTGCTGACGAAAAGCCGCCGTCAACGACCAAATTGTGACCGGTTACGAAAGAGGAAGCCGTGGACGAAGCCAAAAAGATGGTCGCGCCAGCCAATTCGTGTCCATATCCAAATCTTCCGGACGGCGTGTGATCGATGATTTGTTGGCCACGTGGTGATAGACTACCGTCCTTGTTGTAAAGCAAACCCCGGTTCTGTTCCGCAGGGAAAAAACCTGGACTAATGCAATTCACCCGAATGCCGCGTGCAGCCCATTCGCGAGCCAAGAACTTCGTTAGATTGATCACAGCGGCCTTGGCTGCCGAATAGGCAACGACGCGTGAGAGTGGAATGATCCCAGACATCGACGCAACGTTGATGATGCTGCCCGAGTTGCGCAGCAGCATTGTTTCTGCAAAAACCTGACAGGGTAGCACGGTCCCACCGATGAGGTTCAAGTCAAAAACTTTTTGCCAAGCATCGATCGGCAAATGGCAGAAGTCGTCGCCCGGCTGCAAGGTCGCTTCCGGTTGATTTCCGCCAGCAGCATTGATCAGAATATCCACCGGACCGAGAGACTTTTCGATTACGTCTCTGGCGTGTGCCAGCGATTCGCGATTCAACGCGTCGGCCGAGTGGAAAACGGCCTCGCCCCCGTCGCGGCGAACCTGTTCTGCGCGATGCATGCCTCGCTCAGCGCTTCGCCCTAATATGGCAACGCGCGCTCCGGCGGCCCCAAGGGCTTCGGCCATGGAGCCGCCCAAGCTGCCGGTGCCCCCCAAAACGACGGCCACTTGGTTGTTTAATTGAAAAAGGCTTTTACTCATGATGGGCCAGAAGAGCGCGCTTTTGAGGCAGGTGTGGAAAGCAACAACGTCTAGAGTTGTCTTAATACATTCTTCCAATTGGATGGAATCAGACGCTTGGTTGCAAGGGGGCAATGCAGAGACCAACCTAAAGTTGTTGGTTGTCACCGAAAATCGCGGAACCGGTGTTTATTTCCCCAGAAGCGATTTGTGCGTCTACCCAAACCATGAGTAGCGATCGAAAACCACGCCCTTTTTTGTGGTCTCGACTATCCCAAACGACGGACGATCCCACGATTGGGAATCCCGATGAGGAGCCAGCAGCTGAAAGTAACGATGAAACTGCTCACCGCGATCGGCAATAAGATCCGATGCAACTGATATGCCGTTCCGAAAACCGACGGCGCGGGTGAACTAGGTGGAACGAAAACCGGTGACGAACTCGCTTGAATAGCATGCGCGTATTCCCAACCTCGTACCGTTCGGCGCCACTCGTTGTGCTCGTCAAACTGCGCAGCCAGTTGTTTCATGGCGAAACCCACCAGCAAAGTCATGTATGCAGCCAAAAGAACGGAGCGCCATCGTTTCGAAAGATCAACGCGAGCTTTGATTTTCATAACCTGGGACTTTGCAATGGGTTAAGAACTTAGGAGGGGCTATCGAATGCCGCTACGGTTCTATTACCAAAGCAGACTCCGTTCCGAATTCTCAAGCAAGTTGCACGCGTTCTCCAAAAGCGATGCAGTTGTTACCGAATACCTAAGGTTTCTCTAATGGAAACATGGTGCTCCGCCGTTGGTGAACAAATCCAATCATTCCGAGGTGGAAGTACGATGTGCGGAAGAGCGTTTCGTTTTTGCAACCTGCAAAAGTGGTTTTCGGCAACACTTTCTACGCGGTGTTGAGATTTGGCACCATCGTTCGCCAGGCAATCGAATGCGAAGAGATCGCGCGTGCGACACCCATTACAACTGGATTAATCGCTAGATCTCAATTGTCTGAGTCAATTACGTGCAATCGATGTTGTGGTTTGTTGAAAAAAAAGGGTTGTGGATGCTTTCTTGTCTTATGTTTCGATTGCCCTTTTCAATTCGCTTCTACGAGCAACACCCTGCCACACTTCAACATCGTGCCATCCTCCAACATCGTGCCTTAGTCGCATTCGATCTTTTAACGATCTATGATATTCCCAGCAAGCGTAACGCGACAATGCGAAGACCTTGCCCATCTACTGGGTACGGCCTGCTTGCCCTATTATCGAGGTCGCATGGAGCCTCATCGGGAAGTCAGTGTCCAGTCAGCTTATTTTGCGGCTTTGCAGTCGGACGCAAAACTTGCTATCGAAGCGATGGACCTCGCAACGAAGTCAAAATGCGAATCCATCCTACCAGCAGAAGGCAATCGATCCGTATTTGCCATTCCGCTTATTGGACTCGAAGGAGAGCAATGGTATGCCATCGGTCGATCCAATGAGCCGCCGTCCGATTCGGGCAGGAAATTGATCAAGGTCGCAGGCGAAGCAATACGTAGACAACACCAGATCGATCACCAAGAGCAAGCCATCCTTAACGCAGAATGCGAGCTGGAGAGAAACACAAGTGAACGGACTTGGTTGCGACAACTCAATGCTCAGCGCGCGATTCGAAAGAAAGCGGTAGGACAGCAATCGCGTCAAGCCATCGAATCCCTTCGAAATCTGATTGACGCGGAAGCCATCGCTATCTTTTTGTATTCGGACAGGGTGGGCGAGAATCACGGTCTAGAATCGATGGTCAGCGGAAAGCCCGGTTGGACATTGGACGACGTTCGCCAATTGTTGAAACGTACACAAAAACCGCGTTTCGGCGACTCGGTTCTACTCAATCAAATCGAATACCAGCTCATCAACGGGGTTTTGCGATCGTGTGTGATCGTTCCCGTCGGCGAGTGTGAACCGATTGGATACGTAATCGCCATGAATCGACGAAAGCCGTCGAAAACCTCGGACTTTGCTAAGGATGAGGCTGGTTTTGGCGCCGGCGATGCTGAGCTTCTTCACGAGGTTGCGGCCTACTTGTCGGCGGACGGCTTTAGCAACGCGTCCATTCTGGAGAGTGAACAGCTTGTATTGGGAACGCTTCGAGCGATGAGCAACGCAATAGAAGCTCGCGACCCTTACACGCATGGACACAGCGAACGGGTCGGTAACGTTGGTTATCAAATAGCCCTTCGACTTCATCTCTCAGAGATTTCCTGCCAAGAGATCTATCTGGCTGGCGTTTTGCACGACATTGGAAAAATAGGTATTCCGGACCACGTGCTGCTCAAACCAGGCAAGCTCGAGCCAGAGGAATTCGCAATCATCCAGAAACATCCTGAGATCGGCCACCGAATCCTAGAAGAGCTAGGCAAACTCAAGTTCGCACTCCCCGGAGTTCTCCATCACCACGAACGTGTCGACGGTGGAGGATATCCACATCGGCTGGCAGGGGATGAGATCCCATTGATGTCCAGGATCTTGGCAGTCTCAGATGCATACGATGCGATGACATCGTCCCGTGTCTATCGAACGGCCATGGAGCAACAACGCGCGGTAGGAATTTTGCGCAACGGCATGAATACACAGTGGGATAGCGACGTTGTGAATGCCTGCCTGCAATACATCTCAGATCTGTCGAACGATACTGTGGAGGAGGCTGAGCCAGGCCCATGGACGAAAGCAACCGACTGGCGACAGGTATCTCAAGCCCTTCGCGTTCTGCAACTTTAGCACATCTTGTTGCCTTTCGCATAACGTCGCCTTTTCGCTCCTTGACGACAACCCGTTGTGCATCTTCACGCATTCTTCACATGCTTTTCATCTTGTCTTAGCATAAAAAACAAAGTCCTTCTTAGACTTTTGACGGCTAGAAACCTATCTGTTTGAATTTCGCGAAGCTAAGAGGAATGAATCCGATGAGTCGATTACGTAGGGGCTTTACGCTCGTAGAACTATTAGTTGTTATAGCCATTATTGGTATTCTCGTTGGCTTGTTGCTCCCAGCCGTTCAGGCAGCTCGCGAAGCAGCTCGTCGGATGAGTTGCAGCAACAATGCGCGTCAACTCGGCTTGTCATTGCATAACTACGAGAGTGCTCACAAAAGGCTCCCTCCCAGTCGAATCTCGGTGACAACTCCAGTTCGGAACGAACAATCATGGACGGCCATGATTCTGCCGTACATCGAAATGTCCAACGTGTATAGCGGCTATACGTTCAATACCCCATGGTACGCTGCCGTGAACGACCCAATGACGAAGGTTACAATTCCCACGATGCTCTGTCCATCGGCTCCCTCAACGCGAGATTTACCAGCCCAAAGCCTGTATGCTGCCCTGACTCGAAGTACCCGTTCGGACTCACCGCTTTGGGGATACGCAGATTACGCATCGTTGAATGCCATTCGAAATTCTGTTTTTACGATTGCCGGCTTGCCCTCGCTAGGTACCAGGGAGACGTTTGGTGCGCTTGGTCGCGGACCGGATGGCGTGAAAATGTCGTCGATCACGGACGGGCTTTCCAATACGATCGTGATTGCAGAGGCTGCTGGGCGACCAAGCATGTACGTTTCTGGACGCAAGTCAATCAATCCTCGAACTGGAAACATTGCGGCCGGCAGCAATGTCACTGCGGATGGATGGGGGTGGGCCGACATCAACGCTGGGTTTAGCGTGGATGGCGCGAGTGTAACTGGACTGCAAAACGACACAAGCAGCTCCGGCACCGTGACCATGGTCGGCAACTGCTTAATGAATTGCACCAACGATTCGGAAATCTATGCATTCCACACCGGTGGTGCTAACTTCGTTTTCGCGGATGGATCGATTCAATTCCTCTCCGCCGGCATTGATGCAAAAACGCTTGTTGCATTGATGACGCGCGACTTTGGCGACATTGTCGGTGATTTTGGTAAGTGACTTAGGTCCGTCGCTCCGCCGACGGACGTCCTCGATCGAATCAGGCCAACGGACTCTCAATCAAAAACTAGTCCGCACTAGCGCAAGCTGTAGCCTACTTGAGCGGCAGTTGCCAAGGGCCGGTCGATGCAATAGAAAAAAACACTTGTCGCCTTTCGCCAGTTTGCAGCTACTTGGAATGCAATCGTTTCCGTTGGCTTTACGCCAGCGGGACGGCATCTGACAGCTACCTAAAATCGTCTAAAGTGATTCCCCGGATGAATTCCGACGGAAGGCTGTTTGCCGGCGATCAGCGAGAAGTGTCGAAAAAATCGACAAATCCTATTCGTATTTTGGGGTTTGATCCTCAAGGACTCAAGTCGCGGAACGACTTGACTACGGCAGCTGCAGCCTACTTGAGCGGCAGCAGCCAAGCGCCCGTCAATACAATAGCAAAGCCGACAAATCCCATGAGTGTCAGCGCTACCGAAAACGTTTTAAGCGTTTGTAGCGTTGACATACCGGTCATTGTCGACACTTGCCAAAAGCCGCTGTCGTTCATCCATGGGAATGGTTTGGAACCACAACCGATCGCTAAGGCTACGTACAAAGGATGAAAAGGTA
>JAYTVM010000136.1:0-2122 GCA_043743995.1 Pirellula sp. | reverse complement strand
TTGATCCCTTTGACACGGGTGCAACCCAGACCACGCCACGTCTTCTCAGGATCTCCTTGCGAGACCCGTTGGGAGCGGATGCGAATGGAAACAATGGGTGGTTGAGATTAGGGGCTTCAAGAGCACTTGCCAATATGAATGGTGGGGATGTGAGTAAATTGGATCCAGAAGCCGACAAAAGCGGTGGTCCTCTACGATCCTTTACGACATCGCTCACCAATGGACAGGTCATCTCCTCATTGCAAGGTTCGAGCACAGCGTCGACAGGAACCTGGATGGCGACCATTGTGCCTTCGGACGAATCTCCAATAGTAGAGGCGTCTGCATTTCCGACGACTACGTTACCGTTCATTCCGGAGAGTTATGAGCTGTCCATTGTCGTCTTCGGAAAACGGGATGCTCGAGAACTGGTTTTTGCAGATGCAGCGGCGTATACGGCGTTTGATGCTGCAAGAGTCCCGGTTGTCAGCGAAAGGCTGGCAGCAGTCTCTTTTCCCGCTCCAGCAGAAGCCATGATTTCAAGTACGTTCGACGTCGATTTGGCAACCGATGAAGCGGTTGGGCTAAAGAGCAGGATCGGTGACTGGATCATGCTCTCTCGCGACAAGATCATCGTAGAAGCACGAAATGGCTGGATCGGTAGACGACAGAATCATGGATGGTATCGCGTCATCAGTATTTCCGAGGAGAGCGTGGGTTCAGGACCGTATGGAAACAGTATCGTCACGAATAGGGTTCGGCTCGCTGGAAGACCGTGGGGCTGGACGATCAGTGAGTTGGACTCATTTCGGGAACGACGAGTGTACAACGCAGGATTTCCGGACCCGACCTTCCCCACAACCGTAGCAACCTTAGTACCCCATGTGATCAATGTGTATCAGCGTTCACTCAACATTAGTAGTAACTAGTTCAAGCCGCTGCAGAATCCAATTTTCCACTCTCCACACACACCACCGCGAGAGAGAAACAAAATGAATTTTCGAAAAATGTCGAAGTACCGAAATCGCAAACAGGGACTTATCCTGTTAATTGTCCTAGGCATGCTCGCAATGTTTTCGCTGCTAGCAGTCACGTATGTGGTAACTGCAGGCGCATCGCGGGCTGGCAGTAAGGCTCTGGAGGTTCGCGCTCGAAACTCGGGATTGACGATTGCCGGAACTGCGCGACGCGTGATGGACGATGCGTTACGGGGAACCAACAATCAAAAATCTCCGTTTTTCTTTAATAGCTTGTTAGGGGACGTCTTCGGACCGAATCCGATTCGGACTTTGTTTGGACCGACCACCGATGTACGCCATTACTTTGCGGCAGGCACAGGTGTCAACTTGGTCAAGGTTCCTGTCGATAGAAGCGCTTTGCTCAATGGTCCGCTCTCCGGATTGGAAAACGAGTACAACTCGAGACTATTGACCATACAGGAAGGCCCGCTTGCAGGCGAAACATTTCGCATTCTCAAGTATGTCGGTTACGTTGGTCCCAATGATATCAATACGAATACTGTCGTCGCTATGCCTTGGTCGGATCCGACGTACTCGGGTGCTGCAGCCAATGCAGCGTACATAGCGGCCGTTCAGTATTCGGTCTTGATCGATTTGAACGAGGTGGTTGGTCGCGAGTTCACAGGTGAGTACTTGGACGTTGACGGCACGGTCAAAACCGTGAGCTACTCCTTAGCCGATTGGATTGGTCGGCGGGGAATCGCCTCGCTGTTCTTCTTCAACTCGGCTACGCCTCGTGGATACAAGTTATTGATCAACGATGCACCATTCAATAGCGCGGGAATTGGACTTGAGGATGTTGCTGCTCTTCCGCCGGTAGCTGCGGGTCCACCGATCCCTGTACCTGGTTATGGAAACATTGATAGTCGCCGACTGCTTCGAACATCGCGCACGATCTCGCCTGCGTTGTTGACTCATTACGACTATTTGCAAGACGGCAGTTTAATGGCGACGAACCCGTATAATAGCACGGTCGGAGTGGATGGTATTGGAACCCGCCGCACTCAGATCACTCAAAGTGTTCTTAACGGATCCAGCAACGAAGGCTTTGACGTTCCAGATTACCGAGATGCGTGGCTTGCTCACCAAACGTACATATCGGCAACAAATCGGATCATCACTCC
>JAYTVM010000135.1:0-26456 GCA_043743995.1 Pirellula sp. | reverse complement strand
TCCTACCCGTTCCTCTCGCAGCGTTAGAAGAAGAATGGAATGAGTTGGTCGTCCGATGGCTCCCAAGCTTTGGCACTGGTATTGTTGCGTCGGAAGATTGCATAAAGGAATGGCTCACAGAGTGTCAATATCCCCTGACTTTTGACAATGCCGCCTAAGTCCAATCGTACAGGTCGAAAATTTTTAAACTTCCCCCAACCAAAGATATCCCACCCATGAGATTGTTTTTTTCTGTCCTCTCCGTATTGATACTTTTCACAACGAATTTGCGAGCTGAAAACTGGCCACAATGGCGAGGGGCAAGGAGCGACGGGATCTCCACTGAAAAAAACATTCCGACAAAATGGAGCAAGTTGGAAAACATCGCTTGGCGTACTCCGATGCCAGGTCAAGCAGGCGCGACCCCCTGCATATGGGGCGATAGGATCTACGCCACCAGCGCGGATAAACAGGACCTCATCCTACTTTGTTTAAACACCCTAGATGGAAAAGTTCTTTGGAAACAAACCGTCGGTACCGGGAATCAAGACGCACGTGCAGGTGAAGGGAATTCGGCGTCACCTTCACCATCCACCGATGGAGAGCACGTCTGGGTTTTCTTTGGGACCGGAGTACTCGGTTGTTATACCAAGGAAGGCAAGGAAGTTTGGAAGTTCGATGTCGGCGATCGATTCGGCAAGTTGGATATCCAATTCGGAATGACATCAACCCCCGTTTTGGATGGCGACGCTTTGTATCTTCAACTCATCCATGGGCGAATGAAACGCAATGACGAGACGCGAACAGGCAAGGTAATCAAACTGGAAAAGTTAACCGGAAAGACAGTTTGGAAAGTGGATCGTGTGACCGACGCTCAGTTCGAGTGCAAACATTCCTATGCGTCCCCATTTCTCTACGACGATACGAAGCTCAAGTTCCTCGTTGTGCACGGTGCCGATTGCACGACCGGTCATGACTTAGCCACGGGCAAGGAGATTTGGCGATTCGGAATGCTGAACGGCCCTACACCGCTCAATTCGAAACAGAATGATACTACGTTTCGTTTTGTAGCCTCTCCATGCCTTTCGCCCGAAAACAATACGATCATTATCCCGACAGCCAAAGAGGGGCCAGTCATCGCCCTCAAGGCTTCGGAGTTGAAGGGGGATAGTTCGGAGAAATCGACAGCCGTCGTCTGGAACTTGCCCAAAACGCCTGACGTTTCAATACCACTGGTTGTCGATGGACTGGCTTATCTGTTGAGCAAGGATGGTCAATTGCAGTGCGTGGAGTTGTCTACCGGTAAACAAGTTTACGCAAACCGGACCTATACCGGCCAGCATCGCACGAGCCCCATGTACGCAGATGGCCACATCTATTTCGGTTCGAACGACGGGCACTTCACGGTGATCAAAGCCGGCAAAGACTTTGAAATTGTCAGCACCATCGAAATGGGAGAAGCGATCACAGCCTCAGCCATTGTCTCGAATGGTACCTTGTATATTCGTTCGTACGAAGCCCTCTATGCGATTAAGAAATAGATGTCGAATACAACGGGTCATGAAATCAAACTGGACAGCGACGCTCTTTGATTTGCAAAACACGCCACCGCGATCACCAAAGCGATGATCGCATGCAATCTGTGCCCGCAGCCAATTGCGTTCAACACTGCACGCATCGGTTGATACCGACTTGTCGACTTGTGAAATGCTACAATGATTGGCTATGGAATCGGACAAGCAAATCTATTTGATCTTTCAGTGGCAGCCGCGGTGGGTGTTTCTGTTGCTGCAAGAGGCGCCCCCGGCAGGTGCTCGATTTGAGTCGGTGACATTGAAATCGATTGAAAAGCGAGTCGATGCTGCTTGGGTTCCAGCGGACGGTTCGTTGGCAATTCTCGTGGCCGAGTTTCAAGGGTATGACGATAATCTAATCTACGTTCGGATCGTGCAAGAGATGGCCTTGCTCCGGGCGCAGTACCCGAAACGAGAGGTTCGTGGCCTCGTTTTCTTTTTGGAATCCCGTTTTGATCCAGATTCCGATCCGTGGCGTGAATTTGTTCAGGTGATCTACTTGGACGAAGCATTGGAGCAGTTGAGTCGTGACCAACCAGACCATCCGATGGTGGCGGTTTTTGCACCATTGTTTGCAAGCAGCGCGGAAGTTTTGGAAACGGAAGCTGCGGAATGCTATAATCGGATAGACAACCCCGAACTGGACCGGGCATCGGTGGCTGGGTTGCAGGAAGTGTTTGTAAGCTGGCTAATGCAGCGATTGCCTTACAAGGGAGCCAAGGAGATCGAAGAAATGTTGCTAGGAAAGTTACCAGATATCAGAAGTACTAAATCTGGCCAAGACCTTATCGCTATTGGTATCGAACAGGGGATCGAACAGGGGATCAAGAAAGGTCGCGAGGAGGGTATAGATCAAGGCAAGCTGGTTGGTCAGGTCCAGTTGTTGGAATCACTTTGCAATTCAATACCAACCGTGGAAGCACAATTGCGAAGCATGTCCGTCGAACAGCTCAAAAGTCGCTTGAACACGTTGAGAAATATCTTTGATGCTCGCAAGCCATAAAACCATAGGAACATTGGCAACGCGACGTATTCCTGGAAGGTCAACAAAAAAAATAGTTAATCACCTTGCTATTGAATAGAATTATGAGTTGGGAATCAATTCGTCGAAAATTTGGTGGGACTAGTAGGCCTGTTCGTCCTTGTGATTTTGTGTTGTTTTCGCTCAACCACTTCCAGCGATTCAAACTTTGGTGGAGCGAAAACTTTGGCTACAGCTCCGGAGCGTACAGGCTGCTCTTTCGAGTTTGGATTGATTCAGAAGGTATAACAATTGGTAGATTTTTGTTGTTTCGCAATAGCTGCATACGCCTGGATTTCAGGAATGGTATTTGGTCAATGGATGAGAATGGAATCCAAGTAGAGAGTGTTGACAATAACTCCCGTTTGATTTTGTCAGATAAGCGATTGAGTGATGCGATTGCGAAGTTCGATCAATTTCGTATTGTGGTTTGTGCTTCGCCAACTCAAACGCGTTCGTCACATTGGGAAACGACAACGCGGGCATAGAAGAAGGAAAATGAAGAAGGCAAATGGGTCAGGTGCGATAGTGTTCGGCACGAGTTTTGCATCCGACGGTTTTTTGGTTCACGTCGGAAGTGGGGATCGATGGGGGCCACCTACCTGATTGCCATTCTGAATTCGCCGGGTTGACCGGGAGAGCGGGAAGGTTTTAGAAGATTCGATTGAGATTCACACGGTCGAGTTAGCCAAGTACAATACTAATAGAGGAGCATTGCGAGGCAAGTGTTCTGGAGCAGTGGGCATTCTGGATTAAGAACGCGAGCGAACATACGGGCGACGAATTACGAGAATTACTTCCAGGCCTGGAATTTCTGCGGGCAACGGGTGAATTGAGTGCCATTCGAGAAATAACGGAGGAAAAGCAGATGTGCGATGCAAGAGAGAAAGCCAGCTTGGATATTCAATCCAATTTGATAGATGCGAGGCATGAGGGAGAAACCATTGGTCGCGAGAAAGGAGAAGCCATTGGTCTGGCGAAGGGAGAAGCCATCGGTCGAGGCAAGACTTAGCAGGAGCTATTGGGTGATCGAGTCGCTTCAGACGAAGAATTGTCGCGGATGACTTCCGAGCAACTTACATCTACGATTGCGGACTTGCAGATTAGGTTGCGTAAGCGAAAAGCGTAGCTGAGCGCACATGGAAGCCAGAATGGTGATCACATAGGTTTTTGAATCATCAAATGAAGATCTCACTTCGATCGATGTTTGTAATTGTTTTCATCGCGTTGCACCGGGGGGAAGTGTCGAAAATCTACGGATTCAGCAAAGACGGTCGGGTCCCTTGCGTTTTCTTTGGGTGCCAACCATAATGTCATCCATGAGAGACCACTCGCACAACTTTTCGTTCTATTACTTTACCGAGTCCCAATCGGGCCGATGGAGTTTTGCCGTTCGCTGAGCGAATCGAATCAAACAACTTCCAACCTCAAGGCCTACCACCTTGAGGTTTTTTTTTGCCTAGAACGACCCACTCGTTCTCCTTTCCCCCGGAGTTATCCGAAAATGATCGTCGTAATGGAAAAGTCGTCCTCGGACCAACAAATTGACCACATTGCAAACCGTATCAGCGAGTTGGGCCTTAAATCGCATATCATTCGCGGTACCGAAAGGACCGTGATCGCCGCGGTCGGCGACGATCGTAAAATCAAGATCGAGTCGTTTGAGAGCTATCCTGGGGTAGCGGAAGTCCTGCCAATCTTGGCACCCTACAAGATGGCGTCGCGTGAAGTTCGTCCCGACCTATCACAGATCAAGGTGCTGAACTTCCGCGCTGGCAATGGAGCCGTTGGCATGATGGCTGGCCCTTGCTCCGTGGAAAGCGAAGATCAAATCGTTTCATGTGCTCGTGCCGTCCGCGATGCGGGCGGAACGGCCCTGCGAGGTGGTGCTTACAAACCTCGCACGAGTCCTTACGCATTTCAAGGCATGAAAGAAGATGGCCTTAAGCTCTTGGCCTTGGCGAGACAAGAAACAGGCTTGGCTGTGGTGACCGAGGTCATGAGTCCCGAAGATGTGGAGTTGGTTGCGAAGTATGCGGATATCCTTCAAATCGGAGCACGCAACATGCAAAACTACCGGCTACTGGAAGCAGTCGGTCGATCCGGTCGAGCTGTTTTGCTCAAACGCGGCCCCAGCGCAACGATCGAAGAATGGTTGCTCGCGGCCGAGTACATTCTCAACGAGGGCAATCCCGACGTGATGCTCTGCGAACGAGGAATTCGCACCTTTGAAACGCATACGCGATTTACGTTGCCGCTCGCAACAGTCCCTTATTTGCATCGCAAGACGCACCTGCCCGTGATCGTCGACCCAAGCCACGGAACGGGTCATTCTTATCTCGTTACCGATATGGCCGCAGCCAGTATCGCTGCAGGCGCCGACGGCTTGATTGTGGAAATGCATCCGAATCCTGAGAAGGCATTGAGCGATGGCTACCAATCGTTGGACTTCAAACAGTTTGAGGACATGATGAAAAAATGCAAAGTTATCGCGGATGCGCTTGGCAAGCAATTCGGCTAATATGCTAATTTAGGGTCAAGCCGTGACTGTCTTGATCGCATCCGCCTCCGAAAGACTACGATGATCCACGACAACCTAATTGTAGACCCGTTTCCTCGCTCCAACGCATATGATCCGGATTGGGTCATCGCCAATGCAAGCGGAGGTGCGAACTCCCTGTGGCTCACAGAATGGCTAGCCTCAAAACTGGAATTGAAACCAGGAATGCACGTATTGGACCTTGGTTGCGGCTGCGCCTCGTCCTCGATATTCCTAGCACGTGAGTATGGTGTCACGGTTTGGGCCGCAGATTTGTGGTTTAGCGCGGCGGATAACTTGCGTCGGATCCGCGATGCGGGACTGGAAAGAACTGTTTATCCTATCCATGCGGATGCGAGGTCACTGCCCTTTGCCGCGGACTTCTTTGATGCAATCGTGTCGGTAGACTCGTATTTCTATTTCGGAACGGACGATCACTATTTGAACTATCTCGCTCGATTCGTAAAACCAAGCAGCGCGATCGCAATTGCCCAGGCTGGACTCATTCAGGAAATCGACGGTTCACTTCCTGAACATCTTCAATCATGGTGGGCAGGAGAACCATCCATGTGGTGTCTGCATTCCTCCGCGTGGTGGCGGCGACATTGGGAACGGACTGGCCTAGTCGAAATAGAACTGGCGGACTCCATGGCGGACGGCTGGCAATTTTGGCTCAAATGGCACCGGGCTGTTGCCCCGGACAATCTGCATGAAATCAATGCGGTACAAGCGGATCGCGGAAGATATCTGGGCTACAACAGAATGGTTGGTCGCCGTCGGCCGGACGTTCGTTTGGAGGAACCGATTTCTTCCGTGCCATCGAGCTATGCTCAAAAGCCATTGCTTCGCGCTGCTCTGTAGCACCCTGACTGCGGCGCTACGTAGTCGTATCTACGTAAGTGAGGTAACAAGCCAATCCGATTTGAAAGGCGGATACCCCGATCCCCACAGGATGTCCTATTCTGCCTCGCCACCGTACCAAGCCTGCTATGATGATTATGACAGCGACGGTACCGAGCACTTTGAGCGCAAGGAATAGAGTTACGTCTGGAAGTCTATTATCACCGATTCGATCGAGATTCATTAACCATCGTCCGATTGGATTCTGTTCGTATTGTTTTAAAAACAGAGCGTATCGGACCGTTAACTGGATATCGTAAATTGCAACCGAAGAAATGGTCGTCAGATAAATCGACACGGACAAAATAGCAAACTGCCAACTGCAAAGCGTTGTCCTCAGTGCTTGTGCAATTCGTCTCGCAATGACGCTGGGATAGATGCGATTTAGAAAATAGTTGGGTTGACCAATCGACAATCCGAAAGCATTCATAACCGATCTCCTTTTGACTTTGCCGTTGTTTTCCGAGGAGTGCAAATTTGCAATCATGACGGTGTAACTGTTTGTTCCGAAGAACGTTGTCAAGCAAGTAGGTTGGCACATTCATGACACAGCGTCAACGTTGGCTAATATCAGCAAAAAACGGTGTTTTTCGAAAAATTGAGTTGCGATAGCCCTTAGCAATTCCTCATGGCGTACTATTTTCCCGTGCGCTGCTTTGTGAAGTTTTGCGTGGACATGTCTGCTCGTTGGTAGCCAGGAAGCTCAGCGGATGCTCCAGCACAATAGACCTGTGGCTCGTTCAAGAGCCCGAAAAAACGTTCAATGTTAGAATCGGATACATAGCGTCTCTATTGCACTTCAGTTCGCGTGCCACTGGGGGTGTTGCCTACCCCAACTCTAGCACTACGTAGGATTGATAGTTTGCCGTTAAACCGAATGCTAGGGTAACGAATCGCTAAAGGAAAAGTTTATGTTTTTTTGCAACGTTGAAACGCTGATCACTGGCGACTTGCAATCGCTGAAGTACGTTCCCAATTCACCGCGAATTGCTTGGGCGGTTTGCGGTCACCTAGCCGTTGGCCTGGGCTAGGCAAATGGTTGGGCCTTTGGCCCGAAATACATCTAAACGTGTAACTTCAAAACGTGGAAGCGAGGGACAATTGCGCAGGACCCTCACTTACGGATGGGGTTACGATTGGTAGATTCACATCGCCGCTCGCCTTATTGCTTTCCTGAAGTCACGGGCGTCGCAGCGGCTTCGGTCTTGGGCTCCTGTTTTGACCTTCGTCGTTCAGGTACTTGAGGGGATATTTCTGTCAAGCGATTTGACTTGCCCGATTGCTTATCGAGTACGAAGCCATCATACAAATCGCCCACAGCCGTTCTCGACTCGTAATAGAGTTTATCTCCATCGATGCGAATGATCTGATAGAGTTGTGTGTCTTCGGCAACTCGCTGCATGAACGGACTTGGCGAAAGATTGTACATCTTCGGACCGCTGACCGAGACAACGTAGACAGTGCCAGTAAACATGTCGACTTGATTCACGCCTGTTGGGACATTACCGACGGTTTCTGGAGTCACGACGGGTGTGTCGAGTCCTGTGCGGCCATACGAATGGTCGTGCCCCTGAAGTACGAGATCGACGCGGTACTTGTCCAGGATAGGTTTCCAAAGGTTGCGGAGCTTTGCGTTATCGCGGTCTTTGGCTGTCGAGAAGATTGGGTGATGGAAATTGCAGATGACCCAACGCAGTTTGTTTTTGCTCAATACAACGTCCAGCCACTCCACTTGTTGCTCAAGCTTTTCATTGCTGTTCATCGAAACGATCAAGGTGTCTTGATATTGCAACGTGTAGCAAGTTTCCTCGAGGCCCTCTGGACAGTTATGCAGAGGCAGCGTGAATTGAGGCCGCCAGTGGTGCGACAAACGACTTTTGCCGTCGTCCCCTTTCTGCATCTCATGATTGCCAACGCTCGGCACGCTGGGGATCATCGCATTGAGCCAGGCACCGGCACCGAACCATTCACCCCACTCGGCGTCGGATTGCGCTCGATTGACTAAGTCGCCAGCGTGGATAATGAATTTCGCCTTGGGAGCGTCCGAATGGGCTTCGCGAATCACACGTGACCACATGGAGCGAAGGTCGTTTTGCGCATCACCAAAATAGATGAAAGAAAAAGGCTCGGCTGAGTCCTTTTCTGTCGAGAAATGGAACCATTCGCTCCAATTGGTTTTGTCACCTACTCGATACGCATACTTCGTACCTGGTTTGAGCCCTTCAAATTGAACGCTGTGGAAATGCGCCGTGTTGATGTCCGACTTCAGAGCCGTGGATGTGGCGTGGTACTCCTCGGAAAGCACAGCGAAGTCCGGTCCGCCACCAGCAATGGCTAACTCAGCGTATCCGTCTGTCACTTCGACGGAAGTCCGCCAAGTCACCGCCTGGGTTGTTTTGGGATCACCAGCCCAGGTCAAAATAATACGGTCGGGTATCGGTGTCGGCTGATACATTTCGGCTGGCTTAACAGTTCGAACCGCATGAGTGTGCGATTTGTCATCGTCGTGGCCAAACACTGGATTGACGGCAGCGATGCCACCGACAAAGAAAAGTACACTTGTGATTTTGAACATTCTCGTCGACATAGCGTCACTGTACATTCGTTTGAGTGGGATGGTATTGGTCCAATTCGTTTATGATCCTGTGACAAAGGCAGTCCCTCAAATGCCACGATGGGACGCTAGAGGGTAGCCGGGGGGCAGTGGTAGCCGTTTCTGAGAACGTGGTGTAGCCTGGTGGAAAGCTTTTTGTTGCGCTTTCTAGAATTGATACAAGCCCATCCGAGTTGCTTTAGATGGCTGGTACACTGCATTCGCCTCGCAGCTTCGCGAGCAGCCTGAACTGCAGGCAACAACAGCCCCACCAAAATGCCGATGATCGCAATCACGACCAATAGTTCGACGAGCGTAAAGCCGTGTCGCTTCGATTTGAAAAAAGTCGTAAAAAATCCCCCTGGACCTATTGGAACGATGTCGCAAAATGAAAGTGCTTGCCGAACGCTGTTGAGACTGGGGTGTGAACTCAGTGGAAACTCTCAGGCGTGACTCCGAGTACTCAAGCCCCAGACCGAACGGCGTTCGGCATTACTTTGCTGAGATGGTATCGGGCCTTTTTGATGAGAGTGCGAAGAGGAGGTTAAGAAGCCGTTAAGATGCGTTCGCGAAACCAACGTTCGATCCAGCCTGCTTGGAATTGCCAAATAAAATCGGAATGAAGTTCGGACACTCCATGCGAAAAGGATCAACAAATTCGTTACACCTACCTTACCTGCGAGGAAAACTTTCAAGGCGTTTTTGGGACGGGTAGTGAGTCCTTCAAGCCGACGATTGTGCAACAACGCTACGGTCTGCGCCCCGAGGGATTCGCCTTCACAATGGATGGCAAGAAAGTGAGTGCCTACCGCTGGTGGGAACAAGATGGTCGATTTGACTTAGCCAATCCGAACAACGATTCCAATCGATTTGGATTTGTGGTTGAGATCGATCCGTTCTCGCCGGATTCCATTCCCGTCAAGCGAACTGCGCTAGGCAGAATCAAGCACGAGAACGCTACATACCGCGGACTCCGCTACGCTATGCGGCCCCATGCGGCCCTGCCGACTATTTGACCGCTGTCGGAGAGGAGAGGTAGATTTCATCGAGATCGGTGGGTGCGCCAAGCTTATCGGCCACTGCGTCGTCCTCCATTGCCTTCTTTTCCAGCCCTTGCGCACGTTCTGCTATCGCTCGCAGTCGGTAGGCGGGACCAAATTTTGGGGCGAGGCGAATCACATCGTCAAGATCGATTTGAGCTTTGGAATGGCTCATTGCCTTACTCATCGCAATCGCCCGCTTGAAATACGCTACCGGGTCATCGGCTGTTCAAGACACCAGTGCCTGCTTAACAAATGGAACAAAAAAGTTCATATCGGGAATCTCTAGGCAACGGTCGACACCTCGATCGATCCAGCTCGCGATCTTCATCGCGTGATGGTGGCATCGGTTCCTGCCAAACGATATTCTCTCAGATACGGTCATGAAGCCGCCGTCGGACTGAATGCTGCGCTGGTCGCTGGTATTGAGAAAGCTATAGTACTTGGGAATCACTGTCGCCAAAAAACGCTTCGCAAAGGGTTGGAGGCGAATCGTCTCGGCAACTTCCTCGCCGAAGTTTTTCACTAACCAATCATAGGTGCCGGTCTCATGCAGAGAGTCACTTGTCCAATCACCCGCTTGAAGAGATCCACAGGCGAGAATTTGACATGGGCGAAACAGCAGTGCCGAAACGACAATCGACGTTTCCGCGTTTTCAGAAACGGCACTGGCGGCCAAATGCCGAGCCTGAAAAAAGATGCTAGAAACGCAACGGTCCCAATGCCGATTACCGGCACGGAGCAGTTCGAACAACTCATCAGCCGTAGAGGCATGTGTTTCGATCCTTGCTGTGTTTCGATTTCTAATCGCAATCATGGTCTTCACCTTAAATAAGCGTGCTTGTTTGATAGCTTTTCCAGCATCGTAACGATTCGCTATGTTGGAACCATGAAGAATGCGTTAGCGAGATGTGAATCTCTACGTAGTCCATGTCACACCGCGACTAGCGGTCACTCCCTTCAGCCCACAGCTTCATGAAAAATTCACAATCGCTCATCGTCTTGTTCCCGGCATTAGGTCCGACGGTGGAACGCACACGGATTGCTGGCCGACAATGGTCCATTCTTTTCCATATAGCCTATTCATTGAAGCGTACTACGGGCTTCCGTCTGCCGTTGACGACTTGATCTAGAAGAAAGACTTTGGAGTACGTTGAATGGAAGATGCAATTGCTTTCATGCCATCGCATTCAAACGCAAAATTCCAAGAAGTTTGTCCTTTGACAAAACTTTGATACTGCATTGTAATCATTCGCGTCAGCGTTCCCGTGCAGGACTGAGTATCACGCTGTGATCGTTGAAACCATGGGGGTAAGAAAAAAAGATGCCTTGCTACAAATATTTCCTGCTAGTGGTACTGACTAGCTGCTCGGGACTAGTTTGTCTCTCTGGCTGCGAAAGCAGCATTCAACAAAAGACGTATCCGACAAGCGGAGAAGTAAAGCTCGATGGTAAGCCTTTGGCGGGTGCAGTCATCGTGTTCCATGCGGTAGACAAGACCAAATTCAAGTGGGAGGAGTTGCCTCAAGGGGTGACAGATAAAGACGGCAAATTCAGACTATTTACGTATTCTTCGAACGACGGTGCCCCAGCAGCAGAGTATAGCGTTGGTATTGCGCTTTACCAAGCGAATAGCGACGACGGCGGAGACCAAGTTAAACGCGAAAAGACGCGTGTGAATCTACCACCCAAGTTCGCTGACCCAAAGACATCTGGACTCACTGCAAAAGTCGAGGCAAAAGCGACCGTGATTCCAACTTTTGAGTTGACAAGAAAGTGAGGGGTTACGCCCTGAGCTAGTCTTTTTATTGTCTTTTAAATTGTGGAGGTAAATGAAAATGGTACATCGTCGTGGATTTACGCTTGTGGAACTTCTGGTGGTCATAGCTATCATCGGGATTTTAGTCGGTCTGTTGCTTCCCGCTGTTCAAGCGGCTCGCGAGGCAGCAAGGCGGATGCAATGTCAAAACAACATGAAGCAGATCGGCTTGGCGATCCAAAATTTCGAAAGCGCTTATCGGTTTTTTCCTCCGGCTCGCGTTGATTCCGCGCCCGGTTTTCCCGTCACTGAGTTTGGGGTACCGGCACCGACTACCGGCACGATTCAGCATGGACCTGGCATTTTTCTACTGCCCTATATGGAGCAGACTGCGATTTACAACCTGTACGACTTGACGCGGTCCTGGTCGAGCACAGCGAATGCAATTGCAATTGCAAAGCAAATCCCTTCTTTCATCTGCCCTTCAGCGCCCGAAAGTGATCGGCTTGATACTGGCAACGTACCCGGCAGCACCGCTGCTAACCGTTGGCTTGCCGCTGCATCCGACTACTCCATCGCCAACGGAATGAACGGAAAGATAGGGTTGCCACCGTACAGCCTGATGCCAGCGATTCCAGGCTACGATCCATCCAACCCGAGCACCGATGCGACGCAGTACATAGGGTCCATTCTGCCTATGAGCACTATCTCTTCGTTCACGACCGGTATGAGTCCACCCTTCTACAATCGACGCACGAAAATGAGATTCAGCTCGCTTACCGATGGAAGCTCGAATACCTTTTCTTGGGTGGAGGATGCTGGTCGCCCATTTCAATATCGTCGCAGTGCAAAGGTCTCTACCCTCCGGGCAAGCGGAGCCGGCTGGGCTGATCCGGATTCTGAGTTTTGGGTCGATGGTTTCACCACCGATGGCGTGACATCGCTTGGCCCTTGCGCTATGAACTGCAACAACAACAACGAACTCTATGCGTTCCATACTGGTGGTGCGATGGCCGTGTATTGCGATGGAAGTGTTCGCTTCGTTTCAGCCCAGACTTCTATTCCACTGCTTGCTGCAGCGATCAGCGCAAGCATGGGTGAAGTTGCCGCTATCGACAATTAGTTATCTTGGTTTGAAAAGAGCGACGATCACAGGTCGAAAGTGTAAAGAGTTCACTCGTTCCCGAGCTCCGGCTCGGGAACGCACACTCTGGAAGCTCTGCTTCCCGGACTCTGCATTCGACCGACATATGCGCTAACCAAGCTTGATCTGATCATCTTGCATTCTTCATGCGTTCTAAATGATTCTAGGGAATAATCCTGCGAGTTAGTGCAATCAACGTTCTTCAAATTTGCTACTTCCCTTTCAAGGTTTTCGAATCTCGGAATGAAAGTCTATCGATCGCGGCAATTGGCCAGTACCGGCTTCACGCTTGTAGTGGTCCTTGGAGTTCGATTAAGACGTCGTTCGCCCCTAAAGAACACTGCTACATTGAGTAGAGTAACAATGCATCGTCAAGTCAGATCAAGCTACAGAGTAGCGAGCCAAAACCGATGCGCATTTACATTGGTTGAACTGCTGGTCGTCATCACCATTGTTGGAATACTTGTCGGTCTGTTGCTGCCTGCAGTGCAGTCCGCGCGCGAAGCTACGCGTCGAATGCAATGCTCCAGCAATCTGCGGCAGATCGGTCTAGCTCTGCACAATCGCGAATCTGCTTCAAAGCGATTACCACCGCTGGGCGATTACAATACGGCGGGCAGCTCGGTCTATTGGAGTATCCACGCACGCTTGCTCCCCTACTGCGAGCAGTGGAATTTGCACAGCCTTATCGACTTCACGCTTCCGATCAGCCAACAACCGTAGGTTGCCAAGGTGAGGGTTCCTTACCTAATTTGTCCAAGCGGGCCAAATCATCGCGAGCGCCCGGACGGCCCAACCTTTGTCCATTACCCATTGAATTACGCTGGAAACGCGGGCCTCTGGCATATTTACCAACCTTCTGTTGGAAAAAGTACGGGAGTGTTGCAAGTCAACAAGGCTACACGCTTCTCCGAAATTGCAGATGGATTGAGCGATACCGTAGGAGTATCGGAAGTCAAGGCGTTCGTACCTTATCTGCGTGATGGTGGCAACCCATCTGGTGTGGCTGCGATCCCCACGTCACCGAGCCAGCTTGCGTCCTTTGGTGGGGAGTTCAAAGCCGACTCGGGACACACCGAATGGGTGGACGCATGCGTTCACCAAACCGGCTACACTACAACATTGCCCCCCAATACCAAATGCCCGTATGTGGTTCGGGACAAGACCTACGACATCGACTTCAACAGCATGCGAGAGGGCCTCTCAACCACCATTCCAACCTATGTCGTCGTTACCAGTCGCAGTCACCATGTGGGGCTCGTTCAAGTGCTATTTATGGACGGCTCAACGTATAGCGTAGCAGTTCGATCGAGTTGGCAACTTGGCGTGCGCTGGGTACTAGGGACGGTGGAGAGGTCGTTAGCGACTGAAGGACTTGAAACGAGAAAGCGGAATCTATCCCCGGAACAAGCTTGCGGTGTTGCCAGCCGCTTCATAGCAAATTGCTGGCAAGCTCAGCAAGTTCGGAGCGCTCTCCCTTTTCCAGAGACACGTGTCCGTAAAGCGGTTGCCCTACCATGCGATGAATAAGGTAGCTCAATCCATTGGATAGGGAGTCCAGGTAGGGATGATCAATTTGTTGAATGTCCCCGGTGAACACGATTTTCGTCCCTTCCCCAGCCCGCGTGATAATCGTCTTAATTTCGTGCGGTGTAAGGTTCTGGGCTTCATCGACGATAAAGAATACGCGGTGCAAGCTGCGCCCTCGGATGTACGCCAAGGGAGTGACTTCAACCTGGCTCGATTGCAGGAAGTCTCGACTCCGTTCATTGGTACTTCCATTTCCATTTGCTGGATTCAGTACGGCCAAGTTGTCATACAAAGGTTGCATGAAGGGATTGAGTTTTGCGTCAATGTCGCCGGGAAGAAACCCAAGATCGCGATTGCTCAACGGGACGGCGGGTCTGGCGAGCAATGTTTGGTTGTACCTCGAACGACTCTCAATCGCTGCAGCCAAAGCGAGCAGTGTTTTGCCAGAGCCTGCCTTGCCCGTTAATGTTACCAACTTCAACTGGTCATCTAAGAGAGCTCGCAAGGCAAAAGATTGCTCGGCGTTTCGCGGATGAATGCCAGCAGCGGAAACGCAGTCGATTCGTTTAAACATTCTCTCTTTGCTGTGGTATGTGGCCAACACGGACCTGTTGTTGTTGCGCAGAATGAAGTTCTCGTTCGCAACCGGATTCGGAATGTCCGACAAAAGGCTTGCCGGTACGTGGCCGCCATTTTCAGAGAAATGGGAGAAGAGCTCATCTGGTAAGTTGTTAATCATTCGTTTGCCGGTATAGAGTTTGTCGAAACTCTCCACCTTGTCATTGTTGTAGTCTTGTGCTGTTAAGCCAAATGATTTTGCCTTGAGACGCAGGTTTGTATCTTTCGAGACCAAGACGACGGGACGCATTTGTTCTTGCTTTTGAAGCAACAAAGCAACCCCAAGTATGCGATGATCCTGGTTGTCTTCAAGAAATGCAATGCCAAGTCGCGCATCCGGTCCATTCCCAAGCACGATCCGAATCGAACCCAGGCCAGGGCCAAGCCTTGCACCACTCGGCGAAAGAATATCTCCCGTCAGTTCGTCGAGAATCCTCAAAAACGCTCTCGCTTGAAAATGGATGTCCTCATTCCCTTTTTTAAATTTGTCCAGCTCCTCAAGGACTGCGATCGGTATTGCTATGTCGTTTTCCTCAAACCGCCGAATGCATTCGGCATCATGCAAGATAACGTTGGTGTCTACTACAAACAGCTTTGGGTTCTCAGGAGGCAATTGTTTGGGGTTCCGAATTGAAAGGAGGTATTACCATGACCAAGCCTTTGCCCGGCGCTATGCATAAATCCTAAACGGAATTCAAACGAATGACCGTTGCGATTGCGAGACATGGACGCATCAACAAATCAATCGCTCGCGGATTCCCAGGGAAAGAGACAGATGGCTCATAAAAATTCATGGAAACTAAACAAGAACTAGGCACAGTTCCGACACCGAAGTCGTAGAATCTGCGGCTTGGACCACAACGCAGAAATCATTCACTTAGCCAATTTATTCGAAAGGAGATAGTCGATGACCAATCCAATGAAAATCACGAAATCTTTTATAAAGACGGGCGGTTGCTGCTCGCTTCTTCTTTTTGGAGCTCTGAACAGCGGCATGGCTCAGGCTCAAGAAAAGTCGGCGAGCCAACTTGCGCACGCATCAGAGACTCGCTTTCCAGGGCCGACGGAGAAAGGTTTTTTGCTGCCAAACGGTTGGCATATCACCCCTGCCGGTCGACAAATCGAAACAACCGACTTGCTTCTCAATATCCTGCCACTCAAAGATTCGAAGCACGCGGTCATCGCTACGAGCGGTTTTAATGAACATAACATTGCACTGGTGGACCTCGATTCAGGGTCGTTTGTATCCAAGGAATCGGTATACCAAAGTTGGTTTGGACTGGCGCTTACTGCTGACGAAAAGAAAGTACTCTGGTCGGGCGGTGGGGCCGGACGCTTGCACACGTTCGACCTTTCCGACTCCAAGCTAACTCGCACCAGTGAACCTGAGCCAAACGTTCGTTCGATGAAGCGTGAAGAGCTTTCGGCTTTGAGAGCACAGCTCGTAAAGGACAAGTCTTTTCGGAGTGGGCTTTGCCTCAATGAAAAGCGTCAGTGTGTCTATTCGCTTAAGATCAACTCAGGTAAGCTAGCAGTGATTCCGTTTGGAGCTGACGAGGCAAAGGAAGTTGAGTTAGGTGGACGTCCATATGATGTGCAGATAAGTCCTAAGAATGGCTTACTTTATGTTTCCGATTGGTCCGAACGACGCATCTCGGTTGTCGATCCTGCTTCGCTTCGCGTTGTTGCAAGAATCCCGGTCGGCGAGCATCCCAATCAACTTGCTTTCCATCCGACCGATGATCGTCTATTTGTCGCATGCGCATCGTCCAACGGCGTTTGGGTGGTTGACACGAAACGAGGTACCGTTACCGAAACGATTTTTACCGGACTTTTTCCGCGATCTCCCGAGGGCAGCACTCCCGACGCGTTGGCGATCTCCCCCAATGGAGAAACCCTATTCGTTGCCAACGCCGACAACAACTGCATCGCCGTGATCGAAGTCAAACAACCAAATCGAAGCTCGGTCAAAGGGTTTATCCCAACCGGCTGGTACCCGACCGCCGTCGCTGTCACTCCGGACGGCAAAAATCTTTTGGTGGGAGTTGGCAAAGGAAATCAATCGAAAGCCAACCCGATTCCGAAAGTTGAAGTCCCTGAATCGAAACTGACTGAAACCGAACAGGCCGTTCGAAAGATACAGCCATTCCCATACATTGGTACGACCATGAGTGGTGCGTTATCCATCATCCCAGTTCCAGATGATGCGGCCCTAAAAGAGTATACGCAACAAGTTTATCGCAATTGTCCCTACTCTGACGATCTTTTGACTTCTGTTCCGAGCACAGTTCCAACCGCGATTCCTACTAAGGTAGGTGCTCCCAGTCCAATCAAATACGTCATTTATGTGATCAAGGAGAATCGAACCTACGATCAGGTTTTCGGCGACTTGGCCACTGGCGACAAGCCGATAGGAGAAGGGGACCCGAGCTTGTGCATGTTTCCTCGCAATGTCACTCCGAACCATCATAAACTTGCCGAGCAATTTGTGCTGTTGGACAACATGTATTGCAACGGTCAAGTGAGCCGGGACGGTCACCCTTGGAGCACGATGGCTTACAACACCGACTACATCTCGCGTGACTGGCATCTAACTTATTCGCAGCGACTAGGGGTCGACGATGATGACGTCGGTGACCTGTCCAACGCGCCATCCGGTTATCTTTGGGATGCTTGCATGCGAGCAGGGGTCAGCTATCGCAACTACAAGGAATACGGCAGCCGAGTCTCAGACGATACGGGCCATACCAAGATGGAAGGCAAAGTTCCCGGGCTTATCGGTCACATGTGCCCTAATTTTGGCATCGGTAAGGGGCGAGAACGGGACATGGACTTGATCGAAGTTATGCTGGCCGAGTACAAGCAGTTTGTCGAGAACAAGACCATGCCAAAATTCATCATGATGAGTCTTGGTGAAGATCATACCGATGGTACGCGAATAGGTTCGTTCACTCCGCAAGCTTGTGTTGGCAGCAACGATATCGCGTTAGGGAAGCTTGTAGATGCAGTCAGCCATGGTCCTTTGTGGGCGGAAACTGCAATTTTTGTGATCGAGGATGATGCACAGAATGGTCCCGACCACATCGACGCTCATCGCACGGTCAGCTTGGTCATCAGCCCCTATACCAAAAGGTCGTATGTTGATAGCACACAGTACAGCACGGTCAGCATGATTCGAACGATGGAGCTCATTCTAGGCCTTGAACCGTTGTCCCAATACGATGCAGCGGCCCGACCCATGTTCAACAGTTTTACCAGTGTTGCCGACTTGACGCCGTACACTCTAGAAGCGGCGCAAATCAATCTGGAAGCAAAGAATGATGCCCTCGCTTATGGCGCCGATCGATCGATGCTGATGGACTTCACGGAGTATGATCGAATCGATGATTTTGAATTGAACGAAATCCTTTGGCACTCCATTATGGGAACCGATGCACCGACACCTCCAGCCGTTCGAAGAGCGATTGCGTTTCGGTCCATTGGCCGAGGGCAGTAGATTGCGTCACCGCCGCGAGACGTAGGGAAGCGTGTCCCCTTCGCCTCGCACAAGCCGTTTTTTCGCTCCGCGTTGAATGTCGTCGATCAGGTCAACATACGGAACACCCGAATAGCAAATTTCTCCAAAGTATGCAAAGACATCCGCATCGCGTGTCACAAACATCGGCGCCAGCTTGCCCGCTGTCGTCGTGTACGAAAATCCGCCGAGAATCTCGCTTCGGCCACCGTTTTGCGTTTGCAACAAGGTTCCCCCTCGCTCCGTCTTGTAACCCAAAATCCAGGCATTGCTGGCATCATTGGTAAGGTGCGTCCCTTCGTTTTCAATGTTTAATTGACGAGCCCACATCTTATGGCCGTGAAGCTGCAAATCGCCGGTCGTAACATCTTCAAAAAAGACTTCCATACCCTTGCATCGATCCGTGAATCGGACTAGGTGTACACCGAGGCTCTTCAAGACAACCGTTCGTTGCGTGTCGATCTCAATCCCGCCATTAATCGAGGACAGGTGTTCAATTTGAACAATAGCTGAGGTGCCGTCCACAATTCGGAAATCCGGCTTGCATTGGGATGTATAGTCCACCCAGCCACCTGTGCCAATAATGCGTTGTACATTGCCTCGCACCAAGACGGTATGTTGGACCACCATAAATCCTGGCACGAATACAGTGGATGCGCCTGAGTCGATCGCTCGCTGTATTGCCTCGGAGGAGTCACGTATTCCAGTCGGGTCCGCTCCGAAATCAACAGCATTGGCCCATTTCGCCGGAGACTCCCAGTTCAATGTTGGTGTCGGGCGAATGGGCAATCGCAACGATTCGTTCGAACCAGACGAGGGATTCGTTGGATCGGTAGATGAAAATTCGCGAACGTCAGGCCCCCGAATTGCCGGCTGTTCGGTGTCGGTCATGCGATACGCCGCACCCGCGTCTGGAGTCGCAAGACTTGCCAACGCGCGACGGTACCCTGACGTTTGGCAGTCGCGGACGTAGATACGACCACCGTTGTAGTTGATCACGGCAGGGGCATTCTCAGCGCCCTGCAGCCCTTCTAGCTTGGATTCGATCGTGGCCATCGTTCCGTACGTCTTGATCGCTGGCACTCGATTCGTACTGAGTAGTCCGCGAATCGAAATGGTCTGCCCTTCATTCGAAAAGCCCACTTCGCTTTGCTCGCGAAGGGTAATGTTCTCCAAAGTCTGACTATTGACCGCAAGTGCCGACTGAATCCCTACTCGAAATCCAAAGATAGCGCAATTCTTGATGAGCAAGGGACCGTTCATATCGCGATGCCCGAGATGGAGTCCAATCGCGGACTTCGTCGAGCGATCGATCAACCGCACGTTTCGAACCGCCCCGTAGTTATTCGAATAAAATTGCAAAGCGATTGCACCGGGATTATTCTCGCCGACATCAAACGTGAGGTCTTCGACGTAGTTGTGAAACCAATCGGCCGATCCGAATCCTCCGCACCACATCATCGATTGCGGCTTCGACGGGTCGCCAAAGACACCGTCCTTCAAACGCAGAGTCGTTTTTGTTGCACCTTGACCCGCAATCCAATTGTGGCCCCATGCCGGCTTGCCATTGGAATTTCGATTCGACCAATTGAGCGTCTTGGAAATCAGATAGGTACCTTCGGAAAAATACAAAACGCGATGCTCCCCCATCACATCGTCGATGGCTTGTTGAATCGCGAGGGAATCGTCCGTCACGCCGTCCCCTTGGGCTCGATACGGAGCTTCGCGAACATTGACGACCCAATCACTTTTCGGAAACTGCACATTCGTCGACGGATCGAAGGATGCACCATAATCCTGCGCCAAGCCAAAGGCCGCGGACAGGCTGGCCACAAAGGCACAGCAGATTCGAACGGTAGATGAAGATAAAAGGATGATGAAAACCCCTGGTGAAATGAAATAAACAGAACGTCTTCAAGCAAAAATTTCAGAAACAATACTACCGTGAACATCCGTCAGTTGGACATCCCACCAGCATAATGGCAAGTTGGCCTTCGGCCAACTTGACTCGATCCTCTCGCAATCTTCATTCATTCTAAATGATCCCATGGAATAAATTGATTCATAAAGCGGCGAACAGTTTTTTCAATTACTCTGCTACTCTTTTCAAGATTTTGGAATCCATTAATGAAAGTCCATCGACTGCGGCATTCGTCAAAAACCGCCTTTACGCTAGTAGAACTCCTAGTGGTGATCGCCATCATTGGGATTCTTGTCGGTTTGCTTCTACCAGCGGTTCAAGCTGCCAGAGAGGCAGCTCGAAGGATGTCTTGTTCCAACAATATGAAACAGATTGGGTTGGCGTCGCTCAATCACGAAAGCACCTACAAACGCTTGCCTCCAAGCCTGTTTGTGGACATCGGTTTGCCACCCGGCAGCACGGGGCAACCAGGGGCACCGTACCCAGCTATCGTACATTGCTGGAGTATCTACCTGCTGCCGTACATCGAGCAAAATCAAGTCTATGCGGCTTACGACCAGAAGTTCCCTTGGTTTTCATCACCCAGCATCATCCCTGGAACGCCCAATAATCAAGCGGCTCTAAAGAACATTGTGCCAGCGTTCCTGTGCCCTTCATCACCTGGCGGAGCGGAACGCAGAATCAGCGGTACCTATTCGTTCGGTGCACCTTTCCCATTCCAAGACTTTGCTGCAACGGATTATGCAACCTGCAGCTCCATCAACCCTGGGTCGATTACTTTTTTCGGGTATGCTTCAGGAACAACACAAAACGATCTTTTCAGCTCGCTCGGGCCAGAGGTGAAAGGCACTGGTGCTGTTCCCGTACTAGCGTTTCCACCACGAAGAGCGAATACCATGGCCTTCGTAACCGATGGTACGAGCAATACGATCCTTATGTGCGAGGACGCAGGACGCCCAGATTTTTACATCGGCAACAAGAAGAACTCTTCCAAATACTTGAAAGATGGTGGTTGGGGACACCATGAAAACGACTATGGTCTCGATGGTGCGATCTCAGGCTCGACCACATCGCCTGGCAATTGCGTCATCAATTGCCACAATGACAACGAAACCTATTCATTTCACCCGGGCGGGGCGACCCATGGAATGACGGATGGCAGCGTTCGCTTTTTGAGCGCGAGTATCTCCCCTCAAACGTATGCAGCTTTGATCACGGCCAGCGGTGCAGGCAAGACAGCTGCAGAAGTTTCACCCAACTCGGATCAGTAAAATTTTGGATCGGCCTAAATCCGACAAGAAAGTTCCTGCGATTATGAGATTCTGTATCCTGCCCTTTACGTTACTGCTTTCAGTCGCTTTCGGATGTTCTCCTTCGGGACCAGCTCCGATATCGACCAAGGGTACCGTCAAGACAAAGAGCGGTCGTCCTTGCGATAATGCTTTGGTTGTATTCCATCCGCTTGATCAAGGTCGGCTCAACGACCCCAAGCCCGTTGGAAAGACGGACAGCAATGGTCATTTTGTGCTAACAACCTTTGCGGAAAACGACGGTGCGCTGCCGGGGGAGTACGCGATTACCGTGGTTTGGCCTGGCCAAGATGCAAAGTCAGGTAAATTGTCTATGACTGGTGAAGGCGGAGCCGTCGGTGTGGACCAACTGAAAGGCAAGTATGGAAACCCAAGTATGCCTCTGTTGAAGACGACGATTTCCAATAAGGGTGCCGACCTTGCATTCGAAGTCGATTAAAAACCCGTGTCGTCGCGCGCCTCACAAAGGGATGCGACGATCCGTTCGTTGATTGCGTCCACAATGAGGACCAGATCAGCTGCCGTGCGAAGCACGAAGTGTGCGCCTGCTGCACGGTACTGTTCGTCCAAATGTTTAAGACGTGTGCTCAGTTCCGATTCCGAGAGCCCTTCGGCGGCTTCTTGACTGAGTCCGAGCCCGTTTCCAGTCATCGTCACTCCCGCTACCCACATGCCGGCATTTCGACCAGCTTGGATTCCTATCGGCGTATCGTCGACAACGAGTACACTGGCTGGTGGATAAACCCCTAAGGCTTCGCAGGCACGAAAGTTCAGCCAGGGCATTGGGCGTCCGGCAGGAACTTCGTCTGAGCACAAGACGACGTCCGGCGAGTAGCCTTGCTCTCGAGCTATCGGAATGACAACCTCCATCAACGCTCGGGTATACCCCGACGATGAACCGATTTTCAATCCTCGCTTTCGCAATTCGGCAATCATTCCAGGAATGCCCGGAATGACGTCTGACCCTTGCGATAGAACCGAAAGTTGCAAGGGCAAAAAGTCTGCGTACAACCGATCCACATCTGTAACAGTCGGCTCACATCCGAATCTGCCCCGCCACAGGGAGGTTACGCGAGGAACCGCCAGAACACTTGCAATGTGCTCTCGTTTTGCTTTGCCCATTGGGCCACGAGCCTCGTCCTCGGTAATTTCAATTCCGATTCGATGAAATATTTCGCGAAATACTTGCACGGGCGCGCGACTGCCGTAGTCGACGGTCGTTCCCGCCCAATCAAATAATACCGCTTGAATATGCATCACATTGAGACCGATCGATGGCTAAAGTATTGCTAAGTGGACCGCCACAGGTTTTCGGCTACACCAAAGGACATCGTCATCCCGGCACCGCCAAGGCCATTGACGATTCGAACATTCGGCAATGGCTCGATTACCCAATGCGAATCATTTGGGTTCTTGGCATAGATTCCATGCCAACGCTCGGCGATGGTCCAATCTGGTAACCACAGTATCTTACGCAACTCTCCAAGAATCAACTCGTCAATCTCTTGGCGATCAAAGGGCGTGATCTCGTTGCCATACTCATGGGAATCGCCCAGTATCACTTGCCCCAATTCGTTCTGCGACGCCATCACATGGACTCCAAACCGATCCAGGTCAGGATTCTCTGCGGCGATCCGTTCCTTTAGTTTCGGTAGGCTTGGGCAATCTGCAAAATTGGCGTAATGTCGTAACGTAAGTCCACTAGCGAGATGCGGACCGATGCGCCATCCCGTTACCTGACTTTCAGTTCGAAGCATTTGCAATTTGCATTTCTTGAGGCCGGAGTTAGAGAACTCGACAGGGAAAAGCGTTTCGAAATCGGCACCGGAGCAGATGATGACTTGATCGCAAGGATGCACGTCGCCCGATGCCGTTGTAACTTGCCCAGATTCAACTCGAGTAATGTTCGTGTTCCATTCAAACTGAACCTCATGTTCTTCCGCGAGCCACTTCGACAACAGATCGCTCGCTTTACGTGGATTGATGCATGCTTCCGTTGGACTAAATAGCCCTCCCAATAGATTCACTGGATTGGCAGCCGGGGTTTGAGCAAGCACCTGAGCTTTGTTTAACAATTCGCATTGCACTCCGTTGCTAGCAGATTGAGAATGAAATTCTTGAAGCACGGCCCATTCATCCGGTCGATGCGCTAAATGAATCGACCCACATTGGTTTACCCATAGTCCCGCTTTGTCCGCCAACCGAAGCCAACGGTCGCGGCTTCGCAACGCTGTCTCGTACGAACGGCCTGCGGGTTGACCGATCGGCCAAACCATGCCAAAGTTGCGAACCGACGCGCCACACGCGATTCCGCTCCGTTCGAACACAGTGACGCGATGGTTTGCCTCGGCCGCAAGCCAAGCTTGCGAAAGGCCAACAATTCCGCCACCGATAATGATAGTCGATGCTGGCATTAGTTAATCGGCCGAATCAACAAGGATTGAGTCAAGTGCTCCGCGAAATGCTCAAGTGGCGGGGTTGGAAGGTTCGGGATTTTTGCTTGATCGTCAAAACGACGAAGCTGGATCGCAGCCGCGAAATGCGGATGGAGTTCAAAATGGGCTGCTTGGGTTTTCGACATCGGACCACCTTGCAATTCCAAGCTTTGAATCGAGGGCGGACTCAGCTTCGAAAAGTACTCGCTGTCAACCGCGCACAGATACCGCTTTGCAGCCACATGCAGGCGAATAGGCTCCACGACCTCTGAACCAAAATACTCGACGAGCCAAGCTGCTCCAAGCTGCTCATGTTCGTCGTCGATGTCTTTTTCTGGGGCGTCATCCGGTAAATCATGAAGAAGATGGCCAACATCATGCAAAAGACATGCCGCGATGAGTTGGGGCGAAGCGTTTGACTGTTCCGCCGCACAAGCCGTTTGAAGTGCGTGTTCCAGTTGAGAAACGACTTCTTTGCCATAACCAGAATGACCTCGCAATCGAAAACACTCCAAAACATGAGCGACTGGATCGAGCGTGTTAGTGCCGGAATTCATCGGATCACCTCTTGTTCGCGAAGCAAAGCATGTAATTTCTGAACCAAATATTAATGGTTCGCTGGAAAAGGAATAGCATATACTTCCAAACGCGTTACGCAATTCGATTCATCAAATCCTCATCTGAAATCCTCATCTTGAAGACGCATCTTGAAACGAAGGATGTTGCGTTGAGTGTGACGCAGACCAAATGGAATTGGCCGGTATCTGCCTGGACACTGTGGTCGATCACGGCAGCTTTCGGCACTTACTTTTGCATGTACGGATTTCGAGTTCCATTCAAAGCGGGTGGGTACGAACACCAATACGCTTTTTCCGGAAGCTGGCAGCTAGACGAAAAGAGCATCTTTGTCATCGCTCAAGTGATGGGGTACACCATCAGCAAGTTCATGGGAATCAAGTTCGTTTCGGAGCTACCACCAGATCGGCGAGCGGTGGCAATCCTTGGCTTGATCGGGTTCTCGGAACTGGCTCTCATCGGCTTCGGAGCGTCTGGTCGTCCATGGAACATTTTGTTTATTTTCCTCAATGGTCTGCCGCTCGGAATGGTTTTTGGACTCGTACTTGGATTCTTGGAAGGACGACAAACGACCGAGCTGTTGGCCGCTGGACTGTGCACCAGCTTCATCTTGGCAGATGGCGTGATGAAGTCGGTCGGACAAACGCTCATTGCGCCTTTCGGCGAAGCGTGGATGCCCGCGATCGCCGGCACCGTCTTTGTCATCCCGTTGCTCTTTTTTGTCTGGATGTTAACTCAGATTCCACGACCTTCGCAGGCCGACGAGTCGCATCGCCAAGTCCGGACTGTCATGCGGCGAGCGGACCGTTGGCATTATTTGATCAAGTACGCTTGGGGGCTTTCTCCCGTCATCATCGTGTACCTATTAGCAAACATCATCCGAAGTATCCGAGGCGATTTCGCTAGAGAGCTTTGGACGGATCTCGGAGTCGATCCAACTGATTTTGCAAAGCGCTTTACCCAATCTGAGATTTGGGTCGGTCTCTTGGTTTTGGTCATCAACGGTGGTTGCGTCATGTTTCGTCACAACGGGAGAGCCTACATTAGTTCCTTGTCCATTTGTGCCATAGGCATTCTCCTGCTGCTCTCTGCCTGTTACCTGCAAACGCAAAAATCGCTCGATCCAATGACGTTTATGGTGTTGGTCGGCTTAGGACTGTACATGCCGTACGTTGCCATTCACACCACTGTCTTGGAACGCTTCATCGCACTCACTCGCGAAAAAGGGAATTTGGGATACCTAATGGCGTTAGTGGATTCGAGCGGATACTTTGGATACGTTATCGTTTTGCTCGTCCGCAAGTTCGTCAAATTCGAGGGGAATATCTTGCAGTTCTTTATCGTAGCCTGCTTCGTGGCTGGAACGATCTCGTTGCTATCGATTGGATGGTCAGGAATCCACTACCGTACACATTTCTGCCATCGCGTGATGACTGAGCCTAGAAAATGATGCGACCAGCTCGTTCCAAGGCGTTGGTCTACTCGGGACAATCCAGTCAGCTAACTTTAACGGAACTCGATATTCCGCCGCTTCAACCGGATCAAGCATTGGTTCGTGTCGATAGCTGTACGCTCTGTGGCAGCGACCTCCATTCGCTTCATGGTCGCCGGCAGGTTCCAACCCCGACGATCTTGGGTCATGAGATAGTTGGTTCCATCGTTGAAATGGGAAATGAATTTCCGCAATCGGATATGCAAGGCGAACCGCTCAAGCTTGGCGATCGTGTCACCTGGGCGATCGTAGCCAATTGTAGCGCCTGCTTTTATTGCCAGCGCGAATTAGAGCAAAAGTGTGAGAATGCGTGCAAGTACGGCCACATGGGATTTGACTCGGGTTTTGTACTCAGTGGTGGATTGGCGGAGTACTGCGTCTTGGCGTTTGGAACTCATGTCATCAAAGTTCCCAACGGGTGCAACCGGACCAGCTTGTGAGACAGTCGGTTTTGCTATCGCAAAGGGTTGTAGCAGCATTTCACTGAAACACAAAACTTAGTGGGTCTCGA
>JAYTVM010000134.1:0-6855 GCA_043743995.1 Pirellula sp. | reverse complement strand
CGCTTGGCGATGGATCGGCAATCTTCGGCACGTTGTTTTGGCATCATTTGTAAACCTCTGTGAATCCGTATTCGCATTCGCAATCTTTGGTTTGCTGTTGAACAGATTGCAAAACCAACTGGCCAAATGCAACTGCGCCAGACTTAACTTCTTCGCAAACAATCTGCTGTTCCTCGATAGAAGGCAATCGCCATCCACAGATCCCAGCAAAGATTCGCAGGCCAGCAGATACCCATTTGCCACTGATTGAAAAGCCAGCTTCGATGCCACCGCCAGCCACCGCCAGCTTCGATGCCACCGCCAGCAGCAATCGAAAACGCTGCTTTGATAAAACCAGCGACGCGCAGATGTCCGGCGACTACGATCGCTTTTCCACCGAAGTTCTCAAGTTCAATGACATCATTTGTTTTGCCGAATTTTTCCAGTAGCCACAAAGCCCAATCGGTGTGATTGTCCGCGACTAGCCCGTTAAGTGCTTCTTGATATTCCGAACCGTTCGGAAAAAGTTCGTAAAATCGTTGATATCCTTCCTTGCATGGATTTTTTTCTAATAACATTTCGTGAGTTATAAACATCTTCATTTCGGCTAAACCTCCGCCAATTGTTGAGACGCTAAAAAGTGGTGAATCCATTGCTGCAAAAACGTCTTGCGGCTGTAGATGTTGCTCGTGCGAACCATTCGATCCGCTGTACTTCGCTGACCGATCAAGACAACCTTTTCCTTGCCTCGGGACGCGGCTGTATACAACCAGGAGCAATCGCATATTCTTCGTGCGCCAGCGCAGTCGTCGATAACGACAAGCACCCATGGCCAATCGCTTCCTTGTGATTTATGGACGCTGATCGCGTACGCCAAGTCCCAGTCGCAACCCGTCGATGTTTTCTCCTCCTGGTTGTCAAGCTCGTCGTCTTTTGCCTCTTTGGCTTTGTTGGAAAAGCCGACTTGGACTACCCGATAGGGAGAACTCAGTTCAGCGACAAACGAATTTGCATCAATCTTGATAACTTTAGCTTGCTCGCCGTTCGCGCAGTACACTTCCCCGCGATCGTTGTAAACTGCGTCTTCACTGCCGTCCGATTCGACCAAACGGAAGTATCCGTTTTTTGTGTTTACGATCTTGTCGCCGATTCGAAACGGTGCGCGGTCGATTCCAGGGTTCTTGTTGAGCAGTTCTTGCAATATGGCGTTGAGTTTCGTTCGTCCGACTTGCGATCCTTTTTCACTGTCCTTCGATCCGTTGACGGCGCAAACGACTTGGCAATCCCATATTGGATCTAGCCCGTTTTCTCGAACTACCTTGATCCATTCGATAATCGATTGAATCTGCAAGTTTGGCGTTTCTTGTTCATCGAAAATCAGATTGTCGCCGGTGTGTTCGAACCAGGATTGTTTATCTCGAATCGCTGCGCAGAACTCGACTATCCCGCCTGAGTTGCGAATGATCTCGGTTAGTTCGCCATACGGAAGACCAGCGGCAATTAAATCGCGAAATGGGGCTCCGTGTCCGACCGGAGGAAGCTGGCTTACGTCGCCAACAAAAAGCAAATGCCGCCCCTCTCGGATTCGCATGATCGCGGCCGTCATGTCCGTGTCGTTCATTGACGTCTCATCAGCAATCAATATCTTCTTGCCTGCGATCAATTTCGGGTTCATCAAAACCGATGCCCACGTTTTAGCGCGAAGCGGAATATTGAATCGTGGATCCGCTAAATTCTCGCTGACTCGAACGGCTGCTTTCCCGGTTGGGGTGCCAATAACGATGTGATCGAGGCCAACCGTGTGCCGAAGTCTCGCAACCAGGGAGGCGACACAAAACGTCTTGCCAGTTCCTGGACTCCCGCCAAGCAATCCAATCGACCCTTCAAACGATTTTCTCAATTCCGATTTCTGGTGGTTTGTAATGCCCGCGATCGAATCGGCATCCGGCCACAGAAGCCGTTCTGATCGCGAACGGATAACTTCTTGCGCAATGGTGATTTCGTTCGACGCTTTTTTGTATTCTGCGTACCAAACTTTTTCGGATTGTTCGGTTGAGCTTGCCGAATCCGTCAGGATGTTTCCATGCTGATTGACGGGTGCGTCCGCGAGATACTTCGAACGAATCGCAAGTTCGATTGCCTGGTCGATTTTGACCTCGGCGCCGGAAATGTTTGCTCGAATGAACGCCTTTGGGTAGTCGTCTGGAAACCAGGTGCTACCGGACGAATCGCGGGCGATCGAGTACCAGGCACAAAGGGCTTGCCGTTTCAGTCGCGAAGGATTTAGCCCAAGCTCGAGGTAAAACGCATCGCATCGTTTGAAACCGGCTCCCGAATTCGCTAGGACCATTAGTTTGTACGGATCTCGTCGGATAACTTTGTCTGCGTTGACTCCCCACTTGGCTAAGCATCGTTCGACGATCGACCGATAAAAGCCGCGGCCATTAAGCAAGCCGGTTAAGTCGATCTTTGTTTTCTCGGTCTTTTTGTCTTTTTCGAGAGCCAACGAAAGCTTTTCCATTTGCTCCGATGTGATACGAAGATTTTGAGCAATCATTGCATCTATCGCCCTGGTTGGATCTTCTCGGCAAATCCTAACCGCATCCTGGCCGAACGCTTTGAATAACGCCTCGGCTCGTCGCTGCCCCACTCCGCATCCCTCGCCGTGCTGCACGAGGTAAGAAATGATTCCCTCACTGGTTGATGGCTCAGGGCGCGTGAAAGAAGTAAATGCGAATTGTTTTTCGTCGAGTCCGGTTCGCTTGTTTCGATAACTGGTATGCGATCCCGCGAAAACGTAGGTCTGGTTTTCTCGCAATTCGCCTGGAGACGCTGGCCCTTTGATCCCAATCACGAACGGTTTTGGCTCGTCGACCAGCAAGGCGTTTCCAATGATTACGCAACCGCGATCGCCATTGTCGAAGACCATGCGCTCTTTTAGAAATTTCGCGGTGATTTCTTGCGTTGTCATTGTTTCGTGCGAACTCCCAAGAGAAAAAACCTCCCCTCGTCATGGCGGTAACGAGGGGAGGAACAAAACCCACTGCAACAAACAGTGGGTCGTCACCTAGATCGAATCGAGAGCGGTTGGGGCAGCCGTTGTCGTTGTAGTCGTCGTTGTCGCTGTCGTCTTTCCCGGCTCGATTTCGCTGTTACGCTTGCGAAGCGACTCGGGAACTGATGCCAAGAAAGCTTCGCTCTTTGGCACTTTGACTACGGCGGGATCATCGACGTGGTAAACGTGGCTTCCCGCGATCTCGAGCCACTTTTCAGAAAGCTTGCCGTCTTTGTCCTTCTTGAATTGCAATTCGATTACTAATTGCCTTCCTGGAATTTCCTCGAGGTCGACTTGCATTTTCTTGCCGGGAAGGTGGGGATAACCGACCGCCACGAAAAACCGAGTCAGTCTCTCGCTTTTGAACTTCAGCGCTTTATCGGAATCCGGCTTGTCACCCTTGGTTACTGGGAGATAGATGTCGCAACTGAGGGTCTTTTCGATCTGCGATTTGTCTGTTCCGTCTAAAATCTCCAGGTCGATTTGAAGACAGTTTAAAATCGGGGTCTGGTCGCTCTTGATCGGATTCGGATTTACTGCCGTCACGATCGCGTGATACTTGCCTGGCTTATCGACAAACTTTCCGTTGGTTTCGATCGATTCGCTTTGGTCGTATTCAAAGACTGTGGACATGGTTGAATTTTCTTTCAAATGGAAACTAAAAAACTAAACTTGAATCAACAAACGCTGAACGGAAACACACTCGCTAACTGTCGGCTCCCAGGTGGGTGGATAGCCGTACAACTCAAGCCATGTACGCATAACACGTTCATAGCCGTATAGTTCAAACAGTCGTTCGACAGGTTGCGAGTACCGTTCGTTTCGCATCCGATCGAACCATTGACGGGTTTCTATGCCTTTGCTTTCTCCAGCGACCGCTGAAAAAAATCTGCTACGTTCCTAGTCGAAACGTGAACAAGAACGCTTTGAGCCTGAGCGGTCGTAAGATCAGTGATCTTCTTGAATCCGCCCGCAAGCAATTGCGTCGTGAACTTTCCGGAAATGCCCGGCGAAGATTGCTCCCAGGTGGAAAGTTGCTTTTTGATTTCGGCTGAAAGTTGCTCAGAACACTTCGCGTCCATCGGCTCGGAAAGCTTGCCGTCTTCGCTGGCCATCAACATTGTCGTTGTGTTGGTGTTCGCGGTCGGTGGGATTACTTCCACCTGGCTGTTTGGAATCGCGGCTGCAGTTGTCGTTTCGCCGTTTGCTTTCGCTTTGGCTTGCTCCATCAACTCCTTGGCTGTCAGCTTTTTCGCTGCGGGCTGTTCTGGTTCGCTGCTCGTTGCGGCACTGTTCGAGGCCGCGTCATCGTCAACGTCGATATTAAGGTTCAAGATTGCACCGATGGCGTATCGGCGTTGGTAGCTGATAACGCTTCCAAGCGACTGGGGTGTTACGGCTTTTTCTTTGGTTGTCTTGTCGATTACCGACTCGAGCGGCTGCATCTGATACGTCGAACAGATCCATTCTCCGCTTGTGTGTGAAAGCATCGTGGTTAATCCGTGTTTACCTACCGGCATTTGGATAACGCTCAGTTGGGCATCCAGGAGAGGTTGCTTAATGTGTTCGTGGATAGTTGGCAGGTCCGCGAATCGTCCGAAATTCCCTCGTGAAGATTTGGGGATGGTCGGGCAAGATCGCTGGAAAGTTTGAAGGGCTTTTGTAAGCTCTCCGATCGTTGGAGAAAACGCAAACTGCGAGTCCTCTTGTTGTGTTGGGTTTGAAATCATCTTTTCCTCTGGTTGTTAAATGGGTTTTGTTGAGAACAAATCAAATTGAACTAAGAAAGTCCCAAGCGGATTGCTAAGGCTTTGGCCATCGCAAGATCATTTGCGAGGTAATCGAGTGCGGTCGGTCTCGTTTCTGGATTGCGATACAAACCTGCGAAGTCTGCACCGCTGATACCATCGGGCTTACTTCCGATCCCGCACGCTCTGCAAATATTGTCGAGCCTGCCTTTTTTCTGCATCGACGAACCAAGCCAGAGTGTGCGAGTGTCCACGAACGTATCGCTCAGATATCGATCGCGGATAAAAACATCCTTCGGCACGTCAAGCCCGAGAATGATCGACCGTTGGAACAGATACGGAATGTCGAATTCCGAAATCGAAAACCCAACAATCTTCCGGCCTTGCTTGCGGCAGTTCGAAAACATCTCCCAGAAGCGGGTAAGCATCTGTGCTTCCGTGCATATCTCGGCATGGTCGAGCATTACGCTCTTGCCGTCGTATCCGATCGCAAGCACTTCGCCGGTCATCGCGCTCAGTGCGGCATCTTCTTCAATTTTCTTCCAGTAGTTGGAATAACCGTCTTCAAGCTTCGATTCGAATTCAGCGACAGAAGCTTCGTGCAATTTTCGAGCTTCTTCGATTTTGGCTTTACCCTTCACGGATTCCGGCCCTCCGATGTTTCCGCATTTAACGGCGGAAGGATCAAACTCCCCTGGATGTTTAATCGTCGAAGGATCAAACGGCGGCATGATCTCTTTCAGCCGATCTAGCGGGAGGCTACCTGTTTCGATATCTATGACTACGATTTCACACGCTCCTTTTCGCATAGTTATCATGCGAAATCTTAAAGATAATGGCTGAAGAGCATTCGAAAACGCGTGCAATAGCACGATTCGATTGTCCCTCGTTAAGTAAACGTTTCACTTCAACAACTTGTGTCGGCGATAATGCGTTTCGTCGCCCCTTTGTTGTGTTTGTTGCGACTTGGCCATTCGATCGCGGCCAATTGACTCCCTGTGTAATAAACGCAATGGCAGTCCTGCTTAGGTTAAACGTCTTCGCTAGTCTGCCTTTCCATAGCCAACAGTTAGTTTTTGCGCAAACTGCAATTCGGTTTTGAAATGAATCGGGTAGATTGGTGATTTTTAACACGATCATGCTGTCACTTTCTAGCGACGGTTAAAGAACTGGTTTGCGAATCATCGAATAGATTTGGCTAAACAATTTCGAGACGATCTTTTCAACGCGACTCAACAACGAGACAACCCAGTACGGTTCAATCTCGACAAATAAAATTTGGTTTGCTTCGTAGTTGCTAATCCGCCTTGTGTTTCGCATTTGATCCAATAGAAACCAAGTACCGTCTTCCATCGGATATAAGCCGACAGCAAGCCACTTGTTTTTAGATGCGCGAGCAGTCCCCGATTCGAGATCCGCAAGTGTTTCCGAAACGATTGATTCAATTCGATCGGTATCAACGAATCCAATCCCGCCGCAACAAATGCAGTCGAGTTCAACTATTGTTCTCTGGTAACATGCTGGGCATTCAACGCGATCTACAATTTGAAATTCCATCGAATTAGCCCTTAACCAAAAACATCATGGAAGAAAAGTCTTGCGAACACTTGGCTACAACGACTCGGATTTCGTCAGTGATTCGATAGCCGTTCTGGGACAGCAAATCGATTAGTCCTAACTGGGTTTTATCTTCCAGGGAGGTTGGCTTCGTCGGGCTCTGCGGTTCGTGCGTTGCTCCGCGACTTTGAATTTCCTTGTACACTTCTTCGCGATGGATCGAAACATGGTCCGGCGCTTCGATTGCGATTCGTGCTTTGTTGCCGTTAATCGAAGCAACAGTTACGACGATGTCGTGTCCAATCCTTATCTTTTCGTTGCGTTTTCTACTGAGCAAAAGCACTATTCACCTCCTGCGAATTTGGGTTTATGAAAACCTGCTTCATCACACTCAGCAGCCGTGGTTGTAGGAACTGCTTAGAAGCGGGTGAACGATTCGAACGTTCGGCTTTTGCATGTTTCACGCCCGATCTGCATGCAACGCTCTGCCAACTGAGCTAACCCGCTATTTGGTTT
>JAYTVM010000133.1:0-6868 GCA_043743995.1 Pirellula sp. | reverse complement strand
CAGGTCTCTGCAATGTACTAGTGTCCGCAACGTTCAACGGTGTCGCTGTCGTTGGTGGGGCTGTTCACTGCACCTTAGAAGGGACAAACAATACAGTCGATGGGTTCCTAGTCGCACGTACGGTCGAATCCGGAGTAACCGACTCGTCAGGCAATTGCGTCCTGACTTTGATTCAATTCGCTCAGTTCACCCGAGGCGGAATTTACCGATTAAAAGTTTCCGATGCGAACGGGAAAATTCTCCACGATCGACGTGTTAAAATCCCAAACACTTTGACAGCAAACGCAGAAGACCTAGAGGACGCGAACCAATGAGCCTTTTTACACTTTCAGTCGTCAGTATCGCGTTTGGAATCGCATCCTTCCTGGTTGTCCTCCTCATCGTCCGCGATCGCAATCGAACCGTTCTTCAATCTCCATCGAATCGAGGTCTGTTCCGATTCAACGATGGGCTGAATATTCAGCACGTCGATCCAATTGACGTGATAATCTCGCTGGACCAAGAGAAGGAATACTCGCCGGAAATTCACGCCAAGCTAGCCCGCAAAGGGCATGCCGTCTCGATTCGTATCCAATGCGATGCAATCAAAAGAGCGTTTGGAGTCGTTGAATACTCAAGCCCGAAACAACCAGGGTTGACGATTTCCGAAATGACTTCGCTTCTGTACTCGTTTTGGTCGTATGTCGATTTGCAAAAAAAAAGTACCAGCCCTTCGTTGATCTGTGTGGAATCTACGGATGCGACGTCGATCGGCTCCGAAAAAGCAATTACGAACGATTCGTTGCTCTCTGGATCTTCCGAAGTCGAGGTTCTGCAAAACTAGCATCTGCGATTCGAGATGGTGTTTACGCTTCGCTCGGGCCAGAACTCGGAATGAAGCTACCCAAAGCTTGGCATCAGAACACAACCGACACTGACGACTTAGCTCAAGTATCGATGGAAATTGACTCGATTCGCAGGTTGCAAAGGAAACAGTAATGGACAACCGCGATCCGGAAATCGAAAAAACGATTGAAGATATTCGGCAAACAGTCGACGAAGCCCAAAAAGCAACCAGGGAGCAAGTCGACATCAGCAGCGAAATCGATCGACTTTTCTTGCTCTATCAATCAGGTTCGGTACTGGATCAGAGAAAAACAAATGACACCCTCCTGGTTGCTCGTGCGTCGAAAAAACTCGACTTGTTGCAATTCCGAAACTTGGCAACCAAAGTTAAGCAAGTCAAAGAGCACTTTGGCGACAAGAAGAAAGCGGAATATCAAAAGGAACTGTGGTCGTTGACAAGTTCCAAAGGCAGTGCTTGGTCGAAGTTCGACTCGCCTGATTTCTCACCGAATAGAAACGCAAGCAACGAACCGATTGCAAACGACAGCGACCAAAGTTTGCCTGACGTTTCCGAATTGCTTCCCGAATCGTTTCGCGATGGCTCGCCGTCTCCGATATCCACTCCAATAACGGATTTGTTGCGATCGCAGGAGCAACATCCCGACAGTATTTCCAGTATGGATCGGATAGAAAACGCGATCGGAAAGTTTGGCTTGAGGTTTCCAGATTTCAAGTCTGCGAGCTACACACGAGCGGAATCGAGAGAATTAGGCTCGCATCAATACTACAACCAGAACATTGACGATTTAGCGAAAGGTCTTTCGACTGGGGGGTCGTTTGCGGCAAATGCTCACGAAGTTGATCGAAGCTTATTCACCGGGAACGCGAATCGTCTAGGGCAACCGATGCCTGATATGGAGCAAGCAAAACAGTGGGCCGAAGGTCTTCATCGCCTCCACGAATCGCGAATCAAGAACATCGCCGAAAAGCATGGAGCGCAAAAGTCGTCTCCCGTATATGCCGAAACGAAGGAGCAAGCAAAGTCTTATTCGGCTGAAGCTCTTGAGCAAATCCAACAGAAACAAGCGACCGGAACGAGTGTCCCGCAAGTCGATACGCCTGGTGCGTTTTCTTCGGTTGAAGCCCCCCCAGTCCAAACGGCTGAGAATAGAGCAATCGACGCAAGCGTTGTTTCGCCCGATTCCTCCGATAAGACAACCAGTGGGGATGATAAAAAAGGAATGTCCTGGCTCGATTGGATTCAGCTAGGACTGGATGGCGTTGGAATTGCTGAACCCACTCCATTCGCAGACTTGGCCAACACTGGCGTTTCACTCGGACGAGCGATGCTTGATCCAGAAAACGCTGGTCAGCATTTGGTGAACGCTGGCATCTCGTTGGTTTCAACGATCCCATACGCTGGAGACGTAGCGAAACTCGCTAAGGGGTATGGAAAAGGCGGAAAAGCCGTTGGCAATACAATAGAAGGATTCGCAAATAGCAAGATTGGACAAGCCGCCTCCAAGATGTTCGGTGTTTGGCAGAAAACGGGAATGGGCGGAATAAATGGAAAAATCATCCCCGGAAGTGGCGGCGCAAGCGGATCGGGCTCACCGCCGATATTGCCCGGCACTGGCGGAAGTGGCGGCGAAAGCGGATCAGGTGGTGGCTTGTCAAGTTTCTGGCCACTTGCGGCAATAACCACTTCGCTTGTGGTTGGTTTCAACAAACTCCATCAATGGGTATTGAAAACCGCCGAGTCTGGACGCGAATTGATTGAGAGCCAACGAGATTTAGCGAAGTATTCCGGCGAGCTTAGTAGTGCATTTGCAAAAAGCGATACGCGAACTGTCATGCGTGACATCAAGAAAGCGGAATACCTCGACTCCTCGGCTTCAAGCTTGTTGAGCGCTCAATCGGCTTACAACGACGCAAAAGCATTCAGGGACGCGCCAGGACAACGAACAAATAACAATCTTCGCGCGATGGCCACATACATTGCGACCATTGCGACCTATGTGCAAAGCTTCACCAGCATAAAAAGCATAGTTGAACGCGGATTCTATGGAGTTATCGACGCGGTTACTGGCGGATCTAACGAAGCTAGAAGCGGATTGGAATCACTTTTTCAAAAACTAGACGAAGAATTTGCTGAAAAGAAAAAACCGCCCGTAAAAGAGCCTCCGAGACTGCCAGCCGATGGTAAGCAAGTCGGAGGGATGAATGGAATGGTTCTAGGACGAAAGGTAATGCCATGAGCGGAACACACGTTTATTACAACAAGGTGCTTTTGCGAGACTGCGAGACGATCGATTATTCTTGCGTGCTTGAGTATGACGAGTCGATGACGCACGAACGGTTCATGAGAACGCGAATCACAGTCGAATCGACTCTTGTTTCTCTTTATCTGGGCACCACATCTACCCCGCTCGCCGTTGCGGACCAACATCGCAGTACGATTCGCATCTTTTCGATTGAAAACGGAGACGAAACAACACCGGCCCGTATCGAAGAGATAATGCAACTGCTGAACGAACCAAGGAAAGATTTCTGGTACGCAGTCAACGGAGTGATTGAGCCGTCTGGAACAGCAGCGGTTCCGTCAATTACGACTCCACCGAAAGAAGATCGAACGGGATATCTGAATTACAGGCTAGTTTTGATTGGAACCGGCACTATGCCAACTCCTGGCGTGAGCCCAGGCGATCCCGTTACGAACGAATTCGTAAAGTTTTTTAGCAATAATCTTTCAGTAAAACGCGTTGACGTTCTCGATGCGAACAATGGGCCGAAACCATCCGACGTGAGTTTCCGAAAACAAGCTGGTGGCAATGTTCTTCGTGTTCGAGCGACCTTTGAAATTTGCCGAGTCCTATCGAAACCAATTCCCGACGCAGATAATCCAGATCCAGGTTACGACGCGCAAAAAGTGCGTGGCGCGATCGCAAATTCGTGGAGCGTGGTTGACGGCCTTGATGACGACGGCGAAGTAACGCACAATGTACGCGGAAAAATAGTCGTCAAAGATCAACGGTTCAAAGTCAACGCAATGCGAATGTTTGCGTTTCCGCTAGCGTTTCCATACGCACGATTGACAAGTCGTCAATACACAGTTGACGCGACGGGATTAGTGCTCGAGTACCAATACCAATTTAAGCACGCGGGGGCGGCTCCGCCTGCGGGTGTTCGTAAATACGAAGCAACTTACGTCGAAGCCGCAAGTGCTGGCGCTGCTGGAATCTATCGAGGAACGATGGGCGTTAAGGTGATGGGTTGGCATGATCGCACAGACGACGCTTCTCCATTGCTTGAAAGAGAACGAAAGCAAAAGCTGATTTTGATTCGTGGCGCTCAAACCATCATGCAATCTAGGATCACAGGAATAAACAAATTGTGGGATGCTATTCCTGGCCAAAACGCTAAATCAACAGTGGTTCTAGACTCGAAGATCATCGAACGAATTGGCTATCCAGGAATCGAAATGCAAGTAACGGTTTCTTATGGCGATGCAAACCCAACCGAGTTCCAAAATCGAGTCAGAAACATGGGCAAGCCGATCAGCATTGAAAACTACGATCCAAGATGGTGGCCAATCGATAATGAATGGGGCAGGCTTCCAGGTGGGAATGGTCATGCTGATAACGATGGAGACCAGGACAATCCAAATTTCGCTATGGCTGCCTATCCCTACGCGGAATCTGGAGACCCAACACAATCCGATTACTTTACTGGGTATTTCCAACCCCCTGGAAGCAATCGGCATACTCTGCCTCGTATCACTGGTTTGACAAAAACTGATACAGACACTTCGAAGGAATGGGCTAGACCCGCAGGATACGTCCCCGAGACCGCAACAACCGTTTCGGTTACGACTATAGCGGTAAGCAACAATCCTGCAGCCGGTCCAGCCATGTCAGCGATACCGTCAAAAACCCTGACCGGTTCCGTTGTCTATGGTCCGCTTGAACCAGTCGAAGACGCAACGTTTACTGGCGTTGCAAGCGTTCAAGAAAGCGGTTTCCACTACATCGCTTGGAGTTCGGAAGTAATGAGCGATACCAACCAGGGGAAGATAATGCTTCCGTTGAGCGTTCCGAGAGATATTCCAGTTGCAAAGCGGGCTTCATTGCTTGGGATTTCGGTCGGATCTGCAGGTGGAAGTTCCGGAAAGGAATGCTCGGTTGCCGTCTCGCTTTGCGCTCCGAAGTCTCAAAGGGTCTACAGTGTTTCGACAACTCGTAGCCAAAAATGGGGGCAGATACCAGAGCCAAACGCTCAAATCGTCCGGACTACGGGAAGCGGCTCAACGCAAAAAATCAGAAACGTTGAAACGCTGGTCAACAAAGAAGTTTTGAACGAAACTCCAGAACTTCAACCCGATCAAATTACTCGTCTGTTTGTGACTCATGCTAGGTATTTCTACGGTTTGTCAAATCCTTGGCGTGGAACCGAAGCGGAAGGCGGATATTCTGCCGCCGATACAACCGCATCGCTTTTTGAGACTCTGCCTGTCGGGGAATCTCCGATCGACAAAGCGACCGCGGCCAACAATGCAATCGTGGTCAAAGGGGGGGTAGGTACGCTGTCGCCATTATTTGACGACACACAGTACGGCTAGTCGGCAACAACTTCATCTCCGAAGAAAACTCGCTTAGATCCATCGTCGGTTTCACCGGTACAGGGAATCACAAAATGGCCACAATTCGAACACAAAACTTTACGATCCCGCATTTCGGCGGTGTATTGCCCTTTGTGTCCGCAAGCAAAGCAAGTCGCGTGGGCCCCACTCCTGGTTGCATTCCATCGGTTGGGCGTAACTACGAAATCGGGATGCTGAAACGACTTTATAATCTCCGTATCGTTCTCGGTTGCGGGTGGCTGGTCCGTGTAGTCGTCTTCTTCGATTCGTGTTTCCGGATAAACCGAATTGGTCAGGAGCCCGCCAAGTGATCTCAGTCCCCATTTTCTCACCCAATAGCCCTCGATCGACGCTGCTAGCTCGCGATCAGGGACCATCGCTAAGAAGTGATACCAGACTCCTTCGCATGTTTTCAGCAGCGATTCAATCGTGTCATGCTTTTCAGTCCATCGCTTCCGTCGTTCGTTTTGCGTTTCGGTCGAATGCGAAAAGCATCGATAGCCCGAACCTACTCCAACGTAAAACGGAAGTCCGGATGGATAGCAAAGAGCGTAGACGTAACTGTTGGGCTTGGAGTAGAAAGCGAATCGCCTGGCGATGGATTCACCCAAGAGGGGAGCTAGAGGCCGCATCGATTCATGCAGTGCGTATGTTGTTTTCTCGTCGAACCGGATACCGTACATCCCACCACAAAACGAACAATGCCACGGCGTGTTCAAGTGCCATTTATAGCTTGGTGGCTGAATCTCGTTTTCACAATGTGGGCAGTGCATCAGAAACCTTGGGGGTAATCTATGGTCTTGCCGTTCGATAATACTCGTCGGTCACGCGCTTCGCAAACCGAAATTTTGCAGGCGTTTCTAGACCGAATCCGAGAAATCACAGATATAAACGACCAAAACTCATTTGTTGACGATCAGCCTTTGCCTAAATCGCCCCCGCCAGGCGGAAAGCTAGTTTTCGTCGTTTCTTACGGAGAAGGGCGATTTCCAAACGCTCGGCACCAAGAGTTCTCAGAAGAATCCTCCTTGGTTGTTTCCGTCTATGCGGTTTCTCGGAAGGATCGAATGGGACGCGCAGACACGAAACTACTTCCTGACGATTCGATTACGTCGTACAAAAAAAAATTGCTGTCGAAACTGCTGGTTGACGACCCATCGCTTGGTCGAGATTCGCGACCTTGGGAACCAACCAGGGTAATGAATGGAAAACGAGTTCCGATGCTCCGAGAGCCAGCAACGCCAACCCATTGCGTTGGTCCGCTGGATGCGTGGAAAGACTGGAAGGGGATTCAAATCTACTTCAGCGTTTTGTTTGACTGGGATCTTTATTCATGACAATAACGATCGCGGAAAAACCGATCCTAGTCGATGTGGACGGCGAAGCACAATCGTGGCTTGATCG
>JAYTVM010000132.1:0-6878 GCA_043743995.1 Pirellula sp. | reverse complement strand
AACGTTGGAAATAGTTACGAAAAAACCCGGTGTCACTTTGGGGTAACACCGGGTTGCCAACGTTTGCTTCGTTAGTACGGCCGAGTGTTACCTCCGATGTGGTTGCCCATTAAAATGGACACATGGAAGCTGATTCACGTCTTGCGACGCGATACAACCTTCGTATCCATTTAATCGTTCGGTACTCAGCCGTATTGAAGTCATGATCTCGTATCCAGTGATTGATTGCTTTTAAGATTCCTTGCCACTCCCAGTTCGAATGTACTGTGTAGCGTATACAGGAAGATAGACGTCGCTAAGATGAATTGGTTCGCCGAATTTTCTTGGTTCACCAAAATTCTTGCAACAAGCCAACATCCCGACATACCTATAAACGCGGATACCCAGCGAAAGTCTCCATGCTCAATGAATAATATCGAAGTATTTTTGAAAGCAAGCACGTTCGCTGTGGCCGGCGCATCGCAAGACCGATTTAAGTACGGCAACAAAGTATTCCGTGCGATCATCGCCTCGGGTCGCACCGCTTACCCCCTCAATCCGAAGGCGACCGAAGTAGAAGGCGATCCCGCGTTCGCCTCGATTGCTAATCTAAGGTTTCCAGTAACCGCTGTCATCTACCAAATCCCGGAGCGGAACATTGGCGAGCGTTGCACCGTTGGGAAATTGAAGCGTTGCGGTTTCACCGGCAACCGATACAAGAATTGCTCGCTGGCCTCGCACGTAGCGGTTGCTGAGTGGGACCTCCTGGCCAATTCGAGACCGAATAGCATTAAGTTGATCTTCGGCTTCCCTGCGAAAGTCGATTTCCTTTGGTTTCTTTGTCATGGCTTATACTCCTTTGCCACGAGTGTCCAGAATGCGTTGACACGTTTGGTCAATTGACACTTTTTGTTTGGAAACCAAGCGAGATGCGTTTGGGCCAAGACGCAGCAGTATCTTGAGCAGATTTAGATACGAGGTGTGGGTGGCTGCGAATTGTTCGCTACGATTTTGGTTGGGAATGGTATCACAGGAGCGGGGTTGCCCGTCGATCGTTCCTGATACGATAACCTCAAGATTTGGATAGGCAGCCAACAGATTCGCTGCGGTCTCGATGTGGGTCACGTTTTCTAGCGAAAATGAATCGGGCGGTTTGTCGCTCCAGTTTCGAACAAGATCTCGCGATCGCTTGTCCCATGGATAGGGTAACTCCAACGGATTGGTTCGTTGCCATCGGACCTCGGGTAGTCGTTCTTTTGTTCGCGCAACGAAATGGTAAATGTAGCTTTGCATTACCGGATTGCTTACCCAGCAGTCGTTCTGGTGCAAATTCACGTTGTAGTCGGTCGGCAGGAAGCGAATCGCACTTCGATGGTAAGTCCACAATTGGTTGACGACTAAGCATTCATCGCATCCAAGATCGTGCTTGCCTCCCGTCGGCAATAGATTGCTGATAATTTCGGCGAACATCAAGCCGAATGGTTCGGTGCCATAGAGGTAAAGACCACCATTAGGATGCGTCCATGCCGGCGCGGGTATGACATCGCAGCGTCGTGCCCATTCTTCGTGCGCCATTTGATTCCAGCTGGCTCGATCGACGCGTCGTTGCGGGCTTTGCCTTCCAGATACCATGGCGAAGTCGGTAGGAGGCACCAGTTCAAATGGCGCAGGGCAGTCGCTCCGGATGATCATGTCGTTGTCGAGTTGAAGAACGTGACTTGAGCCAAAACGCGATTGTACATGATCGCAGACAAACATCTTCTGCCAGAACGGATGGCACGTGTGCAAGGGCTTGGTGATCCAGAGCACTTCCGCATTCCGTCGTGTCGCGGCGGCGTGAAAGCTGGCTCGAACGTTCGGCAAGCTTCGGCGCGGAGGCAAGTCGAGTACTGCAATCACTCGCTTCATGATTGTTGCTCCTTGCTGGTGGGATCGTCGTGATGGAAAGGGATCTTGCGTGCTGGACATAGACCACACTGGGGAATCTCCTGAGTCGCAAAGAACTCACGGACCTGGTTGTCAGTTGCGGTTGGTGGGCACGCTTTGTAGTCGCGGAATAGTTGCCACGCTGGGATCGCTTCCAGTCGGAGCTTTCGTTCCATCGTTGCGAAATACGCGAGAGCCGGGCATTTAAAAAGGCATTTGCCAAATAGTTGGGTACATGATCTCTGAAGACAGATCTTCCAAGCCGCTTTGGGGCGACTTTCGAAGGGCATCGGTTTGCCATCAATCATGCGATATCTGTAGGGTTACACGCAAACTGAGCAATCGGACGATTCGAAGGTTGAAGATTTTGGAAAATAGTTCACCTCGTTGACCTCTCTATCACGACAGCGATGCGATGTCCCTCTATCTTTAGGGTTACACGCAAACGGATCGACCGGACGATTCGGCGAGCGAAGATTTTCGAAAATAGTTTGTTTCATTGAACGCGGCGTGTGTAAGCAGGCCGTTGGCGAATCAAGCTACAGGGCCTGATCATTGAAACCGGCCGCGACGCACGAGTAGATTCAGCCCAAAGCGTCGCGAGATATGTTGCGAAAATAGAATAGATGTACCGCCGAGTAAGTCTTTACTACGGAGTAAATCTCCGCGTTTTGGTAAAGTCAGCGCGCGACGTCAATCGCTGAAACTTTAAAATCAGTTTCGACGTCCTTAAAATTTGGGCATGGAGTTGGAGACGGGTTTCCTTCGGGCTCCCGTTGGAAACCTCACGAACTGAGATATCTTCGTTGGATCAAATTGTTTTCGGTGAACGCAAGCCCGATTTTTTGGCTATGTCATGGTTTACTGGTGTGTGTGGTTTGAGTCGTTTGGATGAAACTGCGTTCCTCTATATGTAGGGTTACACGGTGGCAGGATATTTTGACGAAATGATTGCGAAAAATAGTTGGAAAAAACTACTGGCATCGAGATTTCGACCCGTTTCAGGAAAATTGATCCCCCTATCTGTAAGGGTTACACTGTGCGAGGGGTTATTGACGAACTCGGATCGAAAAATCTCCCAAAAAAGTCACTTCGTCCAATTGGCTACATTGGTCCCCTAAGTGTTGTCCGTCTAATTAGAGGGTTACACGCTCGACGTGCGAAATGACGAAGTTACGCGTCAAGATTTGAGATAACGGAGGATATTGACGCGAAAACGTCACTCGCTTCTTCATTGCTTGTTTGCTCTCGAACCGTTCGAAGCAAACGCCGCGTGTGCTACAATTGATGCGTGTACATAACTCGTGTGCGCCGAAAAAGTTTTCGGAACGGACAAACGGTCTTTTGAAATTGGGATGTTACGGGAATGAGCAAGACGATTCACGCTGTGTTCGAGAACGGTGTTTTTCGCCCGGTGGAATCTGTGGATCTACCGGAAAAGGCCGAGGTCGAATTTGAACCTAGACTGGTCGCAAAAAATGAAGGGTGGCCCGCGGGCTATTTTCAGCAGACTGCTGGCGCATTCGCGGGCGAACTCTTTGAGCGTCCAAATCAAGGCACAATATCAGACCGGGACCAATGGTAATGCAGTACTTGCTCGATACGAACGCTTGGATCGTGTATCTGAAGAAACCCGGTAGCAGAATCCAGTCACGTCTTTCTGCTGTCTCACCGAGTGAGGTTGTCACTTGTTCAATCGTATTGTCGGAACTTCTTCATGGAGCCGAAAAATACGGTAATCGAAGCCAACGCATCGCAATGGTGCGAGCCTTGCTCGCTCCGTTTCAGTGTGTCCCGTTTGATGACGTCGACGCCTCTCAGTACGCTATTCTAAGGCATGACCTTGAACTTCGTGGTCAGGTCATTGGGCCTTACGATCTCCAGATCGCGTCCATTTGCCTTAGGCATGGCTTCATCTTGGTGACAAGCAACGTTTCAGAATTCGCGAGAGTTGCTGGTTTACAAGTTGAAGATTGGTCTTAGTTGCGTAGGCACTCACTATGGATGTTGCTTCGACACCAATCCTCTGCAGGCCGTTTGCGACAAAATTTATGGAGTGTAGATCACAATTGAGGAACAACTACGATGAGCGAATTTCAGATCGTTAAATTTCGAGCTGTCGATCGCCCTCTGACTGATAAACAAATGCAGTTCATGGATCGCCAGTCGTCGCGCGCTGAATTCACGAAATGGGAATTCGAGGTAGAGTACCATTACAGTTCCTTTCGCGGCGACGTCGATGGGATGCTGCGAAACGGCTACGACGTCTACTTTGCCTATTCAAATTATGACTGCCGCGAAATCCGAATACGGTTACCCAACGGAATGCCATTTCCCAAACAGGTCTGGTCCAAATACGTTGGCAACCAAGGCCTAAAGTGGACAGCTGATAAAAATGGAAAGGCAGGCATCCTTTCCCTGTCTCCCTATTTAGAGGACGAAAACGATCCTGTTTGGGAGTTCGATGACTATCTTGATGCAGCAGTCCAGCTGCGAGAAATGTTGATTGCTGGAGATCTTCGCACACTTTATGTTCTCTGGCTATGCTGTGCGATGGATTCAAACGAAGACATGGCTGAGTTGATGGAACCGCCGATTCCGCACGGGCTGGCTGCATTTCCGAGTCAGGCGAAGGAACTACTACCCTTCTTCACCGTTGATCCACTGCTCGTCGACGCTGCAGCAACCGGCATCCCTGCCTACCAAGTTCAAGCCACACAAGAGGATGCGGTTTCGTCATGGCTCACTTCAATGCCCAGTTCGAAGCAAGTCGAGATCATTCAGCGACTTCTATCGCAGGATCCTAACGAGTTAAAAGCGGAGTTGCTTTCGGAGATTCGGCAGAGTCAGCAAGCTGTTGATTGGCCAGTTGAACTGCCAAAGCGCACGATATCAGAGCTCATGGGAATTTGTGAAGGCGTACGAAAAAAAGAAGACGATAGGCTTGAACGATTAGCGATGGCGAAAGCAAAACGTGAAGCGGACAAGGCCGAGAAAAAACGGCAAGCGAGAATGGTCGAAATGAAGTCTGCTCCGGAGGAATGGTTGACCAAAGCAACAAAGCTGGTGGAGGAGCGTGGTGCGGACAACTATCGAGAAGCCGCAAGTATTCTGGCTGACTTGAGCGAGGCCGTTGGGGGCGAAGAGGGTACTAAAATTGCTCGCAAACATGCGGCCCATCTAGCGAAGAAGAATCCCAATTTGAAGATGTTGAAATCCTCCTTAAAAAAGCATCAGCTTTTGGACTAGATTCGATTAAGGCTTCCTCATGGATGATTCATCGCCACAAACAATCTACATCATTGCTGGACCGAACGGTGCTGGAAAAACGACCTTTGCTAACTCGTTCCTTCCGACGTTTGCTAGCCAAAGATAGACAAGGAAGACTTGGTATCCTTTAGCCTTCCAATTGAGAATGTAGTTTCGGTAACTTCTCGCTGCTAACGTCGTTTCGAACGAAAAGCTACTGTGCGATGCGACCAACTCGTCGATTCGCTGCAGCAGGAGCTCAGAAGCACGAAACGCCTGTGACTCTGGATTATACGGTGACAGCCCCGCAGCTATTAGATCGGCATTTAGGAATTCTCGACACTTGCTTTGTTAGGTTCCTTCACTCGAGTAGCAACGCGTTCCACAGCAACGTCGGCCGATGGTAATCAACAAGTCAGAACTAAGTCTAGGGTTGATTTCAGCGACCATTGACCGTTCACCCGTGGTCCTGAGGACGATTTCCTTCTATTCGATTCCAGATTTTCTTTTTTGGAGTCGTGCTCGATATTAAGCCAACATGCTTCAGCGTTCGATGGCCAACGGAATTCAACTCTGGCACAATTAAGAGATCTCCAACTGCGAGTTTGCTTTCCCATTTATTTGGATGAGTTCGCAGACGTATCGGAAGTTGGCATTTGATTAACAGCGACGGTTCGCTGCTAGGTGAAACAGCGGAACAAACAAATCTCGGCTTAACCAAGCAAAAGCATGATGCCCAACATCATCTACAACTCAAAATGCTCCCGATGACGTTTTCGCACGGGGATTTTTTAGACATAGGGGTTTCCTTCGGTCCCCGAGGGAAACCGTTACGAACTATGTCGTGTTTGATTGAAGATCGTTTTTTAGTGGGCTTTGCCCGAGATTTTGGCTATGTCATGTTTTTGCGTTGTTCGATTTGCTAGAGTCGTCGTATGGTCGTGGAGAAAATGTGTTCCTCTATCTGTAGGGTTACACGCAAACTGAGCAGTCGGACGATTCGTGGTTCGAAGTTTTCGTAAAATAGTTCTATTTGTTGTTCCTCGCTTCTCGAGGGCAATGCGATGTCCCTCTATCTATAGGGTTACACGCAAACGCAACAGTTGGACGAAGTCACTTGGCAAGAATTTTAAGAATAGTTTTGACGCCCTTGATTTTCGGGCCTTTAGTTGGTGACGGGTTTCTTACGGGCTAGCGAGCGAAGATCAGCACGTACGGTGTCGTGAGTGTTACGGTTACGAGGCTTGGTGGCCGCACCAACAATGGTCAAGCTCATACAATTGGTGGTTCTGGTACAATCAGGACTTGGCTAAAAAAATTTGCTCCAGAACGTTTCGAGCTAACTCATGGATGACCCTTCGCAACCGACGATCTATATCCTTGCTGGGCCAAACGGCGCTGGCAAAACCACTTTTGCAAATTCATTCTTGCCCACGTTCGTCAATTGCCGTGAGTTTCTAAACGCTGATCTGATCGCTGCGGGGTTGGCTCCGTTTGCTCCCGAGACACAAGCTGTTCGAGCTTCAGAACTCCTGCTGAGGCGGATCGATGAGTTGGTATCGGTACGCACCACATTTTCATTTGAGACGACGCTGGCGGCCAAGAGCTATCGCGGTTCAATACTTGAATGGCGTCGCTTGGGGTATCGCGTGGTACTGTACTTCATCTGGCTTCCTTCACCGGAGTTGGCTATCCAGAGAGTCGCCAAACGCGTGCGCGAAGGT
>JAYTVM010000131.1:0-26607 GCA_043743995.1 Pirellula sp. | reverse complement strand
CCACGGGAACCTACTAACTGGATAGCCGTATGCGGGAAAACCGCCCGTACGGTTTGGAGGGAGGGGAGCCGGTCTACCCGGCTTCCCTACCCCTATCAAAAGTGCACGAGCGAGGCCCTTCGCTCGTTCGGTTCTTGCAAGCGACTAAATACTTCGAAAGTTCGCTTGCCTGCCAAATCTGAGCGAGGGCCTCGCTAAGCCACATGGCTTTTCTAGTTTCGCCGCGCCCTGATTGGACGAATCCTTGGCCAATTAGCTTAAGACTCCGGCATTCCTCTTACCAGGTACCTACTTAGAGGATTGAACAAGTTGCGATTCGGATGATACTAGAACTTCGAAAACAGCGTGCCTTTGGAACCTGGATTGACTCCTTTCAACGAAACTACTCGTGTTTGAATTCGCTTCGTCGTTAATAGCTGCACCGGTTCTGCCTGCAACCATCCTGCTTGGGGTTCTACTCGTTTGGAGCTTAATGACTATCGTCATTGGAGGCTTGGATAGCCATGTCGCAGCGTCATGGCATCTCCACAATCCGTTTTCCGAAGGGCCGTTTTCCGAAGGGCCGTTTTCCGGAGGGCCGTTTTCCGGAGGGCATGGAGATGGGGATGGCTTAAGTCACACGATTTCGCATGCGCTCGGTGATGCCATGGGAACGGTAGTCCTAGCGCCAGCCAATTGGCTGAATTTGAAGCAGCTACCGATTGTCTTGTGGGCTGGGATTTTCACACTTGCGTGGTGGTCCTTTTCCATTTTGATCTGGGTCAGTTTCGATTCCACCTTTTTCAACGATCCGGGCTTTGTTGCGGTCGGCGCGATGATACTGCGAAACCTTACGTTAGGATTGCTAAGTACCAAATTGATCACGCAGCCCATGCGAGGTTGGTTTGACACCAACGAATTGACGTCCGTTTCGTTGGTCGGGCAAGAAGCGGAAATCTGTTCGTTTGATGCTACCCCTGAGAACGGGCAAGTCAAGTACAAGACCAGTGGTGCACCATTGCTTTTGAATGTTCGAACCGATGGGCCGCATTTGCCGAAAGGCACGCGTGTCTGGCTAACTCATTACGACACACAAAAACGCATCTACATTGTTTCCGCGACGACGACTACCTCGAAGATTTCCCCCACTGGATCCAAGCAATGACTATTGTAGTTACGATCATTTCGATTGTTTTTGCCGTATTGATATTCATCGTTTCGCTCGCCATCATAGCCGGCAAATTTTACGTGAAAGTGGGCCCTGACGAAGCCATCGTCAAGACCGGCATGGGAGGTCTGAAGGTTGTCATCGATGGCGGCGCGCTCATTTGGCCCGTCATTCATCGCTATGAAAAAATGGATCTAACGCTCAAGAGCTTCGAGATCGCCAGAGAAGGATCGGCGGGTCTTATCTGCAAAGACAATATTCGTGCTGATATCAAAACGGCCTTCTTTATTCGTGTCGACAAAACAGCCGACGAAATCAAAGAGGTCGCACAGTCCATCGGCTGCAAACGGGCTTCCCAAATCGAAACGATGCGTGAACTGTTCGATGCCAAATTCTCAGAAGCCCTCAAGACGGTTGGAAAGCAGTTCGAGTTTGTTGAACTGTACGACAAACGGGACAAGTTTAAGAACGAAATCTTGAAGGTCATCGGAACAGACTTAAACGGTTATCGATTGGACGACTGTGCCATCGACTATTTGGAACAAACCCGGCTCGAACTATTGAACCCCAACAACATCCTAGATGCCGAAGGGATCAAGAAGATCACCGAATTGACTTCCAATGAAAAAATCAAGGAAAACCACTTTACTCGCGAAAGAGAAAAAACGCTCAAGAAGCAAGACGTCGAGGCTCAAGAGGCTATTCTCGAACTAGAGCGTCAGCGTATCGAAGCGACCGAACGTCAAAAACGCGAAGTGGCGGAAATCCAAGCAAGGGAAAATGCTTCGGCAACCAAATCACGTGAGGAGAATCGATTGGAAGGGGAACGGGCAAGAATCACTGCCGACGAAGAAATCGGAATCGCAACACAGAATAAAGACCGAACGATTCTTGTCGCTCAGCGAAATAAGGAACGCACGGATGGCGTCGAACTCGAACGTATCCAGCGAGATCGTCAGTTGGAAGTTACCGAACGCGAACGCGTTGTTGGATTGGCAATCGTGGAAAAAGACAAGGCACTTGAGACCGAACGTCGCAATATCCAAGAAGTGATTCGAGAGCGAGTCATGGTCGAGCGATCCGTGGTTGAGGAAAAGCAAAAGATCCTTGATACCGAAGCGTTTGCAGCCGCAGATCGAACCAAGCGCGTTGAGGTCACCGCAGCGGAAATGGCAGCAGAACAGTCCTTGGTCAAAGAAATCAAAGCTGCGGAAGCAGCTCTCAAGTCGGCAGAAAGTCAAACAGCTCAAATTCGACTCGAGGCAGAAGCGGGGCGTGATCAAGCAGAAAAGAAATCCGAAGGGATGAAATTAATGGCACACGCGTCCCGAGCCGACTTTGCAGCCAAGGGGCTGGCGGAAGCAGAGGTCATGCAAGCCAAGGCAACAGCCACCCAAGACCAAGGGTTGGCCGAAGCCAGAGTGCTCCGTGAAAAATACACAGCCGAAGCTCAAGGGATTACCGAAAAAGCCAATGCGATGAAGATCCTCGATACGGTTGGCAAAGACCATGAGGAATTCAAGCTTCGACTCGACAAAGACAAGCAAATTGAGATTGCAGCGATATCCGCTCAGAAATCAATCTCGGAAAGCCAAGCGTTGGTTTTGAGCGAAGCCCTCCGATCGGCCAAGATCGATATCATCGGTGGCGATGGACAATTCTTCGATCAGATAAGCGCGGCGGTTCAGGGCGGGAAGGCCATCGACCGATTTGTTCTCAGTTCCAAGGTCGCGACCGATATCAAAGATACATTCTTCACGGGCAACCCGGAACAATTCCAGGAGCGGCTCGGCGGACTCTTGGAACAATTTCATTTGGACTCAGGGGATATCAAAGACCTGAGTGTCGCAGCTCTCATCGCCAAGCTCCTTTCGAACGGCGGCACCGAAGGAGTACGAAATCAGCTTGTACAATTGCTAGGGTTGGCCGGAACGCTCAATCTGGCCGATAAACCAGTCAGTAAAGTGATTGGCTAAGCTTCGTAAGCATCATGAATCAATTACTTGTGAGCGGGCTTAGGGCCGAAGGCCCGGTAGTATGCCTAGCCCAGGCCAACGGCCTGGGCTAGGCAAAACGCAATTATGTTAGGGCTGAAGGCCCGTCCGTTTATCAAGTTACCGGGCCTTCAGCCCTAACAAGTCTCGTGTGTGCGTGTCACCCAGGCCGTTGGCCTGGGCTAGGTAAATGATTGGGCCTTTGGCCCGAAATACATTTAAGCTTGCAACTATCAAAGGCAGTCTGATTCGTATAAATCGACACAACACGATACGCTAGATAGACTTACTTCCAAAAAGAACTACCTTCCTGAATAAACCGGCGGTTGGTAGCGCCTTGCCGCTCACACCCCAAAAAATTAACTTGGACGGACCACTCAGCCACAATTTCTTTGAATTCCAGCTCCACTCAATGAATAAATCTTTCTCCGCTCGACTCTTTGCAAGTGGACCAGTATTTGACGACGCTCCAGCAAGGATTCGCAACTGTGGCGGCGGTGCCTGACAGACCTCTTGACCCAGCAACGGTCGCAGATTGCCATTTGGTTTTCTCGAAAATGCTTGAAAGGTACGCCTGGGCAATCGTTCGGGATTGGTCTCTAGCGGCAGATGTGGTCCAAACAACCTATGCGGCGCTTTCCCGATTTGGAGGCGATGTCGCACCAGAAGCCCGAAAAAGCTGGCTTTTTAGTGTCGTGCATCGCGAGGCCATCCGTGTCCGGGAACGGCAAAAACCATACAACCAATCAAGTCAAAATTCGGCTTCTGCCGTTTTTGAGTCACAGGCCAGTTACGAAATAAACCCGCTGTCAAAAATGGCAGAACAAGAAGAGATTGATCAAATAACCAAGCGAATTGAATATCTGCCAAAAGAACAGCAACAGGTTTTGAGGCTCCGATTTTTTGAAAACATGACCTTCGCGGAAATCGCAGAAGCAATGCAAATTCCAATTGGAACGGCATTGTCCCGAATGCGATTGGCGCTGGCTCGATTGCGAGCTGCGTCCAGCCAAAGCGAGAATGAGAACTAGAACGAAACACTATTATGGCAAACTTAGAAATCGAATCCAACACGTCACAAATGCATCTAGAGGCCATGCTCTATTTGCTGGACGACCCAGCTCTCAATCGCGATGCCTTCGAATCGAGATTGGCCAACGATGCTCAGCTTGCTGAAATTCTTGCGGAATCAGTAACGGTTTTTCAGTCCCTGCGAAAGGCCGAGTTCGCGTCGGAAAAACCAATCGTAGCCCCAATGGCTCGTGCTTCCATCCATTCCTTTCGCCTTTGGCAATCGATTCCCGTGATTGCCGCTTCGTTGCTGATCTTTGGCTTCCTTGGTTGGCAAACGATCCAATCGATGCGTTCTCATTCGAAGAAAATCGCGATGAACAGCGTCGTTTGGGCTTGGGGAGAGCTGCAAACTGATAATTTGGATTCTCAGCTCAGTCGAGACATTGGCGATAGCGATTTTGAAAACACTCTAGCCATGCTTGAGCCTACCGGCGACAGCGAAGTTCCCGAGTGGCTTGTCTTAGCAACCGCTGCAAACGTTGAGGGTATCGCGGATCTAGAGGATGGAAAGGCGCTTATCCAGTGAAGCTTTCCAACGATCCTAAATTTGGTGTGCTGGGATTCATTCCAGCTTTAAGAATCTGCTGCATGTCGATTATGGTGATCGTCTGCCTCGGATCTGCTCCAATCCTCGCCCAAAAGGACGCTACGCTCGCCGACGCTCCATCACAACCCACTTTCGAGCAACTCGAATCCGATGCCATTGTCTTTGTGCAAGAGCACCATCCTGAGTTGGTGTCACTTTTGCAATCGCTCAAAGCCATGCGTCAAAAGGAGTATGAAATGGCGATTCGAGACATCGTCCGCACAAAGAAAAGGCTCGAAACGCTCTCCAAACGCGAGTCGGAAATGCACGCAATGGAACTGGATGCGTGGAAACTGAAATCGAAAATAGACTTGCTTGTCGCCAAAGGAATCGCTCGCGACAAATCGTTTGACACCGTCGTCTTGCGAGACCTGCTGAAGCAACAAGTTGAGAATCAAAAGAAACGTTGGAAAGTTGAGCAATCTACTTTGGCAAAGCGACAAGAGCAAATTCGTGACCTTCTCTCAAAAACCGAGGGACATGAAGAAGCAAAGATTGATCAGCAGTTGTCGGCTCATCTCAAAAACGTAGACAACAAGCTTGGCAAAACAAAAAAGCTAAAACAAGAACTGAAAACGACCAATGAGGGCAAGCTAAAACCTTGAGCCCTTCCTATCCAACACTGAGATTCGGAAGTCACAGAGAAGAGTCTATGAAACGAATACCCACCACTATGCCAATTTGCCTGCGCCATTCCATCCAAGCGATGGTCTTCATTGCGTTGTTGTCGCTCCCATCGTTCGCGGAGGTTCCAATTGCGCCCTTGGAAACCCGATTTCGGCCAAACGCGGATGGCATTTCCGAAACAACGGAAATTCCTGATTTTCAGAAACACGTTTCGCCACTGCTGGGTCGTTTGGGGTGCAATGGTCGCGCATGCCACGGGTCTTTCCAAGGCCAAGGGGGCTTTACACTCTCCCTGTTTGGTTATGACTTCGATGCCGACCTCAAGGCGTTGCTCGACAAAGACGCTGGTCGAGTCGATTCAAAAACGCCACTCGACAGCAAGGTCTTGACTAAGCCTGTCGATGCGGACATGCACGAAGGGGGACAGCGATTCAAGAAAGACGGTTGGGAGTATTGGGTGCTGCGGAAGTGGATTGAGGCCGGAGCACCCAAAACAAACGCGTCGCAAAAAGGGAGCATACAGAAACTCGTTCGTCTAGAAGTTTCGCCGCTTGAGATCAACTTTGCATTAAAAGATGAGACAAAGTCCATGCACGCGATCGCCATTTGGGAGGACGGTTCGCAAGAGGACGTCACCTCACTTTGCCGTTTCGCCAGCAATGATACATCGATCGCCAAAATCGATGAAAAGGGGCTCGTGACTAGCGGTGAATCGGGGGACACGCATGTCGTCGTCTCTTACGACAATGCCGTTGTGCCAGTGAGTGTCCTTCGCCCGATTGGAAAGACCGGACAGCTCCAACAACAAATTGCAAATGCGCATACCGAAATCGACAAGCTGGTTCTGAAGAAACTTGACAAATTGGGCATTGCACCTTCGGGTGAAGCAACGGACGCGGAATTCTTTCGACGCATATCGCTGGACGTGGCAGGCACCTTGCCGACCTCGGATCAAGTCCGAAAATTTCTTGACGATCCCTCACCGGATAAGCGAGCCAAGGTGATCGAATCCGTTTTGGATTCGCCCGGCTACGCCGCATGGTGGACGACGTTCCTTTGTGACATGACCGGTAACAACGATGATCAGTTGAAGAACTTTTTGCCGTTGCCACAGTATGCGAGCCAGCACTGGTACCAATGGATCTATGCTCGCGTGGCAAAGAACGTGCCCTATGACCAAATCGTGGATGGAATTGTCACTGCAGTCTCGAGGGAACCCGACGAAAGCTATACCGACTACTGCGAGAAGATGACCCGTATCTGCAAGGATGAATCGGGCAAGAGCTTTGCTGACCGAAACGACATGATGTACTACTGGGCTCGGCAAAACCAGAAAACCGCAGAGGAAAAAGCCATCTCCCTTGCGTATGCCTTCTGCGGTGTCCGCATCCAATGCGCTCAATGCCACAAGCATCCGTTTGACCAATGGTCCAAGCAAGACTTCGACCAGTTCGAGCGACTTTTCGATGGAGTCGTGGCAAATCAAAACAGCTACATGCCCACTTCCAAAGACGACGTGGACAAAATGATCGCCGAACTCGGACTGGCAAAATCACTCAAGGGAAACGACCTCCGGAAAAAGCTGCAAGAAGTAGTGAAAGACGGCAAGACGATTCCATTCCCTGAGTTGTATGTGCGTGAAAGCAAGCCAGCCGCAAACAAAGAAAAAGACAAGAATGCCAAGAAGCAAGTTGCTGCAACGAAGCTGCCGCAGGCTCGCCTGCTCGGTGCTGAGTACGTCGATCTGTCGACCGTAACCGATCCTCGCGAACCCTTGATGGAATGGCTACGACGAAAAGACAATCCTTACTTCGCCAAGGCCATCGTCAATCGTATCTGGGCACACTATTTCCAAACGGGAATCGTCAATCCTCCCGACGATCTCAATTTGGCCAACGCACCGAGCAATGCCGAGCTGCTCCAATACTTGGCGGATGGGTTTATTGAAAATCACTATGATCTCAAATGGTTGCACCGAACGATCCTTAGTTCGGCGACCTATCAACGCAGTTGGCAGACGAACGAAACCAACGCGCTAGATCGCCGCAACTTCTCTCATGCTTTGTTGCGAAGATTACCCGCTGAGACAGCTTACGACGCCCTGCGAATTGCTTTGTCGGATTCCGAACAAGCGATATCGTTGTGCAACTTGGAAAGTGAACGAGCGATGACAATGGCGGGAGCCAGCGCCCAAAACAAAGGTGGCAAGAACGCTCTCTCGAATTATGCACTGACGGTGTTCGGACGGTCGATTCGCGAAAGCAATTGCGATTGCGATAAATCCAGTGACCCTAGCTTGCTTCAGACTGTCTTCATTCGTAACGATGCGGATGTTTTGAAGGCCATGAATGACCCAAAGCACAGTTGGCTAGCCCAGGTTGCCAAACAGTACAACCTATCGCCAACCCGCGTAAATGGTCCTGCTCCAGCTCCACCTCGCATGGATAAAATGGATACTCGCACTCGCACGGTCGATGCCCTGGATCGTGACGTTCGGAAATACAAAAAGCAGCTTGAGCTCCAAGCTGAAAAAGAGGGCAATGAAAAAGCCATTAAAGCAATCAAGTCAAGCTTGGCGCTGGCGGAAAAGCGTCTAACAGAATTGACTGCTTCCAACCCCGAATCGTCCCGTCAAGAACCAACGACGCTTGCCATTTACTCGGACATGCCCCCGGCTAAATCCGACAATGGATTGAGCGACGAAAACGCAACAAAGGTTGTCGAGGAAGTCTATCTTCGAACCCTTTCGCGCGTGCCAACTTCGTTTGAACTGGAGAAATCAAAGTCCGCGATTGCCATGGCAGAGAACCCCTACAACGGCATCAGCGACGTACTTTGGGTATTGATCAACTCGAAAGAGTTCATCTTGAACCATTAACATAGTCGCGTCGCTCCGCGACGCGAGTCCACGGTGTCTCAAGTGAGAGGCTACGTAAAGAACCTTTCAATCAAAAAATGTCCGATTTTCTCGTACTGAAAGTCGCCAAGACTTTCGGAATGAGCCGGCGCCAAATCTCGTGGCGAGTTTCGCTACGACACTTCAGAAACCCACAGAAGGAATCCATAATGTCCATTTATGACTACTGCGACGGAATCAAACGACGTGACTTCATTCGGGTCGGTGCACTGTCCGCCAGCACATTCACCTTAGCAAACTATTTGAAGATGGCAGAAGCCGGCCAGGTAAAAGATGGGCACGCCACCTCCGGGATCTTCATCGATCTCAATGGCGGTCCATCGCATCTCGATACGTTTGATCCGAAGCCGGACGCTCCCGAAGGTATTCGCGGCGACTTCAAGACGATTCCAACGGGTGTTGCAGGCGTGCACATTTCGGAACAGTTGCCAAAGATGGCTAAGAGTTTTGATAAGTACGTGATTCTGCGAGGTGTTTCGCACACCCTGGCTGCTCATAAGCTAGGTAGCGAATACGTTAATACAGGTAGCCGGCCACTGGCTTCGCTTGAGTACCCTGGCTACGGGGCGGTGCTTTGCAAAGAACGGCCGGTTCAATCCGATATCCCACCGTTTGTCGCGATTCCCAGCAGTGGTCAACGCGCAGGCTTCTTGGGAATTCAATACGCACCGATGAACACTGGGGCGACTCCGAAAGCCGGCCAGCCCTTCAACGTCCGCGGAATCAGTCTCGGCGCTGGAGTTACCGTGGAACAGTTGGATCGACGCCAGAATCTCTTGCACGATCTGGACAAAACGTTCGCATCGATGGAGGGGCACGACCAGTTACTAACCGGGCTGGACCGCTTCAGCGATAAAGCGTATTCGATGCTGACCAGCGAGCGTGCTCGCTATGCCTTCGACGTTTCCAAAGAGGCTCCTTCGTTCGCAGCCCAGTTCGGATCGGACCCGTTCGAGCAGAGTTGCTTGCTTGCAGTCCGGCTTATTGAATCGGGTGTGCGATTTGTATCCCTTTCCGTCGGTGGTTGGGATAACCACACCGACATCTTCAATAACCTCAAGACCAAGCTCTTACCGAAGTTCGACGGCGGTGTTTCGGCACTGTTGAATGGACTGGAACAGAAGGGGCTGCTCGGTTCGACTTCCGTGATGGTCACGGGCGAGTTCGGACGGACGCCAAAGATCAATACGCGTGCTACGTTAGGTGGACGCGATCACTATCCGCGTTGTATGTTCATGTTGATGGCTGGCGGCAAGATTCGCGGCGGTCAAGTGATCGGACAGAGCGACGAAACAGCCGCCGGTCCAGCCAACGATGCCATTTCACCCAGCGACGTCGCAGCCTCTTTTTATCACAATTTGGGAATTGATCCCAAGCAAGAATACAAAACCGAAACCGGGCGTCCGATCACGTTGGTCCGGGACGGTAACATCATTCCACAATTGTTCGCTTAGTCGTTTTCACTCCTATTTTCCATTTCCATTGAAGGGTTCCCAAATGAAGAAGTCCATCCTTTCCCTCCTCGCCGTCGTAGCCATTCTTGTCAATTCCGCTTCCTTGAACGCACAGGAAAAAGGAGGCAAGAAGGATCCAGCCAAGGCGATGGTAACCCAGTTCATGAAACAACTTGAAAAAGCTGAGCTGAAAGACGAAGAGACGACCAAGATCAAAGACATGTTTGAAAAGGTCGCAAAGGAAGTTGCTGCAAAACGCACTCAAAGCGGAATCACTGCCGATATCCTCAAAAAGAGAGCCGAAGCGTCCAAAGCCGCGAAGGAAGAGGGTAAGAAAGGCAAGGAGATACAAGCAGCAGCCGAAGCAGCCATGGGTTTGACCGCGGATCAAACCAAAGTCTTCAAGGAAACAGAAGAGATGCTAGGGAAAGTTCGCGTTGAGATTGGGAAATTGTTGACCGCGGAACAACTCGCCAAGTTGCCAGAGCAAGTTCAAACTGCATTCAAAGAAAAGTCAGGCAAGGGCAAGAAGGCAAACAAGTAACCCGCCCGAACGAACACAGATGCAAGGCTGGCATCTCATCAACGCAGATGGTGTAAGTGTTCTCATTATTCGACACTACACGACAGGAAAATTAATCGACAGGAAAATCCTCAGCGGCATCGTCTGTCCCTCGCCTAAAAGCAATTTTCATGGTTTGTTGCTAGTCCGCGAAAAACAACAAGCATCCTTCAGATCGATATGCTACAAAATAGAGTGTGAAGTCGAGTGGGAGCACCCACGCACTCAATTTGCGAATCTGTAAGGGTAAGTATTGAAAATGTCGGACTGGCGCGGAGGAAATGAGAAGGGCGGTAGGAAATCACCCGAGGACAGGACTCCGAGGAAGCTGCCGGTTATCCCTCCCTTAGAAAAATCTACGTCCGGGAGTAAGGATTGGCGAGCGAAATCAAAACGTGCGGTTGCCGACTCATCCGCTGGAGAGCGTTCATGGACAGGCGGAAACGCTAGTCCTGCTCCCAAAACATTTATTCTGAAAAAGTCGGCTATCGTTGGATTACTCGGTCTGATCATTTTAGGGTCGATCATCACCTTCGTCGTCGTTATTTTACGGCGTAACCCAAAGCTTCCCTTGATTGTTAGTGCCTCTCGAGTGTACAGCGTGCGCGATCTTGGTGAGAACGCATACAGTTCCCAAACGCTGCTACTTGGAAAGACTATACCAACCAATAATATTTCACCATCGATTCCGAACCTAACCTTTCAAGAACAGTTTCTTAAAGAGGTTGGACGGAACGAGAACTGGATCAAGAGCTATTCTGAGATGAAGTCAACCGGATTGGCTTCGTCCGGAAGCTTTCAAGGCGGTGGGCCTGGAAAGAATATTACGGCCTACTTCGTTAGTTGTTTCATTGCAAGGGCAACGGATTCCGAAGCCAGTGAATGGCTTTTGGTCGCTGAGAATGAAGATCCCTACGGTTCGAAAAGTGACCAACGCGGATTACCGATCGGAAAATTTCTGGAACGGGTCGCAAAACAGACAAAGCCAAGATGCTTTGCGTGGGTGGTGCTAGACGTAAAACAACCCCCTGTCGTTGCGAATCTGGGTGACCTAGCGTTTCCATTCCACGCTTTCGAGCAAGCGTTTCGAGGTCTCGAAAGCGCATTGCAAGATAAACTAATTCTCTCGTTACCCTGCGATGAAGCGCAAGAGAGTTGGATGGCGCCGGAGTTCTCGAACTCGGTCTTTGCTCATTACTTTCTCCAGGGAATCGCTTCGGGGTTTGGCACCTCAGAGAAAGTCTTCACGTTGGAAGCGTTTGAGCATCAGTTATCAGACTATGTCCGCCGTTGGGTTGCCATGCATCGGGTCGCACACCAAACCCCTAAATTTTTAATGTCGGAAAACACTTTCAAACGAAAATCATCGATCAAGCTATTTGAAACGACCGGAGTAAAAAAGGATGATTTTGTCGCAACCGGAACCTCGAAGCAACAACTTGCGGACAAGTTCCAGCAGATCGACAAGCTTTGGGAAGATTTTGCGAAGCTTCGATCGTGCAGTCGCTGGGACCCGCTTGCTTATGCGGAGATTGAATCTCAGCTCATCCTGATGGAAGATCTAGCGGAAAACAATGCTAGTCCTGCCGTTTGGCCCGACTATCTCAATCAAGCGGCACAGAATGTAGGAAAACTTAGAGCGAGCGCGATGTTTGCTCGGCGAGCTAGTTTGGTGGAATCAAAATCACATAGCCTTGTTCGGCCTTGCAATTTCTTTTCACCGGGAGTTCTCGCGGAATCAAATGCCTCGGAGACGCCTTGGCTATCAAATCCACCTTTTTGGCAATCCGGGGCGCAAGGAACCGGAAGCGACCCGAAGCCGGAATTGGCGAAACTATCGAGAAATGATCGATGCTTGCAGGTTTGGAGTGTCATGGAGAAATATGCGAAAGCCAACGAGGCGAGCGGATGGGCACGTGCGTTCACAAAAGTAAAAATGACGAGTGCGTTAGCATACATAGGACCGCCCGAGGGAAACGACGATACCGAGTGGTTGGAAATCCAAATCTTAAAAATCTTGATGGATGAAGTCGATTGGGAGAACGCAACCGAAAAGTCGGCAAGCGAGGCCAACGAAGCTGTTGCCAAATCCATTGCCGCGTTTTCAGAACTTCAAGGAATTGCATCGTCTCCCAACGCCGAACTGAGTTGGTGGACGGAACAACGATTGCTGGGACTCGATCGAGATTTCCTCCAAGCCTTCGATTATTTGATCGCTAATCAGTTCGATCTATGCATAAAGAAACTCGAAACACTAGAGAGCCCGCTGTTGGGGCTCAGGACCATGAAAGTCCAACTCGATTCTGGTATGGAAAGTCGTGATCTCGCCTTTGGAGTGGTGCCTCATGCTTTGGCGGCTCTCATGCGGTTGCATCGGTATGTTGCGGACACCTCCACCAAGGACCAAACGAGATCGGAATCGCAGTTCGAAACGCTTGCCAAGGAGTTGGGGGATGCAGTTCGAATCGCGGTCGAAACGAAGAACTTTTTGTTGAATCCCGATACTTCCGTTATTCCATTGAGCATCGGTCCGAATGTCAAATTGAATACCGTAATCGCTGAGTTGAACAAGGAGTTTGCATCTCAAAAAGGTCTTGCAAAACGGGATGCGGAGACGATCCGCAACTGCCGTATCGCGCTGCGTTGGCCTATGCTCTCGGTGGACACGCGGAAGGAATTTCACTCTCAGTTGGCTAGTTACTATGAAAAGGTCAAGGAAGAGCCTCTTCTCAATAGCAACTTAACGGGCGACAGCCGAGAGGATGCAATCACTGCCATTTCACACCGAACACCGCATACGATTGCCGATGTTTTTAAGAGTCGACTCAAAGAAATTCGTGAGAGCGAGTGGTTTTCTACGATCGCAGAACGGGACTTACGGGTCGATTTGGGCACGCGATTTTCTGGGTCGCCTACATCGCTCGCCAAGGAATTGTGGCGAGAGATTTACAATACGAACTACACCGCGCGCATTCAAGCGGGCGCTTATGGACAACGCGCTTCCGCCAATTGCGTCGATGAGAACGAGTGGCCATGGAATGCGGTAGTGCAGTTTCAACGGCTCAGCCAAGCCAATTACAACCGCGTACAAATCCAACGACTTTTCGTGTCGCGTTGGGGAGATGGCGATCTCAATGCTCCTCGCAATAACAAATATTTTTTCCAAAGGATTGCAAGCCAGTACAATCGCCCACGCGATGTGCTCAGCCCATTCCCCCTGGCATCGAAGGCGATTGATACCGATCCCGAACCCTTGAATCGACTCGAAGAACTGGCTTACCATGAAATCAAAGACATCGAATTAAGACTATCCGCAACTGCCGTTGAGTCGGGAGCGATTCCCGAACGCTGGAGTAAGATGCGTGTCGATTTGAAGACGCTGCCCTGGCAAGCCATGGCGGCCATCAAATTAGGTAGACCCTTGCGGAAGCCTTTTTCGCCAAGTTCGAAAAAACTAGCTCAATCGCTGAGTCTAGACCAACCTAGCTCCTCAAGCGATCTACAGATTCCTACGGCATCGCTGGGGGAGGACAGGCTCTCTCTCTCGCTGCGCGGTCATTTCCATGACTATCCCATTCCTTTGCCGACGCCGAAGAACAGCTACCAGATCACCTTTGATCGTGTGGCGAGCAAGGATTCGACGCTCCAGGCAACCGCCAAAAATTCAGAGCCTATTACTGTCTGGATCCTTTTGGATTGTTCGGCTTCGATGAAGGAATCGCATGCAGACGCGAAGAAAACCGTATTGAGTCTGCTCCGTGAAATTCAAAACCTAAACATGACTGGGGAAAATCCAGTTCAGGTTGGACTCATACCCTTTGGGCTCAAGTTGAAAAAATTCAAGGGCGAGGACTCGAACGTGTCGATTCAGCTGGCAAACAGCATTGGGCTAAAAGACCACCCGGTCGGGGATCAGATTTTTTATACCGATATCGAACGCGGTAGTGACATGTCCAAAATCGAAAGCATCATTCGGTCAGGAATCGTTGGCCCATCGGGTTGCACGCCGCTCTACGATGCAATTCAAGTTGCCTGCAAATTGCAACCGGATGGAAGGACGCGCATCGTCGTAGTGAGCGACGGGAGTAACGACGTGCCTGTTCCTGAACCCAATGACCCCGCAGGCTATATTTATTACAAAGGCAGGAATATAGGCTACCAAGTTGTGCTTGAAGAAATCAAGCAGTCCAAGGCAACGCTCTATGTCTTTCAATTCAAGAACGACAACTATTTTCGAGGGCTTGAACTAGATGCACTCGCACAGTCAAAAAAGTCCAATGACGAGCTTGCGACACTTTTGCGGCGTCTGTCGGACATTGGGAAAACCAAACGTGACACCAAATTCCTATACAACGATTTTAGCGAAGCCACTCAGGATCTCCTAGCGTCGTTTCCGCGATCCAAGCTCCGAATCCTTACGGACGATACTCAAGGACGTCTGATCGCGGAAGGCAGGTTTGGGGAAGAGATTAAGATCCCGTACAATGGGGTTCCATATTGGGCCGTGGCTGAAGTGGAAAGCATGGGAGATAGTGTTCTCCAAAAGCAGCGTGCGAAGGTATGGATCACAGGCAACCAGAAACTGGAACTGCGGTACAAATCGGATATCAATGAGCTCAATTTTATGGAATTCGATTCCGAGACGGATGCAAAATATTACGATATGGGCTTTGAAACCAGTGATGCTGGGCTGAGTTTGTTCGCTCGACCGATTCCAGAACCGAACGGTGGTTCCAAACGCGAACTCATCTTGGAGACGGCGATTCGAGGAAAGTCGTCAGAAAGTGAACGAAGAATCTTTACCGTCCCTCCGAAATTTGCAGTAGGCCTCTTGAAACCATCTAGCGGAGATGTCTCGCGATCCTATTTGCTTTGCGATGTCGACTGCATCCCGAGAACGCACTATCCTATCTTGCGATTTCCACTGGTACCGTGGGGGCAAAACAAACAGTGGTTCTCGAAGCAAATGGACTTTGAGGTCTGGCTCTCGGACGAAGTTCCGGAAAAAGCCATGCGAGTCCCATTGGGACCGAAGGCATCAACGGTAGTTGAAGAGGGTAGGGTGCATTGCATTCGTTCGGACATCCGCGTCTCGGTGACCGTCAAGTCGAACGACAACGACCGGCTCTTTGTTTACTGTCCCGAGGCTCAAAGTGCGAGACGCACTTATCCCGAGACGACGACGAATCCAGAAGCGGAAAGCGAGCGTCATGAATTTGAACTTAGCGGATCGCTTGAAAACTCAATCGATGTCTTTTTGTTCCGATTGAGTGATCTAAAAGAGGGTGCGTCACAGGGGCAAATCAAGAACTTTAATTTGCGGAATAAAGGCTTCGTTAAATAGTTGAGCTAACCCCTTTGCTTTTTTCCCCAGTTGCCTTTTATGGAGTGCCGCATAATGAACCACGACAAAAAAGTAAGTTGCCACAAAGACACAGAGAACACAAAGACATGGACTGACGATGAAATCAACGAACTATGTGATCGGATAAGACAAATTGGGTACGAGATACACATGTATCTTGGAACCGGTTACCTCGAAAAAATCTACGAAAACGCTCTCCGACACAGACTACAAAAGGCTGGGATTCAGGCACGCTCACAGCTACTGACCGAAGTTTATGACGAAGACGGGTTTCTGCTCGGTGAGTATCAGCTCGATATTGTCGTCGAAAACATTTTAGTTATCGAGCTTAAAGCAGCCAAAAATATTGACGACGCGCACATCGCGCAGTTACTTGGTTACCTGCGGTCAACCAAGCTACATCATGGACTCTTGATCAACTTCGGCTCTTACAAGTACCAAATTCGCAAATTCAAACTCTAGCTCAAATTCCAGTTGCCACAAAAGCACAAAGAACACAAAGATTCAGACTTACGAAGATCTTGGTCGCATGATCCGCTTCGGCTCTCACAGCAACCAATATCGCGATTCAAACCTTTAACCGCTTCCCTTGTGATCTCTGTGTCTTTGTGGCCAGAAAAATTCCATTGCTGTAAATTCCGGTTGCCACAAAAACACAAAGAACACAAAGATTCAGACTTACGAAGATCTTGGTCGCATGATCCGCTTCGGCTCTCACAGCAACCAAGATCGCGATTCAAACCTTTAGCCATTTCCCTTGTGATCTCTGTGCCTTTGTGGCTGCTCCTGGCTAGTCCCCGTGCAGTCACAATCGTGCTAATCCTAGCAAGCTGCAAATGCGGCGAGTTTTTGAATTGTCTTAGGAATTTTGGAACCTCTTTCGATAACAAGCTTGGTTGTCGCGCCAGGTGTCGGTCGTTTGATGTTTTTTGGGAGCTTTGAAATGAGCAAGTTGAAGTGGAGTATTTGTGGAGGGGTTGTTTCGGTTCTAGCATGGAGCTCAACAACATCGCTTTCGTTCGGGCAAGGTAGCTGTCCTTGTCCCCCATCAACAATGGGGAACGGATTGGTTTACGAATCCAGCTTGCCTCCTATGTCGGAAGCGGATGCTCTACTCGCCGAGGTTGACAACCCTGCCGAACTGATCAATTTGACCGTCATCGTTCACGAAAAAGCCATTGTTTTGATCAATGGTGAACCGACCTTCACCATGGGCACGACCCGCCCCTACATTGTTCGGGGACTAAAGGTTGGTAAGACCTACAAGTTTGAAATAGAGGGCATCCTGAAAAACGAATCGGGAGCTGAGTATGCCGCGAAAGAAATAGTGACCGTCAAAGCGGGCGAGGCCTCACAGCCCGTTGTTCTCCATCTTCGTCGTAGAAACCGGCCCAAGCCTCCTGTTCTTCCACCTTTTGTGGATCCCAGGGCACTTTTACCGGCACCACTTGCTCTAAAGTAACTGCTGTCACATTAGCTGTGATTTCATCCGTGTCGCCTTTAGCTCCTAGGCGACAATGTATCGCTATCTCAACGGCTTGAACGTAAGCTGAACGTATCGAACGAGGTTTTGCAATACGCTTCTCGGAGCAAGTTGAAAATGGATAGTGGCGCGTGAGCCTTTGATTTGGGACGAGATGGGCTTGAGCGCTCGGAGAGTGACTTGATAGTATGGCGTTTCTGGCACGAACATCCCTTTCTCATTGCGTTGTGTAATGACATAAGAATCACCTAGCAAATCAGATGGCATCGCCTCGATCGGGTCGGGGGAAATTCGAATGATTTTGCAGCGGTGCGTTCGACCCGTATTTGAGTCCAGAATACAACTTGCTGAACTGCCAATTTGGAGCGATTTGATGTCGGATTCCGATACCAGCGATTGAAAAACCACTTCATTCTTGGGCGAGAACCATCCCAACTGAGCGCCTTTCTCTACCGTGCAATTCAGCGAATTAGGGTGGATCGGTGACGTTAACAATCGCACGTCAATCGGGGCTGTAAGCGGCGGAGAAACTTTCGCGGCAGATGGAATGAAGAAACCATCCTTGGGAGCTGACTGTGTCAGTAACTCGATTTCTGGAGCTAGCAGTACTCGCTTTGCCTCCAAGTCCTTCGCCATCTCAAGAAGCGGTGGCAACTCATACGAAGTAGATCGTTCGTTGACGGACGATTTCTTTAAAATCTCGATTTTCGACCGGGTGTAAGAAATCTCATTGATGAGATTAATCAGTTCCAATTTTTTCTCCGGACAATCAATTTCAAACAATCGGTCTCCCTTGTCAAAATGTAGATCGCTGGTTGCCATTTTGTCTGACACAAACTGGATCGAGCCCGTCTGGGCTGCGTAGATTGGCACTTTGTCGCCAAAGTCCAAGTAGCCGCGTGTGCGGACGTAGCCGGGAACACTTTGAATGCTTACCAAGTAAAGCCCCGCCACGAGGATCGCAATCAAAAAGACAAACCTTGGAAATCGAATTGGCATAGGAGCAAAAAACTCCGTCACGAGACTATGAAGGAAGCGAGAAACAGCGACGAGTATACCAAGGCCAGTTGTAGCGAAAATCAGCAATGCAAAGAGCCCCAAGCCCAGTGGAACCAGGGTATTCCAAACGAGCCACATCACCAGGACCAGCACCGTCAATCGATACAACGTCGATACTAAGGCAAAACCGGCAAGGGCAAAAACACTCCTGTCAAATTCATCCGATCGCCATTTGCGGCCGCCGAGGCAGAACACAAAAATACGCCAAAATGCCGTTGAACTTTGTTGAGCTAGATTCGGGACTCCCCACAAATCCGAAAGTATGTAATAGCCGTCGTATCGAAAGAATGGATTTCCGTTGACAAATAGGGTGCCAAGCGAACACATCAGCATAACGCTGGCAGCCACCGTGCGTTCCAATCCGTCATAGGCCGTCAACCATACGATCGACGCGATGCAAGCCAGTATGACCTCCACGTACAGTCCCGCACTGCCGATGGCGGCCCGCTGCCACTTGGAGGGCAGTTTCCAGCAGTCGGTCGTGTCGCAGTACAAACAAGGCGTAAAAAACAAAAACAGCACGCCAATCTCCCGACACCGAGCTCCCCATCGAGCACAGGCCAACACATGCCCCAATTCGTGGAGGGATTTCACGACAAGATAGCTGATCAAGATCGCGATCCATCGATCTCCTTGAATCTTTCGAAGATCAATGACGATCCAATTTGAAGTTTGTAATAGCTGATTGAGGACAAAAAAAACGCACGCAATCGAGACAACCAGAGTGAGCGCTACAACGAATGGATGAAAAAGAACGAAAGCCAAACTGCGAAACCATAACGAAAAATCGGATGGCTTCAGGACTGGGACTCGGATCGATAGTGGGCTGAGTATTATTTGTGTTACTGCCCGTTTAACGCTCGCCGGCCAAGTCCGTGAGACATTTATCGAACGTCTTTCCGCGGTCGGAAGCAAAAGATGCGAACCGCTCCATTTACCAATTAATACGCGTAACCATTGTTCCGTAATCGGAGGACCCACGTGAAGTTGGTTGATGGCTTTTACGACATCCAGTAGAGAATTCTTGCCATTGAGCAATTTCGCCGCGGAGAATTCCAATTGGCTGAAGTAAAAGAAGGAGGAATTGAGGGGATCCCTTGCCACCCACTTCTCACTTTCCGGATAGAGCACCCATTCGATGTCGTCTCGAAATCGCAAAGAATGTGACACAATGACTCCCAATCGTCTCGATTCCTTGGCCCCCAAGATCCGACTTGAGGTTGCGACCTTTTTGGTGTCCGAAAACAGATCTATTCGAATTGGACTGGAATAGACTTACGCTTCGCATTGTGGCCCCAGTCTTGAACCATTGCAAGAAGCTAGGCCGAAATATCGACGTAAGAATTAACCGTCACTCATCAAAAGGAGTTTGGCCAAGAATTTCCCGTTTTCCATTTGCCTCTTCCGCTATCTGCTCTGCTATCTGCTATCTGCTATCTGCTATCCGAGATCCGAGATCCGAGATCCGAGATCCGCTCCTTTCCATCCTTAAGCCTTATGCCTTACTCCTAAAGCCTCTCCAAGCATGCGTTTACCACGCCGTCTTTGCGTGCCATCGTGTTGCACCCTGACAGCAGAACCCATACAATGCTGGGGTCAGTAATCTGAGTACTGACATCCTGATCGATCAATGCAAGATCCATTCAAGGCCGACAAAAGATAAGTTATCGCGCTTGTTGGTGGGCTAAAATCATCATTGAACCAAGGAAGAAATGGTGATTCGTGACTGTTGCTGGGCATCCCAAGGATGACGTTGCTCCTGGAACACTTAACAGCATTCTGCGTCAAGCCGGACTCAAGGACTAGAACCATGCAAACCAAATACCTAATCGTTATCGAAAAGACTCTAAACAACTTCTCTGCGTTTTCGCCGGACTTGCCCGGTTGTGTCGCGACGGGTGCAACCCGAGCCGAAGTCGAAGAACGCATGCGCGGCGCAATACGCATGCACCGTGATGGAATGCGTGAAGATGGGCTGTCCATTCCAGAACCATCGTCGGTTGCAGAGTACATCGAGGCATAACGGTCGCCCAGCGTTAAAATGCCTACGAATCAAGCGTTGGACCTAAGTTCTAAAGTGGTGCAGGAAGCTAAGCCGAAACTTCGAATCGCCTTCGAACCGACACTTGCCTAAAGTAGTTCCGCCAAGAATTTCCCTGTGTGCGATTGTTCGCATGCGGCTACCTCGGCGGGCGTGCCGGATACGATTAATTCGCCTCCTTTTTTTCCACCCGCCGGACCAAGAATCGGTCTAAAGAGGTGATATGCCATTTTGACCAGCCAATGATTATTTTCATGGGGACAGACTACAATGGTAGCGAAATAATCAATCCACGCGTTTCCAAGTGAAAATAACCTTCGAATGAACCCTATCAATCTCGCGCTACGCCGGCCAAGAAGCGTTCTCGTAGGTTTGATTGCGTTGGTCATTGTCGGTTTTGGGGTCATACGCCCAAAATCCGTCGATGATTGGTTGAAGGGGAAGGGGATCGAGCTTCCGATTAAGCGGATGGCGATCGATATTTTTCCTTCGCTCAATCTCCCCGTAATCTACGTTTGTCAGCCGTACGGAGGGATGGATCCAGCCCAAATGGAAGGGCTTTTGACGAACTATTACGAATACCACTTTCTTTACATCAATGGCATTCATCACGTAGAAAGCCGCAACGTTCAAGGGACAGCTCTCATGAAGCTGATCTTTCACCCTGGGACGAATATGGCGCAGGCGATGGCGGAGACTATCAACTATGTCAACCGCTCGCGGGCCATGATGCCACCGGGTACGGTTCCACCCTTCGTCATGCGATTCGACACCGGGAGTGTTCCTGTTGGATATCTCGTTTTGTCCAGCGGAACCAAAACGATCGCCGAAATCCAGGACCAAGCCCTCTTTAAAGTTCGTCCGATGTTTTCGTCCCTTCCTGGCGTTTCGGCACCGCCACCCTTTGGAGGATCGGCCCGGAGTATTGTCATTCGTGCCAATCCCGATCGGCTGAGAGCGTTCGGTCTTTCGCCTGACGACGTCATAGGTGCATTGACCAAAGGGAATACGATCAGCCCATCCGGAAACGTTCGTCTGGGAGACAGTTATCCATCTGTACCAACCAATGCTATGGTTCGCGACATTCGCGACCTCGGACAAATCCCGCTCACCACCGGTGCTCAGACCGTTTACTTACGCGACATCGGGAACATCGAAGACGCAAGCGATACGACCACCGGTTATGCACTCGTAAACGGGCGGCGAGCGGTCTACATTTTGGCGACCAAGCGGGCGGACGCATCGACCATGAATGTCATCGATGAGATCAAGACGGCGCTTCCCAGGATGCAAAAGGAACTACCTAGCGACATTAAGGTCTCTTTCGAATTTGACCAGTCGCCGTATGTCTCGCGGGCAATCACAAGCCTAGCGACAGAAGGCTTTCTCGGTGCCTTGCTGACCGGGCTCATGGTTCTACTTTTTCTGCGAGACTGGCGAAGCGCCCTTGTGGTCGTGCTCAACATACCATTAGCCATCTTGTTTTCCATTGTTGGGCTGTGGCTTACTGGGCAAACCATCAACCTGATGACTCTCGGTGGGCTTGCGTTGGCCGTTGGAATTCTCGTGGATGAAGCGACCGTGGAGATCGAGAATATTCATACGCAAATGAAAAAATCGCAGTCGATCGCCATCGCTGTCTGGAACGGAAATCATCAGACCGCCATTCCTCGGCTTCTTGCCATGCTTTGCATCTTGGCTGTCTTTGTGCCAACCTTTTTTATGCAGGGGGCTCCAAGAGAACTCTTTTATCCTCTTTCGCTGGCGGTCGGCTTTGCCATGGTTGGGTCCTATCTGTTATCCAGTACGCTCGTGCCCATCCTTTGCATCTGGCTCTTGCGAAATCACGCGTCAAAGGCAGAACAGCCACATCGCGATTCGTTCTTGGTAGCTGGCTTTCGAAATTGGACGAAAGGGATGATCGCCGCACGTTGGATTGTCGTACCAGTCTATTTGGGTGTCTGCGGACTGGCTATTTGGTCGACCGTTGCTCGAATCGGTGTTGATATCTTTCCCAAAATCGATGCAGGCGAGTTTCGATTGCGAATGCGAGCCAAGGACGGTACGCATATCGACGTGACAGAGCAGATTGCCTTGCGTGTCTTGGATTCGATCAAAGAGGATGTCGGGCCTGATAGTATTGCGTTAACTCTGGGATACGTTGGCACGGTCCCAGCTTCATTTCCAATCAATTCGGTTTATCAATTCATGCGAGGCCCGGAAGAGGCCGTACTCCGAATTGCACTCAAACCTCACACAGGAATCAATACCGAGCAATTGCAAGCCAAGCTGCGAAGCAAGTTCAGCAATCAATTTCCAGGCGTTCGCTTTTCGTTTGAACCCGCAGATATTTTGAGCGAAGTCATGAGTTTTGGCTCGTCGACTCCAATCGAGATTGCTGTGCGGGGTGGCTCACTGGCTGAAAATCGAGATTTTGCAACCAAAGTGCAAACATCTTTATTAACACATCCCAGACTGCGAGATGTTCAGATTGTTCAGGCGCTCGACTATCCAACGGTCGATGTCAAGATTGATCGCGAAAAGTCGGGGCTTGCCGGGGCAACCATGGATCAAGTCAGCAGATCGGTGTTGGCGGCAACTTCGTCAAGTCGTTTTGTGGTCCCCAACTATTGGCCCGATCCCAAGACGGGCATCGGATATCAGGTCCAAGTCGAAATTCCACAACCGGCGATGAAGTCATTGAACGATTTGGGAACCGTCCCGGTGCTCCATCGCAAAGAGGGGCCTGTGCTCTTGCGGGACGTGGCCCAATTGACTCAGTCGACGATGCCCGGTGAGTTTGATCGCTACAACATGAAGCGTGAGCTTTCTCTCACCGCCAACGTCATCGGCCCCGATCTCGGAGCCGTCGCAAGAGAGATCGGAATTCTGCTGGAGAAGGTCAAGAAGGAGGATGACCTAAGCAAGGATGCTTTGGAAAAGCAAGGTTCGAAACCGGGGCGTGTGGCGTTTGAGTTGCGTGGGCAAATCCCACCCTTGTATCAAATGCTCAGCGGTCTGGGGGTCGGATTGATCTTGGCCGTCTTAGCCATCTTTTTGATGCTTGCCGCTAATTTCCAGTCGTTCCGATTATCGCTAGTCGCCGTATCTACCGCGCCGGCCGTTGTGGCGGGAGCGGGGGGCATGCTGTGGCTAACCAGTTCGTCCCTCAACATAGAATCCTTTATTGGAATTATTATGGGTTTGGGGGTCGCCATGGCCAATGCGATTTTGGTGATCACGTTTGCAGAACAGCGGAGACGCAGCGGAGAGAACGCATTCGAAGCGGCGCAGCATGCCGCTGCCGATCGATTGCGACCAGTTTTGATGACGAGCTGCGCCATGCTCGCGGGGATGCTCCCTTTGGCCATTGGGTTGGGGGAGTCTGGCCAGCAAACGGCACCGCTGGGGCGGGCTGTCATCGGAAGTTTGATTGCGGCTACCGCATCGACCTTGCTAGTGCTTCCAGCCATCTTTGCTTGGACGCAGGCCGGGCGGGGCATCGCCTCTGGATCGTTGCATCCTTTCGAAACGGACAACTCCAATGTCATACACACGTAGGCCCGCATCTCCGAGGCGGTCAACGTCACTAAATGATCCCAGGATAAATTGAAATGAACCGTACTAAAACAAGCCCACGCTGCCGAATGGCAATGATCATAGTCAGTCTAACGATCGTTGGTTGTCAACCAGTTAACGAACCGCAAGCGGGAAAAGTTGCGCCCGAGGGCGCTACAACTGCCGCCGATCTGCCAAAAGTGGCAACCGCCAAGCCGATCCGTCAGGCATTGCTTCAGAAGACAGAACAACCCGGTCGCATCGAAGCGTTTTCGACGACGCATATTCATGCCAAGGTATCGGGGTTCATCGAACAACAAATGGTCGATATCGGTGATCGAGTAGTCGGGCCAAAAAAAAACGCACAAGGCCAAGTGACGGAACCTGGAAAAGTTTTGGCGGTGTTGGTTGCTCCCGAACTCAAGGATGAGCTAATGCAAAAGGAGGCGATGATCGCGCAAGCGTCTGCAGATATCGAACAAGCTCGGTCCTCCGTCCAAGTTGCCGAATCCGTAGCCAACTCAGCCGAGGCGAATGTTGAGGAAGTTCAGGCTGGGAAACAGAAAACCGAGTCCGATTATCAGCGTTGGAAATCAGAATCCATGCGCATTGACTCCCTGGCACAATCAAAAACGGTCACGCAGAAATTGGCTGAGGAGACTCGCCAACAAATGTTGGGCGCCGATGCATCGAGAGCTGAGTCGGTGGCTAAGATTCGTTCGGCGAAAGCAAAACAAAACGAAGCCATCGTTGGGATTGCAAAAGCCAAAGCGGATCTTAGTTCGGTCGAAGCCAAACTTAGAATTGCACAAGCAGAACATCAACGCGTTCAGTCCATGTGCGAATATTTGCAAATCCGTGCTCCGTACGATGGGGTTATTACCGAACGCAATTTTGATTTAGGTGCGCTCATTCAAGCATCGAAATCGAGCGACGACAAACCCATCTTCACAATCGTTCAAACAGAAAAGATCCGAGTCTTGCTGGATGTCCCCGAGACGGATGCAGCGTTAGTGGAAACCGGACGCAAAGCCATGGTGAAAATCCCTTCTTTGGCTGGTCGCGTGTTCGAGGGGACCGTGGCTCGAACGGGTTGGGCCCTTCAAATGGGGTCTAGAACCCTGCGAAGTGAAATCGACGTTGCCAATGAACAAGGGACGTTACGTCCTGGGATGTACTCCAATGTTGAATTGACCGTGGCGGAGAAGTTGGACGTTTTGACGTTGCCAAAGGCTGCTGTGTTGGTGGCGGACGGGCAGTCCTTTTGCAACACTGTTTCAACGGATGGCAGTATCATTCGCAAGCCGATCAAAACAGGAATTCGTTCGGCGACGGATGTTGAGATCGCAAGCGGTTTGGACGGTTCCGAAGACGTGATCATCTCCAATGCTGGTGCTTTCAAAGAGGGCCAAAAAGTTCTGAAAGCGAGCAAATAAGTGTAGCACGGGACTCCGTACCGTGATTCCTCGCCACATTCATCCACCACAACCCCCTCCCAAGCAACCACAATCAAGTCTCTTCTTGCGTCCCCAGGCGGATGTTGAACCCGCCCCCTCCTCAGGAAAACTGGTTGTCGCTAGACAGTAGATATTTGATTGCGTAGCGGAATTGAGATCGGTATAATCCAACGCTGGAATTCGACTAAGCCTGACTCCCATTTTCTCGGCAATTTTAATGTCATCGGCAATCAACTTGAATTCGGAGTTCGCTCCTCCGTTATTGATCCGCAAGTTTACAGTCGCCCAGTATCGTCAATTAAGCGAGCTGGGTGTTCTAACGCCAGACGATCGCGTCGAGCTTCTGGAGGGATGGATCGTAGAAAAAATGAATCAAGGACCCGCTCACGGATTTGCAGTCCAGTTCCTGAACATTTGGCTTAATAGTCATTTGCCACAGGGTTGGATTTGTCGATGCCAACTACCCATCACGACTCGTCGCAGTGAGCCGGAGCCGGATTTGTCGGTGGTTCGCGGATGTATCACTGACTTCCGTGATCGACATCCATCTGGTAACGATTGTCGATTGCTAATCGAAGTTGCCGATTCATCGGTACAAAAGGATCGAGCCAAGGCGGCAATCTATTTTTCAGCCGGAGTCGAAGAGTACTGGATCGTGAATCTCGAAGACAAACGTCTCGAATGTTATCTGGAGGAAGTACCTGATGTGCCACAGGTTTTCGGAAGTAACGAATCGATCGCAACTACGATTGGAGACAAAACGATAGAACTAAACTTGTGCGAACTGTTTTAGGGCAGAAAGGTAGGGCAGAAAGGGGTCAGGTAGGGCAGAAAGGGGTCAGGTCTCTTTGTTTGGATTTTTCTTGATCGATCGTTTCTGTGGGCGTCCGCTTGATCGACCAAGCCGGCTCGCAGTGCGTTCCCTTCGACATAGCGACAAACAACCAAAAAATGCTCATAGCATTGAATCGGAAAACTCTTGAACCGTTGCTGATAGACGTGCCCAAAACCTGGGGTGCGGTAGTGTGCATGGTACCGCATCGAAAGATCGTTGCGCGAAGGTTCCCTCGATTGAGGGCATGGTAAATCCCGAAAGCTTCATCGGCGCGTGGTGGTCGTGGTATTCCAGTAGCTTACCATTTTGCGTTCGCTGCTTAAAAGAGACCTGACCCCTTTTGCCACTGTGATTTTATAGTACCAATCACGCTCCGCGTGATTTTCGCAGTTCAAAAACCTTTGGTTTCTGAGGCAACATCACGCGGAGCGTGACGGGTACTTTCTTC
>JAYTVM010000130.1:0-26651 GCA_043743995.1 Pirellula sp. | reverse complement strand
TCGAGCCGCAGCAGAGTGCGATCCTTTAAGGTCTGAGCCGCACTTTTAGTACGCCAAAACGGCGTCCGTCGGAGGCAAGCTCCGATCGGCCGAAAATGCTTTACAGCGTTTCCAACTAAGGGGAAAGTCTGGCCCAACTTCAATAGCCGCTACAATTTCAAAATTGCAACGGAACTGCGGTCCGGTTCAGGGGTTATCAGTCGTGCAAACTTTGCCGATTAAACGGTACGATTTCGGGTATCCATGCTGAAGGTTAGGTGACGTTAATGGTTCGTTCACGATGGTCGCGGTTAGCGGCATTGGGTTTGATTTGCACAGCGACTCAATTCAGTTTCGAAGGCTATGCGTTCGGTGACTGGAGTCGATTTCGTGGGCCGAATGGCTCAGGCATTTCCGAGGAAAAGGCGCCGACGCCGACCAATTGGAGTGAAAAGGAAAACCTGAAGTGGAAGATTCCGCTGCCAGGAGCTGGCGTTTCCTGTCCGATTGTCGTTGGAAACCGAGTCTTTGTCACATGCTACTCAGGCTATGGACTCAATCAGGAAGAGCCTGGCGATATTAAGAACTTAGTGCGACATTTGGTTTGTATCGATAGCTTAACGGGCAAGACTCTTTGGCAGAAGTCTTTGCCTTGTTCTGTTCCCGAAGATCCGTATAGCGGCATGGGGGTTCCGCAGCACGGATACGCTTCTCATACACCTACCTCCGACGGAAAGAACGTCTACGTTTTCTTTGGCAAGAGCGGCGTTCTTGCGTTTGATTTAGAGGGTAAGCAATTATGGGCGACAAGTGTCGGCACTGGTTCCGATGGCCGACGATGGGGTTCGTCGTCTAGTCCCATCGTGCATGAGGACGTGCTGATCGTTCCAGCAGGAGCTGAGGGTCGGGCATTGATTGGCCTCGACAAGAACACCGGAAAAGAACTTTGGCGGCTCGATTCCGAAAAGTTAGGAAACGTGTGGGGAACGCCTGCCATTGCTAAGGTTGGTTCCTCGACAGAATTGGTGATCGGCGCCCCGGGAGAAATCTGGGGGATGGACCCGAAGACGGGCAAGTTTGGTTGGTATTGCATGTACCTAGATAACGGCGATCAATTTAGCTCAAGCGTTGTTGTCGATGACGATGTGATCTACGCAGTCGAAGGACGTGGAGGTGGTTCAGTCGCCGTTAAGGCAGGCGGCAAAGATGATGTCACCGAAACCAAAACCGTTTGGAAAGGACGGGATAGCGGTCGCTTTGCGTCGCCGATTGTCTATGAAGGACGTCTGTACAACGTTGCTAGCCGAAAGCTCACTTGCATTGACGCAAAAACGCAAGAGAAAATTTTCGAAGGCCGGATGAAGGGGCTCAATGGCGAAGTCGCACCTGAGCCAGGCGGATTCGGCGGTGGCGGTGGCGGTGGTGGTGGTGGTGGCAGGCCTCCAGGAGCACCGGGTGCACCAGGTGAAGGCCCCGGTGGAAGAGGTGGTGCAGGACCAGGTGGTGCAGGACCTGCAGGCGGCGGACGTCCAGGTGTGGGTGGGCCTCCTGGCGGTGGCGCAGGTGGGCCTCCCGGTGGTGGTGCGGGTGGGCCTCCCGGCGGCGGTGGCGGCGGTTTTGGTGGCGGCGGTGGACGGGGAGGTCGCGGTGGCGGCGGTGGCGGCGGTGGGTTCGGCGGAACAGACTACGCTTCGCCCGTCCTTGCAGATGGCAAGTTGTATTTCACTGCTCGAAACGGCGAGACGTATGTATTGGCTGCTGGCAAGGAATTCAATCAACTTGCAGTCAATCGCGTCACCACCGATACCGAAGAATTCAGCGCGACTCCTGCGATTAGCAACGGCGAAATCTTCATTCGCTCCAACAAGAACCTTTATTGCGTCTCGACAAAGAAATAAGGCAGCCTATTTGGAGTCTTGCTTTAGGTGTCCTGAATTTCGCAAATGTTCGAGCATCTCCCTTGGGAATGCTCGAACATCTTCGCTTGCAAAGATGGAACCGTGGTCACCTGGAATCAGTTTCACGTAGCCCCGATCCGCAGCGGATCGCCCCTGTTTGGTAAGCTCCGCATCCAACAATGCGACCGCTTCATTGAGATAAAAACTGTCTTCTGTACCAACCACCAAGCGGATGTTATTCCGAAAAATGGGAGCCAACACGGTCGGATTTTTCCGCAAGAGATGTCCGATGTCGTACCGCTGATAATATTCGGCAACCTTCGAATCGATCTTGCCTGTTACCGAATCAAATAGGGCAGTAGGGTTGCCGTGGGCATTCTTCGGGCCAAACGTCGCAAACCAGGAATCCCATTGCTGAGCCGAGGTGTTGTCGGGCCCCAAAACATCCTCCCCTTGCGATTCTTGTCGAATGGTCATTTCGACAATGTCCCCTTTGCGTAAGCTTGGCAAATCGGATCCCTTGTCATCGCAGTAAAAATTGGTTTGACCGTATATGTCTACCTTTTGAAATCGACGGAAATCAACTGGATCGGGTGCGCTTGACCACGCAGCCCCAAACACTTCTGGATAGCGAGTGGCCAGCCAAAGTGTCGACCAACCGCCCGACGAATGCCCTCGCAAGAGGCGAGCCGTTGAAACAGACAGCAGCGGAAACTTGGCCTCAAGAGCGGGGATCAGTTCCTGCGTTAGGGCTTCCCCGCACGGGCCATTGTTCGCGGAGTCTGCAAAGAGCGAATGTCCGTTTGGGCCCTCTGGGTCCAACACGATTCGAAACGAAGATTTGGCTAGTTTTGCGGCATCGCTATTTTCGTTTGTGCGACGTCGATTGCCACCGGCGCTTCGGTGGTCGTCGCCAAAACCTGGTATTTCGTAAATAGCAGGATACTTCAGGGTTGGGTCGATGGATTGCGGTAGCACGACTCCCGCTCGCAGCATGATATCGCGACCACGAAATTGAGACAGCAATTTGGAGTGAACCTCGAACCACTCCACTCCATCGACTTGTTTATCAGAGGTCGGCTCAACGACGTTGGAAAGGGTGAGTTCTATGATTTGCTGCTTGCCCGACAACGTGACCTCAAACGCAACTTCATCCGACCAGAGATTGCCTGCTTCACGACGCCAACTGCTATTGGCACGTGACCGGTCCAATCTCGCTTGGGCTCGGTATTTGCCTGGAGCAAGCTTACTGGGCTGGACTGGAAAGCAGTCCGATTTGTCATCGAGGGTTACAACAGCATTGGCGGTCAGTTTGGTATCGGTCGCGAAAAGAGGCTGAGGATCATCCCAGAATGGTCCATCCACCGGCGAGCTACGTTTAGGGACTTTCGATTGATCAGCAATCAGAAAAACGATGATACGACCGGAGATGGATTCTTCCTTAGCGACCTCGGAACCGAGTCGAACTTGGAAGACTCGCCCGGTGTCGGCCTGACAAACCAATTGGGAAATAGCGATCATGATCAGGAAACAGGCGGTTCTAAACTTGAATTGCACAATGGTTTTTCGATAATAGGGGTATGGGAATTTGGAGATCAGAACTTGAAAGGATTGAGGTCCCAATATAGCCTTAGCGCCGCAAGCCCCTGGCTTCACGCCCAAGGGCACTCACTTTGCAAATTTTGAGCCTCAATGCGCTAGCATGAGGGCCGGATTTGCAAGTGATGACTGGCCTTTCAGTCCGCGCGCTAGCGCGTTGCGGCTCAAAGTGAGTGCCATTTGGCTTCACGCCAGGGGTTATGACCATTTATTCTAGAGGTATGGTAAATATCCCCCGAGTAAACTCGGGGGCATTTCACCGCCCCGCGGATTTAGGCTCATCGGTCGGCGGCAGGACCTGCAGCAGTGCCAGTGTGGACCAGGCAGTTGCTGCGATGGAAATGAATTGGTCTTTGCCGTGAGGGAAGTCGGATTCGAAATACTCTTGTACTGGTTTGGCCCGCGTCGTCACCTGCCACGTCCCATCCTCGCGTTGCGTCGACAGCAAGAATGCTATCCCTTTGAGGATGAACTCGTTGGAGGATGGGATATTTCCATCTCGAATCAGGGCTGTAAGAGCAGTGCTGGTCGCATAAGCGTCGCTGGACATGTCCCCCTTCTGACCCCAGCCACCGTCCTCGCGTTGTGTTTTAAGCAAGGCTGCTGCCGCACTCTCGATCAGGTTCGGATCGCAATCGACGTACTTCAAACTGCTCAGCCGAAAGACGTGGTCCTCTGTTTCGACAGGAGCGGCGGAAGCCAGCCACTCGGCAACCAACTTTCGCCTTTCCGCAATTTGTTCCTGCTGATCCTCCGTTCCGAAATAATGGAGAGACCGAAGTGCGACATAAGTTGCCGTAAAGTCGCTACCAGAAGTTGGTGGACGGCTGCCTCGATGTCGCCAATGTCGCAGCTCCAATTGAGTTTCAAGCAAGTAATGACTGACAGCTTCCGTCACTTCATCGACGGGCCAGTTGCCTTCGTCCAGCGTCCACAAAGCGTAGCCTGCCGTTAAAACGTCGCCCCCTTGTCCTTTTCCCTGTCGGTAGTTTGCCAATCCGCGTTTCAGGTGATCGTACGTATGTTTCAGTTGTCGTTTCAAGTTCTCCTCATCCACGGAGAAGCCATGCCGTTTCGCCTCGACTAACGCGAAGACCGGTAGTGCTTGGCTGTGGCAGGTAAAGCACTGTCGCTTGTTAGCGGATCCGATGGAGCCCGCCTCCAGGGTTGGTAGCGCTTTCGAGATAGACGTTCGTAAACGGTCTGTCGAAAGTATTGATTCATCTGCCCGAATGGTTTTCGGGAAGACCATTACGGTGACAAGCATCGCAAGAAAAATGGATTTGAACATGGTGGATTGTCGTTCGAATCGCGATAAGGCGGGGGAATTTCAAAACGCATTATACGTCATTTTGTTCACCGACTGTGGCTGAGCGAGGCCCTCGATCAGGTTTTGGAGGAACTCAACGAGCGAAGGGCGTCGCTCGTCCACATGTGTCGCCCTTTCCGCCGCAGAGCCACATTTATGCGACTAGTGCTATGTCAAGTTGATAACCGAGGGTAGCCGCGGTCGCGGAGACCGCGTGGAGCGAGATCGTTTTTCGCGGTTCACTCACGCTTTGGCAAGCGTGGCTACCCACGTTTTCCTGTTTGACAAAGCACTAACCGCCGATTGCCAGTTTCGGTTGATAGTCGATGGCTCGCTGATAGGCGTTGGCAATTTGAAGCATTTTCGATTCCGAAAGGGGTGGCGCCTGCAGTTGCATACCGATCGGCAAACCGCTGGTCGTCATCCCAATTGGCATCGATAGTGCTGGAATGCCCGCTAAGTTTGCACCGACGGTAAACAGATCCTCGAGATACATCTGAACCGGGTCGTCGACCTTTTCTCCGATCCGAAAGGGCGGTGTCGGCGTCGTTGGCCCCAAGAGTACGTCGACCTTTTCAAAGGCTGCATCGTAATCCTGTCGAATCAACCGTCGGACTTTGAGTGCTTTTTTGTAGTACGCATCGTAGTAGCCAGCACTCAATGTGTACGTCCCCAACATGATTCGGCGACGCACCTCCGCCCCGAAACCTTGCGATCGCGTTTGGCTAACCATCTCGATCAAAGGCGATTGGGCTTTGCCGCCAGCCATGGACGTTTGCTTTCCCTTCTCGACCAAGGCCCGAAAGCCATAGTGGGCACCGTCGTATCGCGAAAGATTGCTGCTTGCTTCACTCGGTGCAATGATGTAGTAAGTTGCGATCGAGTACTTAGTATGTGGCATGGTTATATCAAGGATCTCACATCCAAGCCTCTTGTACTCGTCGATGGCCTTCAGGATGGCAGCGTGTATCTGCGGATCGAGTCCCTTGCCGTCGAGGTGTTCGCGAATGACTCCGATCTTGGCACCGCCAAAAGGTTTGGCGAGCTCGCCGACGTAGTCGTCGACCGGGACGTTAAGACTGGTCGAATCGTGAGGGTCGTGGCCAGCGATCGCTTGCAACACCATTGCCAAATCGGAAATCGTGTTCCCAAACGGTCCCGCTTGATCCAGACTGCTAGCATATGCGATCAGGCCAGAGCGGCTAACACGTCCGTAAGTTGGCTTCATACCGCATATGCCACAGAAGGCTGCTGGTTGCCGGATCGATCCGCCGGTGTCCGTGCCGATGGAAATAGGGGCCATGGCCGCTGCCACACTTGCCGCTGAACCGCCGCTGCTGCCACCGCACGTTCGCTCAAGGTCCCACGGGTTATAGGCAGGGCCGCGGAACCCGGTCTCGGTCGAACCGCCCATTGCGAATTCATCGAGATTGGTTTTGCCCAAAATGACAAGTCCAGCTTCTCGCAGCTTCGTTACGACGTGCGCATCATAAGGTGATCGATAATGCTCAAGCATTCGCGATCCGCAAGTCGTCACCGAATCGGTCGTGCAAAGGATATCCTTGATCGCAACTGGCATTCCGGCGAGTGGCGAAAGCACTTCGCCTAAGGCCCGACGCCGATCGATGCTGTCTGCCGTCTTAAGGGCCAATTCGCCATCCCAAGAGATAAAAGCGCGAAGGGACGGCTGCAGTTTTTCGATCCGGTCAAGAAAAAACTGGGTAACTTCGCGACTGCTTAGTTCGCGAGTTGACAATTTTGGGGCAATTTCATGGACGAACGTTGGGAATTGGTTCATGCCAAGAGGATAGATTAGACTCGATCACTCGAAAAGGCCCGAAAGGATGTCGTGGCTGAAAAAGGAAGCTGACAATAGCCACCCATGCCCCCGCCGTGCCACAATGAACCTTATATGCGAGGGGCAGTTTGAAATCTAAATATAAACTGGGTGGCACGCTCTGAGGTACGAAGGGCGTGGTGAATCGCTAGCTAGCTAGCTAGTGTCATTTGCCACACTTTCCACGCCCATCGCTAATCGCTTTGGGCGTGCCACTCGGTGGCCTGATAGTCTTCTGCCTGCCGCTCGCCTTAGCGAGTTCTAAACCCGCGTCGGTAGCCATTGGATATTGGGTTGGAATTTGCCGCGGAATTCTTGTTGGTCAACGCATCCAAATCTTCGATATTGGCCATGCCTCGCACTTGCTGGATCGCTTGATCGACAAGTGTCGGATTGAGGGTTGGCGAACTATTCTCGCCTTCGCCTGAACCGGTGGTGGTCGTGACCGGAGTGAAGTTCAGTTCGGACGGTGCGGCTTGGATTCGGAAAAGCGATGAATCCCCTTCCTTGCCTCGCATAACAACCTTTGAATCACTGACAGGCAAAGTCGCCTGAACGTTTTGATTAGAAGGGTTGGTTGCTCGAACGGTCAATTGGTCACCCGCACCGTTGAGCGATACTTTGACGTTGCTGAAGGTCCGCCAATCACCTTGTCCATTGTTCCAAATGGAACTCGCGTTGGGGGCCACGGCCGCGGTGATACCGCGTCTCAGATTCTGCCCCATAAAATCTCGGATGTCGATGAACCTGGCCTCGCGCGTTCCAATGTTGAACGCCGTCGACAATGAACTCAACGCATCGACTGCCGAGCTCACCACGACAGACTGTTCGCCTCCGGAAATGAATGGCAGGTCTTGCAGTTTGAATCGATAGTCTCCTGGGCCAACACCCGTAATCTTCGCACCTTCCGAGGAGAATACGATTGGCATTGAAATGGTGCCCGCAGTGCTGCCCGCTGGAGGAATGACCTCCACCGTCAACGGCAAGCCTTGCAACTCCAACGGAATCTGAATTCCAACATCGCGAGGGGTGAAATTGCGGACGTTAAGTGTTACCGTAGCGGTATCGGTTAAACTGCTGCCATCGCCAATCGTATAGGTAAAGGTAACTGTGCCAGTAAAATCCGTGGTCGGTGCACTGTAGAGAATCGTTCGACCATTCGGTCCGATCTGAACGCTCCCTTGGCCTGTGGCGGGTTGAGTCACCGCGGTGATGGTGAGTGTTTCGCCCACATCCACAGTTACGTCGTTGGCGAGTACATTCAGCGATTGGTTCGGTGACGAAAGAGTTTCAAGCGAATCGTTGATGGCGTCTGGCGCATCGTTGACTCCCGTCACATTGAAAGTGACCGTTCCGTTTGCGATCCCACCGTTGCTGCTGCGAACGGTGTAGACCACCAGTTCTTGTCCAGCGAAGTTCGCCTTGGGAGTGTAGTTTAAGCGTGTGCCATTGTTGGTGAAGTTGACCGTTCCGTTTGGAGCAGTTACGCTCGAAATGGTCAGTGTATCGCCTGTCTGAGCGGGTGTATCATTGCCAAGCACATCGAAGTCGGCGGCCGCTGCATCTTCGAGGACCGTGAACGACTCACCAACCACGGTCGGTGGTGGGACGGCTGGAGAAACGGTCACGGTTACGGTGGCCGTCGCGGTCCCGCCATTGCCATCGCTGATAGTGTAGGTAAACGTTTCATTACCTGTGAAACCGGTACGGGGTGTGTAGACCACACCGCTACCCGCAGTGCCAACTCGGATCGTCCCACCCTGCGATGCTGTCCCAACCTGGGTAACGGTCAGCGTCTCGCCTGTGTCCGGACCGAGCGTGTCGTTGGTCAATACGGGAATGAATATGTCGCGATCCGTAGTCTTGACCGTCGTCAGCACATCGTTGACGGCGACTGGATTGTCATTCACCGCTGTAAGTCCGACCGTGACGGTTGCCGTTGCCGAAGCCCCATTTTGATCCCGTACGGTGTAAGTAAAGGTTTCCGAGCCATTGATGTTAGCGGCGGGTGTGTAAATGACGCGTTTATTGTCCGAAGCGATGGAAACGGTTCCACCACGCGATGGCGAAGAGACGGATTGCAACGTCAAAACGGCACCTGAGCCAGCAACGATCGTATCATTATCAAGCACAGATAGCGAATTGTTGGAACTATCTTCGTTGAAGTTGAACGAGTCATTAACGGCAACAAAATTCTGGCCGATTGGCAACGTGGCGGTACCAAAAGTCACGCGACTAGATGGCACGATCACATCTTCTTTGAAGATTGTAATTCCACGGCTCGGATTCTCGGCTGGATTGGAGCTGATCAAGGCTTGGCCCGCTGCTTTGACTCGCATTCGTACGGTCGCCAGCGTTTGCGGATCACGGCCAGGACCAACGTTAAAGCTTGAGAATGCACCAAGCTCGTCGATCAAACCAAGCGTCGTTGTAACTGGTATACTTCGGCCGTTGCCAAACAAAGAGGCATAGGTAAGCGGACTAGTGCCGACCAATTCGAGTTTGTCGGCGTCATACTCAATGTCCATGTAAGCCGAGAAGACGCCGTCCCCGTCAGCTCCTGGACCCGTTCGTAAATCGTTGAGCACAATCCTCACAACGAATTCCGTACCGACACTGGCCGAAGTGATGGCGCTGGTGTTGGTGGAATCAAATAATTGAAGACTGATTCTAACTTTGGCGGTGTCCGAGACGGTGATCGCCATGGTTTGCGTTTGCGAGTTTCCAGCGATATCGGTCAGACGCAAGTTTGCCGTTTGCGGGCCGACTTGTGAGGAGATCGGGCTCCAGGTCAACAGGCCGGTGGTCGCGTTGACCGATAGACCTGCTGGTGCATTTTCCAGTGAGTATCGCAATCCCTGGCCTTCTTCGGCGGCAGCGAGATCGAAGTTCAACGTGCTACCTACATTCGCCGCGGTCGGCAAACCAGATGCTGATATGGCAACTGGGGCGGTCGAATCGTAAGTAACCGAAATGGCTGGAGAAGCAGTGCTGGTTGTGCTGTTCTGCGTCTGCGTTGCCACGATGCTGCGTGTGCCGCTTCCAAGTTGCGAAACCAGAGTCGTTGTAATCGTAGTCGTGGCGCCGGTAGCAACCGCCGTTCCGACAATTTGATCGCCAACCTTTAAGTTGACAGTGGCCCCGGCTGTTGTTCCCGCCACCACGAATTGCATGGTGGCCGCATTGGTCACGTTGTCGGAGTCGCTTGTCCCTGTATCGCTGGCAGCAGCCAAGTCGATACTGGTGGGAGCGCCAATGGCAGAGGTTACATTGAAACGCAGAACTTGGGTGTCAAATTTGTCGCCAGTGGTAACTGAGGTTTGATCTACAGCTCGCACGCCAGCGGTTAGCTCAAAAGCACCGGTGAAGTTGGTCGGCGCGGTGACGCTCAATACGCCGGTCGTTGCGTTAACATTGAATTGATAGTCCACGGAGCCTCGACGCGTGGCTTCGTAAACGACGGCTTGAGCCTCCGGATCCTGCGAGGATAATTGAATATTGACAGTTTGTCCTGGAGCAATCGGTGGCACGACAATGTCATTCAGGAACGGTGCACCGTTGGCGGTGTCCGCAGCGGCTGTAGCAGTAAAAGTTCGCGAAAAAACATTGCCGGTCGAATCCGTTACCGTGACGGTGATCGTCGAAGTACCTGTGTTTGCCAGTGCCTTCAACCGAATCAAACCGTTTTCCGTATCGTTGAAAATCTCTGCCGACTTGATCGATATTTCCGTGTCTGGACGATCGCTAGTTACCTTGGTGCGAGAGATTCCCTCCCGATTCGAATCCCCTTCGATCAACTGACCAAAAATAGAATGGTTGAAGTCGAGATGACGTTGAGGCCCTTCGGTGATAAAAAACTGCGAGTCGTTGGTGTCGTCACTCGACTTGGCATACGACAAGATACCTGTGCGATTGTGTTGCAAATCGACATCGAACTGATCGTCGAAGTTGCCTAGCGTCGAACCACCGCTGCCTGTTCCCGTTGGGTCACCGGCTTGGAGCACAAAGTTATCGATCACGCGATGGAAAATAATCTTGCTCGATGCGGTTTGATTGTAAAAACCGCTATCGGTGAGCGATTCGATTCGTCCAACAGGGCGAGGTGCCTCGTCCGCAAAAAATCGATAAACCATTTCGCCGTAGCCATTAACCGTCAGCTTCCAAGACTTGTTGTTTGTGATCATTTCCGCAGTGATGGCGGATGGATTGCTGCTGGTGACGGTAATGGTGAGCGGACCACCGTTTGGATCATACGCATCGACAGGCACGTGCAGGGGTGAACCGTTGAGCACAGTCTGATTCGGAATCACGGTGAAGGTCGGATTGCTTCCGGTGGGAATCGCAACTCCCGAGAGTGTGGACAACTGTTGAAGGGTTTGTACCCCCGTCACGCGTTGCCCATTGCTGAATTCCCAAGTTGGATAGGTCGTTATGTTCTCACTAATTCCTGTCGCGTTTCGAGTTCGGTCCGGATTGGAGATTTCGATAAACGGCAGAAACTGAGCCCCGTCCTGAAAGAGGGCCTTCTGTTCCGTGCAGAATGGACACCAATCCGCGCCAAAGAATCGGACACCGGCTTGCTGCAAGGCCTTGGCAAATTCGACCAAATTCGGCGCGTCTTCTCCCTCGCCAACCAAGCCTGCGGTGCTCATCGGTGTGGAATTGAACTGGGCCGGCGTATTCGTGATTGGAATAGACGACGCGGCTGCCATCGAAGCCGCATCGTAAAAATCCGCAGCCAGCAACTGACGCGACTCAAGCGGTTCGAAGTGAATTGGGCGAACCTTGCGATTGTCCGCACCCGGAAGTACACCTTGTAATAGGGCACGAAGCATACGTCTTGCGGTAAACTTCAAAGATTCTCGGCGTTGCATTTTCGTCATTTCGAAACCTTAATTACCCCCACTTGGGGAGGCTGTCACAAAGGAACCGCTAGTACCAAAAGAAAAACTTATGCAGGCGGTGCAGTTTTTCGGCTTGGAGGTTTGTTGTGGATATTCAATCTTATTTGCGCAATACGACTCGGACACCAATTCAACTCAACCTATTCCTTGTTCTCGGAAGCGTTGGGTAGGGAATTTGAGGGTTAGGTCGGATTATTGGGCAACTTTAGGCACGAAGCTTGTCTTCGATGCGATCCGCCACCCTTTTGTTCCAAAACCCAACTGCGCAAATAACCCAATTGAACTAGCCAGAAATCTGGCGGCTTCCCATAATACGCGTTCCTAAATGTCCAAGAACGCAGTTTTTGTTGAAGGTAAGTTCGCACAAAATGGCCAAGAGCAAGAAGAAAAAGGAAACCACGTTCCTCGTTTGCCAAGAGACGGGTGATATCAATTACGTACTTTTGCGCAGGCCTGGCGGGGAGAAACTGCAGCTCAAGAAATACAACCGTCGGCTCCGTCGGGTGACGTTGCATATCGAAAAGCGTAAGTAAAGTGGCTCGGTGTTCCCCACCGATTGTCGCCTTTCGCTCCGCGAAAGTGCGGCTCGCAAACGCACTATCGCAGAGCAAAAGGCGACATTTAAAAATCACAGCCTCAGGGCGAGTTCCAACTCGCCCTGTTCTCGTTAAGCGAATCACTATCTTCACGGACATCATCATCACGGAGGGCTCCGCATGGCCAAGAAATGGCTGTTTAAAGGTCACGATTCCGCTGCCATCCTTGAGCTAGCAAAGAAATCTTCCGTCGAACCGGTCGTCGCTCAACTTTTGCTCAATCGAGGTATCACTGAACATCTTTCCATAGGCACTTTCCTCGAAGCTCGCTTCGCCGACTTGCGCGAGCCAGAGCTCCTTCCTGGCGTGCAAGCTGCCTCAGAACGCATCTACGCCGCGATTCAAGCCAAGACTCCTATCACCGTCTATGGCGACTACGATGCGGACGGCATGACGGGCACGTCCATTCTTTTCAGTTGCCTGCGCTTGCTCGGCGCGGAGGTTCAGTACTACGTTCCCAATCGACTTGAGGACAGCTATGGCCTAAGTTGCGATTCGATTCAAAAACTGGCCCAACGTGGACGCAAAATGATCATCAGCGTCGACTGCGGGATCGGTTCCATTAAAGAAGCCGAGCTATGCCGTGAACTCGGTATCGACTTGATCATCACCGATCACCACCGCGTGTCGGAGCAGCTTCCGGACGCTTTGGCGATCGTTCACCCTGCGCTCCCCGGCTACGACTATCCTTTCCATGGATTATGTGGTGCAGGGGTCGCGTTCAAGTTGGCGTGGGCACTTTGCCAACATGCAAGCCAAGCCAAAAAAGTCTCGACCGCTCTTCGGGAATTCTTGTTTCAAGCAACGACTCTGGCAGCTTTAGGAACGGTCGCCGACGTGGTGCCCCTCCTTGATGAAAACCGTATCATCGTTCGCCACGCATTGAAACTGATGCAACAACACGGGCCGCTCGGACTCAAGGCTCTCATCAAACAGACCAAGCTCGATCAAAAGAGCACCCTCACCGCCGAAGACATCGCCTTTACGCTCGCGCCCCGTTTGAACGCGGCTGGCCGACTTGGTCAAGCGCAGCTCGGGATCGAACTGCTCACCACGCAAGATCCGCAACGCGCCGCTGTTTTGGCGGAATATATCGACCGACTCAACGGCGATCGCGAATCGCTCGAACGCAGCATCGTCATTGCCGCCACCAAACAAGCCAAAGAGCAATTCGACATCGAAAACGACTCGGCCTTCGTCCTCGCAGGCTCCGGTTGGCATCTTGGCGTCATCGGGGTGGTCGCAAGTCGATTGTCCGAAAAATTCCACCGCCCTGTCGTCATTATCGGGATGGACTCAACAGGACAGAAAGCCGCGACTGGCTCTGCTCGATCACAGGGGATCATTGACCTACATGCGACCTTGGAAAAATGCCGAGAGCACTTGGTGACCTGCGGCGGACACGCTGCGGCGGCGGGATTGCGAATCGACGAGCGCAACATCGCCTCCTTTCGTCATGCGTTTTGCGAAGAGGTTTCGACTCAGCTCAAGGGACAAAAACCGATCGCCTCGCTAAACATCGATGCGGAAGCGACCTTCAAGCAAATGAATCTCAACACGGTTTCCACCATCGAAAAGCTCGCGCCGTTCGGAGCGTCCAACCCGCGGCCGATCTTGGTGGCAAGCAATGTCGAGCTAGCGGATGCCGCCAAAGCCATGGGGAGCGGAGATCGGCACATGAGTGTTAAGCTGGTTCAATACGGCTCTTCCATGCGCGGGGTAGCCTTCGGGCAAGCGGAATGGATCGAACCTTTGAACAACCATCGCGGTCAGATAGATGTCGCATTCCGACCCAACATCAACGAATTCAACGGGATGCGGCGAGTCGAGTTACAATTGTTGGACTGGCGAGTCGCCAAGATCCCTGCCCATCCGCCGCACGCACCGCAGTCGTCTGAAATAGAAAAAGCAAACAGTGTCCGATAAAAAAGCCGATGACCTAGCGGCATCTATGCCACGAGCTTCCAACTCGTCGCAACGCATTGATTCTCAATTGGCCGAGACCATCGGGTCGGTCGACAATGCACCAACGCTCTGCATGAAGCACGATCAACTCACGATTGACGGCTATTCGCGAGCGGCAGTTCAGACCTATTGGCGCGTGGCGGAACTGAAGCTCGGGTTTGATCTCGGTGCCCAGCCTTGGGATTTCATGGCCATCCCTCGTTTTATGGTATCGCACGCCCATATCGACCATATCGCAGCCCTCCCTGCGTATGTAGCACGCCGTCGCATGATGAAAATGGAGCGGCCAACCATTTACATGCCCGAGTCCGCCGTATCCACCGTCGATGCGCTCCTCAAATGTGTTTCACGCCTGGATCGCGGTAAGCTTCCTTGCGATTTGATTCCGTTAACCGCCAACCAAGAGATCGAGCTATCGCGAGAGTTAGTGGTAACCACCAGCGCGACGCGGCATTCCATTCCGTCGCTCGGGTTTATTGTTTGGGACCGACGCAAAAAACTGCGACCTGAATTCGCACACTTAACCGGCGACCAAATCCGTGACATCAAATTGTCCGGTACCGACGTGACGCACGAAGTTCGCATCCCCTTGATCGCCTACACCGGCGACACGGCACCGGAGGGTCTCGATGATTGCCCCGACATGTACCGAGCCAAGATTCTGATTACCGAAATGACCTTCGTCTCGCCCGATCACCGTAAAGAAAAGATCCACAAGCACGGTCACACGCACTTAGATGACATCGTGGCCCGCCGCAACGATTTTAAGAACGAAGTTGTCATCTGCGGTCACTTCAGCACACGCTACAACGACGCTCAAATCCGACGCTGGGTCAACAAGGCCCTACCGGACTACCTCGACGGTCGATTGAAGCTTTGGCTGTAAAGCGATTGGACCTCATTGAGACGGCTCTAACTTACGTGCTGGCGACTTGGCAAAGGGTCAAAGAACTGCAAAAAATTGGTGCGAGGGGGTGATGATGCGACAGAGTGTCAACATCAGGGGGGATGTCCAAGGGATATTCTGTTTGATTCAAATGCTGGGCTTGTTCATAATCTCAACAGGATTGTAACGATCACGAGAGCCCTTTGCGGATGCGGAAACTGGCGATGCCAAACGATGATACGATTCAGCCGGACTTGGACTACCTTGTCTTAAAACGAATTGGTCCGATTTGCGATGCGTTTGAAGCCGAGATTCGTCGCGGCGTAGAGCCTGTAATCGAAGATTTTTTGGCAACGGGAACTGAATCCGATCGGAGTGCATTACTATTTGAGCTGCTCAAATTAGATCGTGAGTACCGAGTCTCGTCCGGCAAGCAACTACCATTTGCCGACTACTTCGCTAGATTCCCGAACGATGAGAATTGCCTTCGGTCTGTATTCATGGAAGCAGAGACAATCGCAGCAAACTCTGTCGTACCCTCAATGCCAAAGAACTTGAGTCGCGACTTACCGAAACGACTCGGCGAATATGAACTTTTGGAGGTACTTGGGCAAGGTGGCATGGGGGTAGTCTATCGTGCGACGCAATACAATGGCGAAACTCCTATGCGAGAGGTAGCTCTCAAATTAGTTCGGACGGATCAATGGTTTGGCGTTGGGAATACACAGAGCAGCGTGCTGGTAGCTCGGTTTCGAGAGGAGATGCACCTTGCAGCGCAATTGAAACACGACAATATTGTATGTGTCTACAACGTTGGTCAAATTGACGGGCTCGATTATTTTTCGATGGAAATGATCGATGGGACTGACTTGTCGTCGGTCATAAAATTGCAACAACTATCCTATTTCAGGATTGCCGAAACGCTTGTTTCTGTTGCGCGTGCGATTTCGTTTGCTCACGGAAAAGGCATCGTGCATCGCGATCTGAAGCCAAGCAATATCTTGCTCGATTCGCAACATAAACCTTACGTTGCGGACTTTGGATTGGCCAAGTCTACGAGTAGTAACTCGGACCTGACACAAACTGGCCAAGTGTTAGGAACGGCTGGATACATGGCTCCGGAGCAAGCGGCTTGCGACTACAAAAACGTTGGGGTCTTTTCTGACATCTATGGTCTGGGCGGCTTGTTGTACTTTTGCTTAACTGGCCAAGCGCCCTTTGTTTCGGAGAATGTTCTGGATGCACTAGTACAGGTACTTGAGAGCGAACCCATTCCGCCCAGGACTCTCAAACCGCAAATCCCGCGTTCGCTTGAACTAATTTGCATGCGATGTTTAGAAAAGAAGCCGGAAGACCGATACGCGAATGCAAAGGAGGTGGCGGAGGATCTCGAACGGTTTCTTAAAGGGCTTCCTACCCATGCAAAGCCACCTACTCTTATCGATCGTCTTCGTCGAATTGGCCGTAGATCACCGGTGCTTTCCTCGCACTTGGGTGCGCTCGGGTTGGCGTTTATCATTGGCCAATTGCAGTTCGCTATGTCGGCCAGCCGGTGGAAGCTAAACGACCACCTTCAAATAAGCTTCATTACGCTCTTATGGATTGCCATCAGCGTTATGTGCGGTTTTTTTGGGAGAATCAAGAGGATTGAGGCGATGGTCGCCACGTTTTGGTTATGTGCAGATTCCGTGTTTCTAACCGTCGTGATATCGATGCTATCCGATCCAATCAATCCCCCTGGAGCGATCCTCATCGGATACCCCATGCTAGTGGTAGGAGGAGGAATGTTTTTTCGAGCTCGAATGGTGGTGCTGGTAACTATTGTCACCATGCTTTCCTATCTCGTGCTGTTAGTCAGTGAGGATTACATGCGAAACAACCTCTTCCAGCATGCAATTTTTCTCGTTTTGCTGGCATGCATGGGGATTTGCAGCCTGCACCAAGTCCGTCGCTTTCGAATGCTGAGCAATTACATCGAGTCCCGTCGCGAACATTCGCTCTAGGGTACGTCAATGAGTCGCTTTCAAGTTGTGAGCGGCAAGGCGCCAACCGCCGGTTCCTAGAAACACCGGCGGCTAGTGCCAAAACTCTTAAGTCCCTTCCGCTTTTTGGTCTAGTTTAGACCTAGCAGTATTCGTGCATTGAAAATGCCTACGGGTTTACCCCGAAGGATCCTTACCCTATTAAGCTAGTATTTATCCAAACAATGTCCCGCTTAGTTGTGCAACGCTCCGCGTCGCAAGAATCACGACGCGGAGCGTCGTGCATCTATGTTTTTCAGCATAAAAAGGATCGATAGCGCCGGTCCCAGCGGGCTAGAGGGCTGCGGCAAATAAAGATCCACGGGCATAAAACCAAAGGCTTTTTCGAAACGCGGACCTCTCGATTTTCTTCTTCAAAAACCGGAAGGAACTTCCGGTTTCCCGACCGAGAAACCACGGCGGAGACCGCCGTGCCACACTGATTGCCAACTCACTTTTCGCTACCTAGATTTCGTGAGGGGACCACACCGTGGATTTCGGTTGTATTAGTAGGTTCATGCGAACATGAAGAACCAATCGACTAGCTCCGTTCAATCCCCCCACAAGTTTGGAACACAAACATGCCTGCCCACAAACACTCCACGATCTTTCGTCGATTCACGTCCGTCGCTGCGATGGGATTTCTGTTATGGACCTTGAGCTCAACGACTTTTTTGGACGCTAGCTCAACATTCGTTGACAAAAAGCTCAATACCATGAAAAAGCTTAGCGATCAAACGACGCAACAGATGGAGATGATTTTCCTGCACTGCATGCGTTAGGCAAGCGAATCCAGTTGCTCCAACGCATCCGACATGAGTGCTTAGTGAATTTCTTAAAAAGCCCTGTCAGCGGTTTGAAGGGCGTGGATAAAATACTGCAAGAGTTGTCATCCAGTGTTCGCGATTCGACATCGTTCCTGTCACTTTAGTGAACCACCATGAATCGTTACCCGACAGAGTTTGCACCCCGGTCCTGGGGGCCAGAGCTAAACCCATGGCTTGTTCGGCTTTGTGCACCTATTCGTCGGTACAAGCAATCTCGAGAAACAGGCTTGATGCAAGTCGATGTGCGCGGCGTGGATCGACTTCAATCCGCCTTAAATTTAAGAAACCGATTGTTGATTGCACCAAACCACTCTAAAAATGAATTCCTGTTTTCGCGACTTTCGGGAAGATCTTATTCTCAAACGATTGCAAGAAACCTGATGCGCACGCTCATTTTTCCTGTCGACATCCATTTCAATCGGGCAAGAACCAAGACATTTTCATGAAGCTCGAATCCATGTCGCGTGAACTCAAACATAAGGTCTCCGGCTTATGAACTTCATCCGAAATCTCGCCGCATGGATCGTGCGCTCGTTATTGTGGCTGCGCTATGACATAACATTCATCGGCAAAGAGAAACTCTTGCAGCGCGAAGGCGTTTTGATTCTGCCGAACCATCCAGGCGAAATCGATCCAGTAATTGTCTTTTCGCAACTCTGGAATCCAATGCAACCTCGCGGTATGGCCGTTGAAGATTTCTACAACATGCCGGTTCTGCATTACTTGATGCAGATCATGCGCGTCATTCCTATGCCCAATATGTACGGCGGAATTGGGAGCTATAAGAAATATCGTGTCCGCAAAGCCCTAAAGCGTGCGGCGGATTGCCTGAACGAAGGATCGAACGTCGTGATTTATCCGTCCGGTCGCTTGATGCGGAGCACCCGCGAAGAGGTCCGGGCAGCGTCGGGAGTCTACGATGTGCTCAGCCAGGTCCAGCAGAAGAAAATCCTGCTTGTTCGCACTCGTGGATTAATGGGCAGTTCATTTTCATGGGTCGCCTGGCAAGAAACGCCACCCTTGTTTCGCTGTCTGCGGATTGCGTTTAAGAATTTGCTGATGAACCTGATTCTCTTTTCGCCTCGGCGCAAAGTTGTGATTGAACTGGTTGAATCCCCGGCAGACTTCCCTTACGACGGGAACAAAATGGAAATGAACCGTTATCTCGACAACTGGTACAACAAGGGTGGTGAAGAACAGATTGTCCTCGTTCCGCAAATTATCTGGAGCAAAAAGACTTTCGAGCATCGTCAATCGACATTGCCGGGGGAATCCAGCGTCGAGATTACGCCGGAGGTCCGTCAAAAGGTCGTCAATGAGATTGCCCGCCGCCGTGACATGGACGTGTCAGAGATACAGGATTCATGGTCACTATCGAGCCAGATCGGCTTTGATTCATTGGAGCTGGCGGGGATGATTGCTTGGCTGGAAGAAGAGTTTCACGCTTACGAAATCAAGGCAGAGGAACTGCAGAACGTATACGATCTTCAAGTTGTTGCCGCTGGAGGTGCAACGGCACACGCGCTGACATCTGACAATCTGGCTCCGACGGCATGGCATGAACCGGTGCGCGATGTCGCTGTTACCTCACCGGATCCCGACACTTCGGTCCACATGAATTTTTTGAAGGTTTGTGATCGCGGTGGCAATGCAGTTGCGATCGCGGACGATACCAGCGGGGTACTCAGCTACAAACGCGCGAAAATGGGAGTCCTGGTTCTGGCAGAAATTATCCGCCACTATCCTGAACGGAACATCGGTATCATGTTGCCGGCAACGGGTGGAGCGGCACTGGTGATCACGGCGACACTGCTGGCTGGCAAAGTGCCGGTTATGATCAACTGGACGTTGGGCGACGCAAACATCGAACAGGTTCTGGCCGTCTCAGGGGTGAAAACGATTCTGACGTCAGCCCTTTTTCTCGATCGACTCGACTCGATAGATTTCGACCGGATCTCAGAGCACGTTGTGACCCTGGAGTCATTGCGAAAGCATCGGATTACCCTTTGGAGTAAAATCCTCGCAGCACTGCGGGCACGCAGCAAGGCTGAGAGGGTTTGTCGCATCTTTGGTTCAGATAAGACTTTACCCGATGATCCTGCGGTGATTCTGTTTACGAGTGGTTCGGAATCGGCTCCGAAAGGAGTGCCCCTTTCACATAAGAATATTCTTTGCAACATCGTCGGTTGCCTGGATGCCGTGCGCCTTGAAAGTAATGACTCACTGTACGGATTTCTACCACCATTCCATTCTTTCGGTTTCACGATTACGACGCTGTTGCCACTGACCAGCGGGCTGAAAGTCTCGTTCTATCCCAACCCGACCGATGCCAGAACACTTGCGCGCGGAATCGCAATGTGGAAACCGACGATCATTTGCGGCACGCCTACATTTGTATCTGGAATTTTCCGCGCGGCTTCAGATGACCAACTACAGAGTCTACGATTGATCATTACCGCCGGAGAGAAGACTCCAGCGGAATTGATCGAAACGGCGGCGAGGCGTTTCGATGCCAGACTGCTCGAAGGCTATGGCATCACGGAATGCTCACCGGTCCTGACCCTTTGCCGACTTGACCGTCAGGCGGTGGGAGTTGGTCCTACGATCAAAGAAGTGGAACTCCGCTTGGTTCACCCGGAAACCTATGAGGATGTTGTACGCGGTCAGCAAGGGCTAATTCGGGCTTGCGGACCAAATGTGTTTAGCGGTTATCTGGACCGTACCTCAGAGGATGCATTCATGGAACTGGACAACAAGCGCTATTACGTTACGGGCGACCTTGGCATTCTCGACGAGTCGGACTCACTGGTCATCACCGGGAGAATGAAGCGTTTTGTCAAAATGGGAGGGGAGATGATCAGCCTACCGGCGATGGAAGGGGTGATCCGGAACAACCTGCCGCAAAACGAAGGGGAGATCACTTCGGCGCTTACCTATATCGAGGATCCAGGTCAACGGCCGCTTATTTGTCTCTTCACAGCGGGAGGGCTTCGTACGGACGTGGAAACAGTGAACAGTTTTTTACGTAACGCCGGTTTGTCGAATCTGACACGCGTTCGTAAAGTCATGCATATCGACGAAATGCCGTTAATGGGAACCGGCAAAACAAACTACCGCGAACTCACCGATGTATTGAGGAACTCATGCGGCTCAGGTTTTAACGTTTCTTGAAACTCTCGAAAGTATAGTTACCAAAGAAAAACTGGCCAAAGCAGCGACCCGTCGACCCCTTCGGTGTCGATGACGCGAAGCACCGTATTCAAGATGTGACGGAAGCTCGAAAGAAAATAAAAAGCTTTGATTCGCTTTTGGTAGAGTTACATGCGAAAATTGCAATGACTCAACAACAAACGCGGAAAATGGTTGCGAGACATTGACCAAGTAATGGGTGAGTTTGTGCCGAGGAAGCTACAAGATCTGTAACGAACCGAATCCGGCTGCTGGGAAGTTGAGCCGTATGAGCATCGCTTCGCAAATCCGGCGGCGACAACCGCTTCCCATTACTTGACAACGCCCCAAATTGCTGCCAGTATCTGGGTGATTGACGATAAAAGCGCAAACAGCAAGGTAACCGACATGTCAGCTAAACGATTCTTGGTCGTGGTTAATCCGCGGGGAGGAACACGCCGAGGGATGGCGATTCTAGAGTCGGTCAAACCTGTATTCGTCTCTGCAGGAGCCGAATTGGATGTTCGCGTGACCACACATGCGGGACACGCAAAAGAAATTGCATCAGCGGTGAACTTGGAGTCTTACGACGGCTTTTGTGTGGTCGGAGGTGACGGCACCATTCATGAAGCGGTTGGCGGGCTAATGCTGCGGGACGATCCGAGCTCGACTCCGCTTGGAGTCATCCCGGGAGGGACAGGGAATTCGGTTCTGCAGCACCTCGAATGTGAGGAGCCGCTCGAAGCAGTTCGGCGGATCGTTGCAGGCGATGTTCAGCCGCTGGATGTGATGCGGGTGTCGACTGCAAACGAAGTTACCTACTGTGTTAATATAGTTGGTTGGGGCGCTGTCGCAGATATCAATGTAACCGCAGAGCGGCTAAGAGCACTCGGCGCTTCACGTTACACGCTGGCCGCGTTGTCACACGTCCTGCGCGCCAAGCGATATCACGCGAAACTTGTGCTTGACGAAAAAACGGTCGAAGGCGACTTCGTACTCGTCATCGCCTGCAACACCAAGTTCACGGGCAAGGGAATGCAAATGGCTCCTCACGCGGATATTAGCGACGGAAAGATTGATGTGGTCGTCGTGCACCGCGCATCCCGATGGCAAGTAATTAGGATGCTGAACAAAATATACGATGGTTCACACGTGTCGTTGCCCTGCGTCGAGTACCACCAAGTTCGATCATTCAGCATTACGACGGAAAGCCGCGATTTGCTGAACCTGGACGGTGAAATGAAATGTACCACGCCCGTTTCTACTGATATCTTGACGGGCGCATTGCGGGTCTTCGTGTGACAAGTCCAACTGAACATCGGCATCGTACAAAACAACGGACGTCGCATTGATAACGATGTCGGTACCGGCTGGAATGGCACTTCCGTGGGGAGGTTAACCGTTTGCAAATGGAAGCAAACCCCCCGCGCGGATTCCATCCACTCCCGCGAAATTGATGAGCGTTGCCTCATAATTTGCGTTGGAATTCTTGCGGAAATTTAAAAAATGAGCTAAGTTACTATGGTTTAGCGAAAACCGATAAACTTACATAACGTAGCTATTCATGGATCCAAGAACGAACCCGTACGCACCAGGGACCGGCACACCATTTTACTGATCCAGTTGAAGTTATGCTGACCGAACCGATTGTCAATATCGCCGCCTACAAGTTCTTTCGGTGGGACGATCTGGAACCACGCCGTGATGAACTCAAAAGTCTCTGCAAACAATTGGCCCTGCGAGGCACCATCTTGATCAGCGGCGAAGGCATCAATCTGTTCTTGGCCGGGGCACGCGAATCGATCGATTTTTTTTTGACTCGCATTCGAAGCATTCCCGAGTTGGTCGACATCCCAATCAAGGAAAGCCTTACCGACTATCAGCCCTTCAATCGCATGCTGGTCCGAATCAAACGCGAAATCATTCCAGTGGGGGCCGAAGGCGTTCAACCCATGCCGGATGCCTCGCCCAAGATTTCTCCCGAAGTGCTTAAGCAATGGCTCGATGAAAAGCGACCAATCGCCTTGCTGGATACTCGCAACGATTACGAAGTCGAACTGGGAACCTTCGAAAACGCCATCGCTCTCAACATCAAGAATTTCCGCGAGTTCCCAAACGCTACCGCAACGATTCCCGACGCAGTCAAAAAACAACCGGTCGTGATGTTTTGTACCGGCGGAATCCGTTGCGAAAAAATTGGGCCCTACATGAAGGGACTTGGCTTTGAGGAGATCTATCAACTCGACGGCGGCATCTTAAAATACTTCGAAAAGTGCCAGCAATCGCATTATAACGGCGACTGTTTCGTCTTTGATCAACGCGTCGCGGTCGACCCATCGCTTGAGCCATCGGACACGAGTGAATGCTTCGCTTGCAAACGTCCCCTCACTCCCGCCGATTTGGAATCGAAGTTTTACGCGATTGGCGAGTCCTGCCCTCGCTGCTACAAGTCCATCGAAGACAAGCGAAAGAATGCGTTTGCAAAACGTCAGGCGTCGATTCTTGCGATTGCGGCGGAGCAACGGGGATCAACGCCCTACGACAACAAACGTTGGATTTCCATTCCACAACGCTGTGAGGGGATGACGTTGCTGGATGCGCTTTACGAGTTCTATCCTGGTTATTGCCACGCCCAATGGCAATCGGCCATCGATAACGGCGAGATATTGTTGCCCGCCGCGTCGAGACACCAATTTGGCACGCGTCCTGTAATCGCGAGCCAAATCGTTCAAGGTGGGCAGCGATTTTTGCAGACCCTCAAGGGCTACACCGAGCCGACCATCAATCCCAACATCGAATTGCTCCACGAAGATCAAGCGATCGTGGTGATCAACAAGTGCGCACCGTTGCCCGTCCATCCATCCGGCCGTTTCAATCGCAACACCCTCGAGGGGATCCTTGAGGTGGCATACCATCCCGAAAAACTTAGGCCGGCCCACCGACTCGATGCCAACACGACCGGGCTGGTTGTCCTGGCGCGAAAACATACCTACTCGCAGTTTCTTCAATCCCAATTCACCGACGGAACCGTAAAGAAGACATACCTAGCCACCGTCGTTGGTCATCCAGTGTGGGACGCAATAGATTGCGACCTTGCGATCAGCAAAGAGCCAATGCATGGCGGTAGTCGACGGATCGATCACGCTGGGCAGCCTGCACAAACTCGCTTTCGAGTGCTAGAACGACGGTCCGATGGCAACTCACTGATCGAGGCGGAACCGGTGACGGGGCGAACCCATCAAATACGATTGCACTTAGCGGCCCTAGGTTTTCCGATTCAAAACGACCCGCTTTACTTGCTTGCGGGGACTGCACGCGCGCAGGCAGATGCTGAACTTCAGTCCAGTGCGATGGGCTTGCATGCATGGCGTTTGGAGTTCATTCATCCCATTACGCGCACGCCCGTAAGTTTTGAAGCGCCACCCTAGACGCTGACCTGCGTAGCTAAGGGCCACTCGATCAATAAGTGTCCGATTTGTCCGTAGCAGAAGTCGCCAAGACTTCGGAATGGGCACACTCGGCTTCCGTCGAGTTTTACTCGGCGGAGCCACAACTGGCAGCACCAATCGATTGCAGAGAGGTCGTGCTCTCCGTTTCGGTTTATCCGAGCGGGAGCGCGTGCCTCCCTCGACGCGTTGCTCCCGCCTGGATAAACCCATTGAGTAGATACCGATGAGTTAAACCCGGCAGAAGCAGAACTGTGAGTTCATGCGCCCTACGGCAGAAATTAAACGAACGAGACTAAGGCTGCGGTGATGGCTCATCGTCTTTTTGAACTTTTTCTAGCTGCTCCATCTGATCCATAGCCCCTTTGGCTAACCTCTCTTGCTCCTGTGCCACCATCGCCGCTTCTCGAGCCATCATTTCCATGCGAATGGCGTCTTGCTTCCTACCGAAGGCGCTACGATAAAAGAATAGTCCAACAACGCCCGCACCCGCAATCAACATCAATAAGACCAATACGAATAACAGCAGAGTGGTGAAGTAGGACTCGTTCTCTCGTTGATTCATGATTGCGAACCTCTTTAGGGGACCAATTGATGCTTGCCTTTTGCAAACGCTTTGTGGCAATCGTTGCAATGAGTTAGCATCGCTTCGTAGGCCTTTCGGGTCTCGGCAAAGTTTTTTTGTTTGGCCGCTTTGAAAGCCATCTCACCAGAGAGCTTCGACGCAAGGCTGTACTCATCCCACTTGGCTTGTTCTGTTTCCTGCTTTCGCAAAACCAAAAAGTTGCTTCCTTCGGCCAAAATGAGCACATCGGAACGAATGGCTTTCCATCCGTTATTGTCCTTCGGCTCGCTCGCAATGGCTTCTTTCAGTCGTCGATAGGGGGCTTGAAACATCCCTTCCATCAAGTCGTGCATATTGGTGTCCACCGGCACGATCTCAGCCGGCAGATTGTTCGCCGGAATGGCGACTGCCCGCGGCTGAAGATAACTTCCTAAACCGATGGACCCAATGAAAATCAATAGAATACAAAACCGAAGAGAATAATTCACATTTCGCTCCAAACCCTTGCGAGAATCGACCTGCAACCAATTGGCAAAAAGCCAATTGGAAAACCGATTGTTGAGTGAAAGGAACGGAATTGCAAGTAACAAATTAATCCGAATTCCATTTATTACACTTCGTTCCAAGGCTCCCGACTTGGAATGTAGTAAAATCGAGATCGCTGGGCTTCGTCCCGGCCTTAGGCTACTGAGGCTGCTCTGGAGTTTATAGTAATATTATGTGCGGTAGATTCACCCTTAAGACACCGGTCGCCGATTGGCTCGCCGACCTCTTTCCGAATTGGAACCTCGATCCGGAATCCGCATTGGAATCCCTCCCTACGTCGCTAAGACAATCGCGATTCAACATCGCACCGAGTCAGCAGATTCTTGTCATACGGTCCAAGGACAATGGCGAGCCAACCATCGACAGCATGCGATGGGGATTGGTGCCGAATTGGGCTGAGTCACTGTCGATCGGTTACAACATGATCAACGCGAGATCGGAATCGATTGCAGACAAACCAAGCTTCCGTCCGTCGCTGATCAACCAGCGTTGTGTGGTCATGGCTGACGGATACTATGAATGGAAGAAACTGTCGCCGAAAATCAAAGAGCCCTATTGGATTCATACGGCAAGCGAGCGAGTTTTTGCGATGGCTGGACTCTGGGCAGAGAATCGCAAGATCAAAGACCCTCAGTCAAAGAACCATTCGATAGCGTCTGCAACCATCATCACGACCGAATCAAGTGCGGATGTGGTGAGCGTTCATGACCGAATGCCAGCCCTGATGCTCAACAAATCGCAAATCGCCGCGTGGCTCGATCCGAGCCTGAACAAGCCAGACAACATCGACCGCATGCTTGAGCAGTTGCAGCCTTGTTCGACGGGCATTCTGCAATTGCGTCGGGTCTCGACTCGCGTCAATAGCCCTGCGAACGAGGAAGCTGAAGTCCTCAGTCCGGTCGATTAGGTGGAAGCGGACCATAAGCTCAGGTCCGTGTAGCTGAGCGAGGCCCTCGCTCGTCTACATTGTCGCCTTTTGCTCCGCAAAAGTGCGCTAGCACGGCGCTCTTTCGCGGAGCGAAAGGCGAGTGCGCCTTTAAAGGCGATTGATTTGCTGGGTGGAAGTCCTAGTCAGGGTAACGTTACCGCCCTGTATCCGACAGTG
>JAYTVM010000129.1:0-6934 GCA_043743995.1 Pirellula sp. | reverse complement strand
CAAAAACAGGACCTCCCCGGATTACCGGATGAGCCTAACAAATAACAAATTTCAATGGCAAAGTGGCAAATATGCTAACCTGGAGTTCGTTAGTTCTTTAGTCCTCGAGTCCTCGAGTCCTGAGACTTGAGACTTGAGACTTGAGACTTGAGTCCTGAGACTTACACCTTACACCTTTAGCCTTACGCCTCCTTCTGGCATTTTGGGCAGAAGAAGGTGCTGCGTTGGGCTTGAACGATGCGTTGAATTGTACCCCTTCGGCAGGTGATGCAAGTTTCGTCGGCCCGGTCGTAAACGCGATGTTGGTTTTGGTAATTTCCCTCGCCGTTGATGGCGTTGCGGTAGGTGCCGTCGCTCAATGTGGAGCCTTCCTTTTCAATGGCTTCGCACAGGATACGAATGGTCTCGCGGTGAATGCGTTTCCAAGTCGATTTGCTGAGTTGGCTGCAACGGGCGGACGGATGAACTTTAGCCGCGTGGAGAATTTCCGCCGCGTATAGGTTGCCAATTCCGCAGACAACGCGTTGGTCTAGCAGTGCAACCTTGACTTCTCGGTCGATAATACCAAAACGATTCAAGAATGTAGTCTGGTCGACGATCGAGGCGTCTGGACCGAGTTTATCTGGTCCTAGGTGTTCTGCAATTTGTTCTTGTGTCCATAGACAAACCGTCCCTAGGCCACGTCGATCCCAATACAGGAAATGGTCCACGGCGACCCCCGCCAAATCAAAAACTATTCTGGTATGTTGATCGGTAGGAGGCGAGGACACCATGGCGATTCCTGCCATTTTCGGTTGCATTACGATCGAGTCACCCGTGCACAGTCTTACTAAAATACGCTTTGCGACTCGGTCAACAGCGACTACGGTCGCGCCCAATGCCCGCTTACGGAACTGCTCAATCCTTGGTTCTATTTTGATCGGTCGGTACGGTATACTCGGCTCTGTGATTGCGGAGATAACACCTCCGATGGTCGGCAGCAGGCCACGGCGCATGGTCTCGACTTCTGGGAGCTCAGGCATTTTCTAACCGTGTTTTTTTTGGTAGACCTTTTCGGGTTCAACGAGGCGTGTTTGATCCACGACAAAATCGGTATCGGAGTGTTTTCGAAAGAAGCAGCTTACATAACCTTTGTGGCAAGAAGCACCGGTTTGCTCCACCAACAGCAGGATACAGTCGGCATCGCAGTCGATTCGAATCTCTACGATTTTTTGACGGTGCCCGCTCTCCTCACCCTTGCGCCAAAGCCGCTGGCGAGACCGGCTGTAGTACGTCGCGAAGCCTGAACGTAGCGTTTCTTCGTAGGATTCAACGCTCATCCAAGCAAACATGAGAACTTGTTTTGAGGAGGCGTCTTGAGCGATGGCGGGCAAAAGTCCGTCGACACCTCGTGCAAAATCGGGCCCGATCATTGCCAGGGTCGCTTCATGATCTCGTGGGCGATGATGGCCATTCGGAGCGATTGAGGGTCTCGCAATTGCGCAACCAAGGATGCGGACGAAACCTTAGCCGTGGGTTGCACTTCAGCGGCTGTCGCAGGGGTCTCCTGAAGCCTCTGTTCTTTCTTTTGCTTCTTCTTGGGGGACGCCTTCGGTTCGGATTTTCGGAGGCTGCTTATCTCGTGCTGAAACGCTTCCTTGAGATGAGACTGCATTCGCTCATCCGCTTGGTCCACACCCCCTGAAAGCGAGGCGGAAGGAAGGCTCGAGGAGAGATTGCCAACCGTTGGCTCATAGGGTTTGGGGTCTACGACTTGAGCGGAAGGAATGGGGTCTTGCTGCTGCAACCGTGGTGTTGGCACCGAGCGCGTGGGCTGGGGCGCAGGCTGAACAACTGGCGGTCGATTTGTGCGTTGCTGTTGACGCTGTTGTCGCCGTTGAGCGGCCTGTTTGAGAAAATCGTCTAGTTCATCTGCCATCGTAAATTCCTTTGGCTACCTGCGGTTCATTTCGAGCGTCGTCCGAAGTAATGAATTCGGCTTCGGGCACAAGGCGGCTAGGTGGAGCGGGTTGGGTTGGACGGCCCGGTGGTGCTTGTACCGGCAATGCTTTGTCGCATTTCGGTGTCCGCGGTGATATTTCTCAGTTTGTAGTAATCCATGATGCTTAGTCGTCCGCTGAGTAAGGAATCTGCGATCGCCTTAGGGACTTCGGCTTCGGCTGAGACGACTTCCGCTCGGCTTTCTTCTATTTTTGCAATCATCTCTTGTTCGGTGGCTACGGCCTCGGCTCTTCGACTTTCGGCTTTGGCACGGGCGACGCGTGTGTCGGCTTCGGCTCGGTCGGCTTGAAGTCTGGCGCCAATATTCTCTCCGACGTCGATATCGGCAATATCGATCGAAACGATTTCAAAAGCGGTCTGATCGTCGAGTCGGCTTGCGAGCACGGCTTTGGAAATGACGTCGGGATTCTCCAATACGATCTTATGACTTTCGGACGAGCCGATTGCACTAACGATTCCCTGTCCGACACGGGCAATGATGGTCTCTTCGGTTGCACCACCAATGAGGCGTTGTAGATTAGCTCGAACGGTAACGCGTGCTTTGACTTTTAACTGAATTCCGTCTTTTGCAATCGCATCGAGAAAGGCGACAGCGCTCCCTTTGGGCGGACAGTCAATCACTTTCGGATAGACGCTGGTTTGGACTGCGTCCAAAACATTTCGACCTGCGAGGTCGATAGCAGCGGCCTCGCGAAACGACAATGTGATTTGCTTGCTCTTGCGTGCCGCAACCAGAGCTCTAATAACTTGAGGCACATTACCCCGAGCCAGGTAGTGTGCTTCCAGTGCCTTGGTGGTCAAGTCCTCGTCGCGAATCCCAGCTTGCACGGCCATGATTTTGCCTCGGACGATGGTCTTTGCGTCGACCCGTCGAAACATCATTCCGAGTAAATCAATGACCGAAACCTTGGCCCCGGTCATTACGGATTGGATCCAAAGCCAGAAATAGCGAGAAAAAACGGCCAGGATGATGATCGCGAAAACAAATACAAACAAGCCGAAAACGAGAAGGATTGTAAAGAGTACGGGATTCATATTGGAGCGACTTCTGTGCGGGATAATACGGGTTATTTAGAATCTTAAGAACTTCATTCGTTACTTCGAGCGAGTTCCTTTCGAGGTGTCGCCACCCATGTAGAACTGCAATTCCGTTGGCGTTCCAGAATCGTCGTACTTGAAGCTCAGTTTTCCAGCGGTGTATCTTAACCCAAACTCATCTGCACTGTGGGCTACTAACTCCAAGGGTGTGCCAGAAACTGAAAAGAAGAGCTTGCCATCGCGTTGGGTAATTTCCCACAATCCGCCGTCTCCACGCTCGTACTTACCAACGATTTTAGCCTGTTGCTCCGCTGTAAGTGAGACAATGACTGGATCATAAGGTTTTTCGGGTTGGACGATTGTCTCTGGAGGAAGTTCTCGAAGCCAAACGTTTCGGTAGCGGACCGGATTGCCATGATCCTGAAACGAAAGGGGGAGCTTTTCTGGACTTACTTCATAAGGCTTATGTTGTAGCCACGATGTCGGTCCAAGTGGGCGAACATTGTCTTGAACCAGGACGCCATTGTGGAGCACGGTCAGACGAGCGGGTTGCAAAAGTTTGCCTTCTTGATAGCTGGGTCTTCGAAAAAGGATGTCGTAGGATTGCCACTCGCCGGGCTTACGGCTCGCATTGACAAGTGGTGGATACTGGCCATACACCGACCCAGCTTGCCCGTCTGCGTAAGTTTTGTTGTCGTATGAGTCCAGGACTTGAACTTCAAACAGCCCTTGAAGAAAAACGCCGCTGTTGCCTCGCCCCTGGCTCTTACCTTGCACTCTTGCGGGCGCAGACCATTCCACATGCAGCTGAACATCGCCAAAGGCTTTGGCGGAGAAGATGTAACCACTGCCGGGAACGGATTCCATGACTTCGTCTTTGACTATCCATTTCGCAGGACTGCCATCCGCGGACCGCCATTCGTCAAGGTTTTTGCCATTGAATAAAATGACCGCGTCGGAGGGGGCAGACAGCGGCAAGTTCGAAGGACCTGGCGTAATGACCTGAGGCCGTTCCCGATCCCAATCGTGAGCTTTCCAGCCCGTTGGCAGTTGTCCCAGGGCTTCCTGCAGACCAACCGCATTACCAAGCAGCAGAACTATCCCAAAAACAGAGCTGCACTGTCGCGAAAAAATCTTCATTCGTTTCAAGCCTCAAAATGACGCACGCATTGACAACCCACCCGGAGATACTTCGCCAACCCACCCAGGGGGGTGAATTATCATCCTACCATCATCATAGTCGCTACGCTCGCCATTGGTAAAGCGATCCAGTTAGGTTGTTGATGGAATGCACAATCACTACAACCCTTTTATTTTGGTTTTTGAATCGCGTTTCCGTAAACCTTGACGGTCAATGTTTGGGATTGATTTGCTTGGTTCGCATTACTGATCTAAGGTTTCGGGTCGTTAACCGTTGCGAGCATTGTGTTTCAATGCATGTCCCCGCAATTTTGTGGACCACCGTCTGCAACCCAATATTAGTTTGAGCGATGACCGAATCCACGTCGATCCAGGCAAGTTCCTCAAGTATTGCTCATGCAAACTCATGGTCATTTGTATGTGCGCCCCAAGGCAATGCGTCAGGTACTGAATCCACTGGACGATTGCACTACGAGATGGCACACGCCAAGCTAGGCGTCGTCTCCAGTCTCTACGTCGCTTTGCGAGCCAAGCACGGGCCGGCTGCATCGCACTCCCTGCGAGTGGCTCGTTGGGCCTCGTTGTGGGGAGTGAGCTGCCAACTTGGTGAAGAACACTTGCAGCTTTTTGAGACAGTTGGATTGCTTCATGAAATTGGGAAAATTGGAATTCCCGATCGAGTTCTGCAGAAGCCCGACAAGCTTACCGAAAACGAAAAGTCCATGATGGACTTGCATATACAGGTCGGAATTGAAATCCTACGAGCCGCCGGCGCGTCGAACGATCTCATGCTTTCCATCGCGGGAATTGGCACTAGTTTCCATACTTCGAACAATTGCACTTCCGATGAAATCGCCCCAGTCGCCAGCCGACTGATCAATATCATCGATGCGTACGACTCCATGACGATGCAACAGGTCTATCGCGAGCCTATGTCTCGCGAGGCGGCATTGGCAGAGATCTTTCGACAAAGCGGCAAACAGTTCGACCCTCGTTTGGTGCGATCCTTTGCCGACATGGTCCTCAATCCGAAATCCGATACGCTGGAGCTTGCTTCGGGACGCTGGCTGAAAGAAATCGAAGTAAGCGAACATCGCACCTTTTTTGAATTGGACCATGCGGATCTTCGAAATGCCTCTGGGCAAGGCGAAAAAGCCGGCAGCGTTCTTATTCACAAACTGAACGACACGTTTTATCGGCATATGATGGATCATGTCCAAGACGGAGTGATTTTCGTTGATTTGGAATTCCGAGTGCTGGACTGGAACGCAACCGCCGAGCGAATGACTGGCAAGTCCGCTTCGTCGGTCTACCACCAGACCTGGGAACCAGCTTTTGCATCCCTCTGCGATAGCGATGGTTTCGCTTTGGATTCATCGCAGTGTCCGTTCGCGGCGCTCTTGCAGAGTGGCGAAGTCATCAGTCAACGCCTGTCGATCCGTCGAGACGGATTTCCGTTGCTCCACGTAAAGTTCGACGTTATTCCTGTCTATAACGACCTCGGTCACTTGTGCGGCGGTGCAATGATCTTGGAGGACATTAGCGAGACTGCTGTCCTCGAACAAAAAATCGTACACCTTCGCCAACGAGCTAGCCAAGATCAACTCACAAAAGTTGCAAATCGTGGGGAGTTGAATCGCCAATTGCCAGACTTTGTCGATTACCATCAACGCAACAATCGCCCGGGCAGCGTGATCATTTGCGACATCGACTTTTTTAAGCGTATCAACGACAACTTTTCGCACCAAGTAGGGGACGAAGCGCTCATTGTCTTTGCTCAGGTACTTAAGGATTTTTGTCGAGAAACCGACTTCGTTGCACGTTTCGGAGGCGAAGAATTCGTGATGCTATGCAGCGAATGTGATTTTACGGAAGCCAAAGCATGGGCAGAGTCCATTCGCAAACGACTCCAAAGAACCCCCATAGCTGCTATCCGAAATTCATGCATAACCGCGAGTTTCGGCGTTAGTACGGTGCTGCCAGGTGACACCGGCGAATCGGTTCTAGGCAGAGCGGATCAAGCGTTGCTCATTGCCAAAGCGAGTGGGCGAGACCGCGTTGTAGGGCTTGGTCTCGACACGAAAGCCACCAATCTAACCGTCCGGAGTACGGAACCGAATCATTCCACCATGCGCAGTTGGTTGGGATGGTTTTCGCCAGCAGTAGCATTCAAGCAAAAGTACGAAATCCTGACCAATGTACCTCGAGACGTCACGCTTGAAAAACTAAAGGGATTTGTGACTGAGTTCCACGCTAGTGTCATCCAGGTTGAGAGCGACAAAATCCTCCTCGAAGTGGACTGTCGTAAAGCACCCATTCCGCAGACCAGGAACGAGAGGCTGGCCAAATTTCTGATCGAAATTGGTATTTCCGAATTGGAAATGAATGCAGGCGGCAAGAAAGGAAACGTCAAGATTTGTACGCTTCTCGAATTGCAAGTGAGTCCGGTTCGAAGTCGCGATCGACGTAACGATGCGCTTTCTAGCCAGGCGCTTCGGCTAAAAACCGCGTTTCAAGGTGTGATGGTAGCGCACGATATGGACGAGGAAATGCAGGCCAACGTGTTGCGCCGGATCGTACCCGAGAAAGACTCTCGCTATTAGGCGAGGGGCGGTTTGAAATCTACCTGTATACTGGGTGGCACGCTCTGAAGCACGGGTGGCACGCTCTGAGGCTGTGATTTTTTCGAATCTGAAGAAAGTACCCATCACGCTCCGCGTGATGTTGCCTATGAAACCAAAGGTTTTTGAACTGC
>JAYTVM010000128.1:0-6953 GCA_043743995.1 Pirellula sp. | reverse complement strand
TCACAACATGGGCCGCAAACCGTGGGCTAGCGCCCTTCGGCTAATCAGCCGCAACGCGCTAGCGTCCGGTTCAGCCCGACTTATGATCGACGCCGTGTTTTATTGCACATGCGAATAGGAATTAAAATGGTATGATGCGAAATCGTCAATTCTTGAGTGGTGGATTCTTCTTCTTTACTCAGATCTTGTTGGCGACCTTTTGCCTTGGCCAAAGCTTGACCAAGTTAGAAGACTTTTTGCCGCCAGAACTTCGCAATCGCTCAGACGTGCAGTTGATCGTTGAAAAGCTTCGAATTCTAAGGACGAATGAAACATATTTTGGAGAGAATCATCCAAACAAGAATTCTGCAAGGTTGCAGATCCGCGATCTTGAGTCCGATTTGAATAGGATTAAGGAGTTGTACAACGAACTACCGGTGGCTAGCACGGTTGCGGGGGTCTCGATGAACATAGAGGACTCCCTGCCCAAAGAGATTCGAAATCGCGAGGATGTGCTGGTGATCGTTCAGAAGTTGCATTTCTTGAGAATGAATGAGAGAGATCTCGAGCAAAACCATCTAAGTAAAAAGTCCACTCAATTACAAATTAGCTTGCAGGAGTCCGCATTGAAAAGCATTATTGGGCTTCAAAACTTGCCTGCCCCAAAATCCGCCGTTGCTGAGAATTCGCAAACTTTGGTGGACTCATCGCCCCAAATACTTGAAGTTCGCGAAGACGTGCAACCACTAGCACAGAAAATGATTTTCTTGAAAATCAATGCGTCCAGCTTTGGATCAGATCATCCGAAGCAAAAATCGATACAAGAACAAATTCGAAAACACGAATCTGCAACGACCGTCAATGTTGAAACCGGACAGCGTTCAGTCAATGCAGACGACTTGACGGTGCAAACACTTCAAGATCGCAAGGAAGTGCGAACGATTATCCAGAAACTTGCTTTTTTGAGAATGTACGAAACAAACTTCGGTGAGAATCATCCGAACTGGAAAGCTATTCAAACCGAGATTCGAGAACATGAAGCTGCTCTAACCGAGATTATCAAGCTTGAACATAATGTCAAACGCAATTCCAAGGAGATAGGCACTCATTAATTTCCTACCTCTAGATTAGAGCTGCCTGAGGCGCTAGCCGATTTCCTGCGGCGTGGCTCGGCTAGCGCCTCAGGCTCCTGGCACGCCGTTGAGGCATCGATCACAACATGGGCTGCAAACCGTGGGCTAGCGCCCTTCGGCTAATCAGCCGCAACGCGCTAGCGTCCGGTTCAGCCCTCGGAACCGAGCAGTTCTTTACGTAGTTGGCTAAGCAATTCCGTTGCGTGCTGAATCTCTGCCTTTTGGCGTGCTCTATCCTGCGGTATCTCGCGCTCGATGGTCAGCGGGCCGTAGTAGCCAATCTCCTTGAGCGTTTTCAAGAAGGCTCGCATGTCCACTTGGCCCTTGCCTAGCGGCACTTCAGCGCCCCACGTGATTCCAGGTTGGTCGCTCCATGTAGCGTCTTTGCAATGGATGCTTCGCACGTGCGATCCCACTTTCTTCAAGGCCGGGATTGGTTCTCCCATACCGTAAAGGATCATGTTTGCAGGATCGAAATTGATAAACAGATTATCCCGTTGTGTGTCACCAATAAACTGCATTAGCGCATCGGCCGACTCTTGCCCTGTTTCAAGATGTACGTTTTGCTCGTTGTGCATCGCGTGATCACATAGCTGTCGTGTAACGTCGACAATGTCCGCGTATTCGCGAGACTTTGTATCGTGAGGGACCACGCCCAGATGCAAGCCAATTGCGCTACATCCCAATAGGCGAGTGAAATCGGATATTTCTTTCATCTCTTTCAGGCGAACCGAACGGGTTGCGAGTGGAATAAGTCCGATGGTTTTTTCTACGGTTTGGATATCGGCGTAGCTCTCCCCCTCGAAACCACCAAAAACGCATGTCAGTTCAATATCGTAATCATCAAGCTTTTTGAGGAACCCTTCAGCGGCTGCAGGAGTACGTCCCGCCGCATGTGGAGTATGCAATTGAATAGAGGGAATCTGCAAGTCTCTTGCGACCTCCAAGTGAACACCGAGGCCAGCATTGATACTTGTGAAAACACCTATTGACCATGGAGGGAGGCTCATCTGGAAGACCTGATGTAGATGGAAATTCGCGGGTTTAAAAAGGGAGTTGACTTAGCCGCCGATTGATCTCGAACGGGCCATGGCGTCCTCCGCCATTTGAATATACCGTTGTTCTTGAGTCCCCGCCCACGCTCGTTGGTAGGTGACGCTTAATACGGTAAAATTGGTGGAATCGTTTGGTTCCAGCTCACATGCTTTTTCTGCATGTTGAACCGCTTCTGCGTGCCGACCAGTTTGAGTGTAGATCCGAGCAAGCATCATGTGCGACAAAACGTGGCTGTCGTCCTCGGCCAAAATCCCGGTTAACAGAATGGTTGCTTCGTCAAGCTTCCCTTGATCCTTGAGTTTTTCGGCTTCGTTAAGTCGCTGTGCGGTATTTGTCATTTACGGATGATCTGCAAAAGGTGACGCGATGGGTCCTCGCTCGTCTAGGATAAATCGAGCGGTGCGATTTGTTTAACCCGCGAAGCGGCTGGCTCGCCAGGATTGTAAATCACCCAGGATTGTAGTCGAAAGAAAACTACCTGCCTAGAAACGTTTTCCGGGGTGGGCCTACATTTGAGACGCGACCAAGAATCTCACGAAGGATTCTTTGTTCTAGATTTGTGTCGTTTTCCTGACGTATCCAACCAAGCGTAATCGGCTGGCCGACCAAAGCTTGGTCTGCGCGGACAATCGCGCCATCATGACGGGCAACGGCAGACCCCTCCGAGGAATATTGCGAACGGTCCACGTCTTCGATTTCCTTAATAACTTCGACCGCAACGGAAAAACCTTCGTTCGTTGGGACGACACGTAAGGTTGCGGTGCGCCGCATGGTTTGCAGTGTGCTTTGCCACCTCTGGTATCCTTCCAAGGCGTCTTTTCGCCATGGCTCCAGGTAGGTAGCACCTACCTCGGGGTAAGTTTCCATCAAGCCTGCGTACCATTGCAGCTCATCGCGCGTGGGACGCTGTTCGCTCTTGATGCGGAAATAGTCGTCAACGGTGTTTACAATTTGATTCCACAAGAATTCGGAATCCTGCGTATTGACATTGATCGGATTGGCTAATTGCGTTTGCGGTCCCAACGGGATCGACGGAAAGGAAAGAGTCGTCTGCGGGAGCTTCGCCAATTGACCGCAACCCGCGAAAAGCAAGATAATCGTAGCGAGTGCGATACGAGCAAGATTCCAGGCTGACTTCCAGTCGAGCCATCGGACCAACACGACGCAAGCCATAAGTGTCAGCATTGAATTTGGCTACGAAACGGGCTTGGGATCGATATCGCGGAGAGATCGACCTAATCGTTTCCGACCACTTGCTCCAGGCAGCTTTCTGGGTGCAGGCTCGTCGAATCGGGCGTTATCTTGTAAGGCCAAAGGTTGCTTGGCAAAAGATAGCAACGCGGGGTTAAACGTGCGATTCTCTTCGGGCGAACCGATTGTGTCTATTGCGTCACTGACGCCGAGTAACACCGATTGCTTAACGCCATCCCGAATCCAATTAAACAGTCCGAGTCCATTGCTCATGAATGCGCACTCCTTTGCAAGCCAAGTTAACTAATTGTTTTTGCGAAAATAACACTTGTCGCATTGTGGGACCAGATCAGTTTTGCCGATGGCAAGTGCATTGCCCGTTGGGGGTTCTGTACCCGATCATAGGTCCAGCTTATACTGTTTGCCAGCAATCGACATTTTTCTCTGCCTGTTCGAAAATTGGATTCATGCGTCGTAAGTATTCGACGCAAATCCTTTGGATTTTGGGTCAATCCTCGTTGAGTATCGTTTCATGAGACCAATGCTATCGGGTATCATTCCGCCTCTCGTTTCGCCGCTGCGTGCTCGCGATGAACTCGATCAAAAGGGGCTCGAGCGGCTAATCGAGCATGTCCTGGCGGGCGGTGTACACGGCTTGTTCTTGCTGGGTACTACTGGTGAAGCTCCAAGCTTGAGCTATCGATTGAGACGCGAACTGATCGATCGTGTGGCTTCGCTAGTCGCTGACCGAGTCCCTATCCTGGTTGGAATTACCGATACCTCCTTTGTGGAGTCGATTCGCCTAGCTGAGCATGCGGCCAATGCTGGCGCGAAAGCTCTTGTACTTTCAACTCCTTACTATTTTCCTGCCGGGCAAACAGAATTGACGGGATATGTCGAAAACTTGGTGCCCGAGCTTCCACTGCCGTTGGTCCTTTACAACATGCCGAGCTTGACCAAGGTTTGGTTCGAAATAGAAACGCTTGTGAAGTTGTCCTCCATTCCGCAGATCATTGGTTTAAAGGATAGTAGCGGCGACATGGACTATTTCCAAAATTCGATTGGACTTAAGAAATTGCGACCTGACTGGTCTATCATGATCGGTCCCGAAGCTAGGTTGCCGGAGGCGATGCGGCTTGGGGGAGATGGCGGTGTGGCAGGTGGTGCAAACGTGTTCCCACGTCTCTTTGTTGATTGTTATGAAGCTTGTGTCGCTGGTAACCAAGTTCGAATCGATGAATTGCAAACGGCCATCAATGCGTTGCAACAAATATACGAGGTGGGCAAATACGCTTCGAAATACATTAAAGCGACAAAGTGCTCTTTGTCGGTGCTGGGAATTTGCGACGACTTCATGGCGGAGCCGTTTCATCGATTTCGGGCACCAGAACGGGAACGTGTTCGGGCGATCCTGGAGTCATTGTCATGAGGTTTTTTTTCTATTTCTGTTTGTTCTTCGTCGTTTGCCAAAACGTGGGACAAGCAGAAGAATTGGAACCGCTTCGATACAATCATTCCGGATTAGTCGTCGATTTGGGAGTCGGCCTCTGGGCATGGCCCATTCCGTGCGATGCAGACGGTGACGGAGATTACGATTTGATTGTGTCTTGCCCGGACAAGCCTTCCAATGGCGTGTGGCTTTTCGAGAATACAACCGGTGACACTTCGAAAACAAAAATGCCCGTGTTTGCGCCATCGAGGCTGCTCAGCAAAACCGTGCACTATGTGATGCCAAGCTACGTCGATGGCGCGATGCGAGTTCTGTCCCCGGGCGTAGAGTACGTCAACTTCACCAAGACCGGTACAAACGAGAAACGGACGCTGCCGATCGAATCGAAGTTTCATAAGCCGCTGGGCCAACAAACCAAAGGGCCCAAAGTACGTCAGAACCAGTGGAGGTACACAGACTATGACGGTGATGGATCGCTGGATTTGATTGTGGGTATAGAGGATTGGAGCTACTACGGCTGGGATGATGCATGGGATAGTACCGGCAAATGGATGAACGAGGCGTTGCATGGCTGGATCTATGTGTTTTGTAATCGCGGTACTACGGACAAACCGGACTACGCGGAGCCAGTCTTTGTCGAAGCGGACGGCCAACGCATCGATGTTTTCGGTTGCCCGTCGCCGAACTTCGGAGATTTCGATTTCGATGGCGATCTTGACTTAGTTTGCGGCGAGTTTTTGGACTCCTTTACCTACTTTGAGAACACCGGCTCGCGAAAGTCGCCCAAGTATTCCGCTGGGCGAAAACTCATAACGGATCAGGGAAGACCTCTGGCCATGGATTTACAAATGATTGTCCCGGTAGCCTTTGATTGGGACCGAGACGGCGATCTTGATCTGATCGTGGGTGATGAAGATGGAAGAGTGGCGTTCGTCGAAAACACGAGTGGCAAGGGCTCCTCAATCAAAGCTCCCGCGTTTGCGTCTCCGCGTTACTTTCAGCAAGAGGCAGACACATTGAAATGCGGTGCTTTGGCTACGCCGGTCGGATTTGATTGGGATGGCGACGGAGACCTGGATATATTGAGCGGCAACACGGCCGGGGTGATCGAGCTCTTTGAAAACTTGAGTGGGCCGAAAGTTGCGAGTCCAAAATGGAATCGACCAGTTAAAATCCAAGTCGACGGCAACGACTTCCGAATCATGGCTGGGCCAAATGGCAGCATCCAAGGTCCCGCCGAGGCAAAATGGGGATATACGACTCTGAATGTTGCAGATTGGGATAGCGATGGGTTACCGGATATAATTTTGAACTCGATCCTCGGTCGGGTCGTGTGGCTGAAAAATATCGGCACGCGTCAAAAACCACGCATGGCCTCACCGCAAAATGTCGAAGTGGAGTGGCCCAACGAGCAGCCTCGGTTGGCTTGGGGTTGGCTTCGACAAGAGGGAAAGGGTCTTTTGACTCAGTGGCGCACAACGCCAGTTGTCTTCGATTTCAACGCGGACGGTTTGCTCGACCTAGCCATGCTGGATCAAGAAGGCTATTTGGCTTTTTTCGAAAGAGTTCGAAGTGATGGCAAGTTGATTCTGCAAGCTCCTCGTCGCGCATTCGTCGATGAAAAGGGGCAACCGATTCAATTAAATTCTGGTGCAGCGGGCAAGAGCGGTCGAAGAAAACTTTGTGTCGCTGATTGGGATGGCGATGGCAAGTTTGATTTTCTTTTAAATTCGGCTAATGCGGACTTCTTAAGACAGGTCGATTTCCAAGATGGAAAATGGATCATGAAAAACGTCGGCACCTTAGCCAAAAAAAATATCGAAGGGCATGACGTCAGTCCTGCGGTAGTGGATTTCGACGGCGATGGAGTACCAGATTTTTTGGGTGGAGCTGAAGATGGAAGATTCTATTTCTTGAAGAATCCTCGGACGGTCGTAAAGTAATGTTGAGCCGCTAGCGATAGCCAAATGGCACTCACTTTGTAATTTCTGAGCCTCAATGCGCTAGCATGAGGGCCGGACTCGCAGGTGATTCCTAGCCCTTCCAGCCTTCCAGCCCGCACGCTAGCGCGGATTATTCATAGCTAGTCACGGAATTTGGTCTTTTCGGAATTGTGGTGGAATTTTGAGCGAAGCAGCGATTAT
>JAYTVM010000127.1:0-6969 GCA_043743995.1 Pirellula sp. | reverse complement strand
ATTCGCGGCTCAACGTCATTTTGCCAATGTCGGAGACTCATGGCCCATTGACTATGTGACGATGCCTTCGAGTCAAGAAAACATGACCGAATGCTTAGCCGCCTCGATGAACCCAGTGTTGATTGAGCGGGTGCACAAGGTCTTAGAAACATGCGGCCTGACGCTGACGCAACTCGTTCTGCGGCCAATGGCGTCGGCCACCATGGCGGTGGTAAAGCAACCGCAGTTGGCTAGTTCCGTCGTCTTGCTGTTAGACCTCTTTCGAGATGAAGCGGACATGGCGGTGGTCGAAAATGGCCATGTTGTGTTCATGCGTAACGTACGGTTTTCCGGCTCGAATGACGTTGCCAATCAGCAAGTCCTGACAGGTGAAATCAAACGAACGATGATCGCTGCGGCATCGCAGCGTCCCAATCTCAACGTCGAACAAATACGCATTTGGGGCGACGATTCGCAACATGCCGAGCTGTGTCGAACTCTTTCGTTAGCATTGAGTGTACCCGTAACCAGCCTTGACCCCTTCCCTTTGTTCGATGCGACTCCATCGGTTAGAGCAGAAGCGGGAGGTGATGCAGGCAAATTTGCAGCCACCTTGGGTGCCTTGATTGCGCCTCAAGTGGCGGATCGGCTCATCGATTTTTCAAACCCTCGAAAAAGAATTGAAAAGTCCAAGCCAGTTTTGATGTACGCCATCGTTGGCGCTGCGGCTGCGGTTTTACTGTTGGGTGGATTCGCGTGGTACTGGATGAGCCATTCTGCACTCGACATAGAGATTGCGACCCTGAAATCCGTTACCAAAGGGAACGAAGAGACGATCAAGTTGACGACGAAAAAAGTGGAGGACTGGAACAAGGTGGAGAAATTCCTCAAAGGAGACCGTATCTGGCTCGACGAATTGGACTACCTTTCCGCCAGGGCTGCCAGCTCCGACAAAGCCATCTTCACCCTAACCACTTTCACTACCGACGCACAAACAGGCTCGTCTACCATCGCAACCAAGTTTGTTGCCAGCGAACGAGACAACGTTCCTGAGATTCTGTCGGCCTTTAGTGATCCTCAGCACATTGTAAAGAACAAAGGGGTTACTCCCAATCAAGACAGAACGAACCAACAATTTCCATGGGTCGCCGATCTTCAAATGAAAATGCCCGCGGTTAATGTGATCGATCCTCGAAATGTCGCTGCCAAGAAGCCGACAGAACAAAAGCCGACAGAACAAAAGCCGACAGAACAAAAGGCCACAGAGCAACCCACGAACACAGAGCAACCCGCCGCTGACGCAATAAGGCCCGATCAGGCACCTCCAAAAGCGCCGGCAGAAGCGGTTCCCTCCAAGGAACAACCTCCAAAACCTATAGAACCATCGGAGAAGGAACCAGCCAAAGAGCCGGAACCGGAGCCCGCCAATAAGATCGTAAACTCGATTGGAGCGGGAGCTTAATTATGGCCATGAACTCACGTGAAAAATTGCTAGCGGCGGGAATCGGTGTCATCGCGACACTTTTTGTAGGCAACTCCGTCGTTTCATCTATTCTAGGCGGCTTCGACAAGAAGAAGGATCTGATTCAGTCGCTCGAAAAGAAGAAGGGCGATCAAGAGATTCAAATGACCGCTGGAAAAGTGGCCAGTTTGAAGCTCACTAAAGTAGTCGCTAAATCCTTGCCTCGCAACGAAGAACTGGCCATTGGCGACTACCAAAAATGGCTTATTGCATTGGGTGAAGAAGCCAAACTGGCTGCTCCGACTTCACAAAACACAGGCGACTCGATCGAAAAGGATGGTTCCTATCATCTGTACAAGTTCAAATTGGCCGGAACAGGAACCATCGAAAATGCCACGCAATTGCTGTACGGATTTTATTCCAAGGACTACTTGCATAGAATCGTCCAGTTTGAATTCCGTCCGGTTCCGAATTCCCCAGAGCCAGACCAGTTGGTCATTTCATTGAATTGCGAAGTGTTGTCGTTGGGAGTTGCCAAGGAAAAACAAGAGCCACCGAAGAACAATTTCAATCGCTTGGCGAAATCGCTGGATGAATACAAGCAAACCATCCTCGGACGCAATCTATTCGCACCTACCAACCAGCCCCCCAAATTGGAACGCAAGAAAACCGTGGAGGCCAAGGTCGGGTTGAGGCTTGATCACACTGTCGAAGCCCAGGAAGTGGATCCCAATCAGCGAGTATCTGTCGAACTATCCGGTGAAATTCCTAAGGGTATGTTTATCGATAAAAATTCAGGCAAGCTAACTTGGACTCCGAATGAGATCGGCGAATACAAAGTCAGCGTGATTGCTAGCGACAATGGCATACCGAAGAAGTTTTCCGAGCAAGCGCTGACCATCAAAGTCACGCCGCCGGCACCTGCCCCGCCGCCACCGATCCAGTTCGATATCACATCGCAGGCCATGGTGACTGGGCTCATCGTCGGTCGCGAGGGACCAGAAGCCTGGATTTCATCGAAGACGGAAAGCAAGACGTACAAACTGCGCAAGGGTGATCAACTGAAGATCGGCGGCATCAATGGCACTGTCAAAGCCGTGGGTGCGAACTATCTCGAACTCGAAACGGAAGGCCGGGTATGGGTGGTCGGTCTGGACGAAACCCTCGCCGATGCCTATTCGCGTTCCAAGACCGATTAGCTTAACTCCCACCCATCCGTTCGGGGCTCGCCCGCGACGGATGCGTTTTGGCGTACTACAATTGGGCGTCCCAAATCCCGTTCCCCTCGGCTTTGCGGGCTGTTGATTTAATCGTTTCACAGTCAGCCGTAGGCGTACTTGGTACCATTAACGTACGCCTACGGCTAACGGTTAAACGAAATGCGTCCGTGTAATCACTAAATTAACAGCCCGCTTGCCCGCCGGAGACAGTAGGCGCCCGGCTACTCTCTGGAGATCCCTATCGGGATAATAATGAACTTGACTATCCTAGAAAAGCCCCGAACGGATGGGCTAGCGAGGAGAGTCAAAAATTTAGCATTTTCTTTTTCATTCGAATCCGACCTACCGATATTGACCGCGTCGATGGTTTGACGTTATTCCCTCCAGTTGCGTTGCCGATTCAAAAGGAACAACAACTTAGGAAGCCGAACCTCGATGGACCGAGCCAATCGATTCTATCGCCTTGATCAGCGAGTCATCTGTGCCAGCGCTCTCGTTGGTTGCATCGGACTTGCCTCCATCACGGGCTGCAACTCTTGGATTTCTAAAAATCGCGAAAAAGACAACCACTTCATCAAGGAAACGAAACGGATCCAGGATCTGATGGTCGATCGCGACCGACCTCGATTAATCGGTGAGGTAGCCAACTCGCTTGGTATGTCCCCCTCTCACTACGACTCGTACGCCATCGCCACGAGCTTGCCCGGAACTGGCGGCCTAGTCCGTCCTGGCATGCAGCGGGATTGGATTCTGGATGAGATACGAACCCGCGACACTGCCAACCCGGAAGCCTTTCTTGACGACGCTTCTACGGCGTTAGTTAAACTGCGTATCGTTGCCAACCCTTGTAACCTCAAGGGGGACCTGCTCGACGTGGAAGTTGAAAATTCGACTGAATGCATGGCGACCAACTTAACAGAAGGATACATCCTTGAATCGCGCCTTTGCGAAATGGCAGTGCTAAAAGGTCAGTTGCACACCGGCGAACCCAAGGCGACCGCAAGCGGAGAAATGGTTATTCTGCCAACCAGCTTCACGCGTCAACCAGAAATGAACCCATTGCGGGGAGTTGTCATCGGGGGCGCGAGTTTAAAAAAGGACCAGCCTATTGGCCTGCGTGTCGAATCCGAATTCCGACATGTCATTGTCACCAAAGCTATAGAAAAGGCGCTTAATTCTCGCTACTTCTTCAAGGACACCAACAAACAGAAGATGGTGGCTGAGGGGACAAGCGATTGGTACGTCGGCATCAGTACTGTCCCCAAGTACAAACACGATCCTGCCCACTTCATGTCGATCATCAAGTGCACAGGATTTGCCGAATCGCTCGAAGAACAACAAGAACGTTTGCTGGGCTGCCGGAAGCTGCTCGCCGATCCGGGCACTAGCCGCCGAGCCGCTGCGGAGCTCGAAGCCATCGGAACCGATGCCGCAAAGCAAACTCTGATCGGTGGCCTCACCTCAAGCGACAAGGAAATTCGTTTCTACTCGGCTTACTCACTAGCCTATCTGGATTGCAAGGACTCCGTCCCCGTCCTTCTGGAACTTGCCCAATCAACGCCAACGGCTCGGGCCTTGTGCCTAGTCGGACTGGTCGTAAACGAAGATTCGTCCGCCCGTGAAGCCTTGGAGCAATTGCTGCAAGAGCCCGACCCCGATTTGAGATTTGGAGCGTATAAAGCCATCCGCCTTCGCAACCCGAACGACCTGTGCGTCAAGGGAGAAGTCATGGGTAAAAGCTTTCAATTTGTGCAAGTGCCCAGCTCCATCCCCTTGCTCGCCGTCTCTTTGCAACAAAACAAGGAAGTAATCCTCTTTGGGAATAGTATCGCTGTTTCGCTAAACACAAAAATCTCCCCGACCCCCTTATTGACCCTATCGCCCATGTTCGGTGATGAGATCAAGTTGACGAAGCGGCATGGTAATGGAGAAATTACTAATACAATGGTTGCTAGCGATGTTGTTTCGATCTTACGTGGATTGGGTAGCATTCAAGCCAATTACAACGACGTGGTCCACACGATCAATCAACTCGCTCTCAACCAAGCGCTGGCCACTCCGGTCGCTATGAATCCGCTTCACAATCAGGACAGGCAGATTGTGGACGCGGCGAACATGGATTCCAAGTTTTCGCAAGACCTTCGTGAAGTCACCGTGGACCATGCCAGCGTCGAACGCGCGTCCTCGAAAAAATCGAATTGGTGGCCTGCGATTGGATTGCGGAGCGCGTCCTGGAGCAAACCTAAGAAAGACTCATCCAAGTCCGATTCGGTTAAATTCGATTCGGTTCCCAGCGACAAGGAATCACCCAACCATCATGAACTGTCGGACCAAGAGCTTTCCGCCATGCTCAAACGTTGATCCATTCCGCGTACCAACCCCAACCCCAATTACAGACAAAGTTCTCGGTAACAACCCATGCTCAAAGCCCTCGAACTAGTTGGCTTCAAGAGTTTTGCAGATCGAACTAGATTCGATTTCCCCGACGGAGGGATTACGGTCGTCGTTGGGCCGAACGGTTCCGGAAAATCTAACGTTGTCGATGCCGTGAAGTGGGTACTGGGTGCGCAAAGTGCCAAAGCATTGCGCGGTGCCGACATGGCAGACGTGATTTTCAAAGGCTCGGCCGAGGGTGGACGCAAACCATCCAACAGCGCAGAAGTTATCTTGATTTTGGACAATACGACACGTGTCTTTGGACACGATGCAGACGAAGTCCAAGTAAGTCGACGGGTCTTCCGCAATGGCGAGGGGGAGTATGGGATCAATGGCCAACCGTGTCGACTCAAGGACGTCAAGGATCTCTTTCGCGGAACGGGTGTGGGTGTCGACGCCTATAGCCTTATCGAACAAGGCAAAGTAGATCGGTTGCTGCAGGCATCGGCAAAGGATCGGCGTGGGATCTTCGAGGAAGCCGCCGGTATTTCGCGATTCAAAGCCAAAAAAGTCGAAGCCGAACGTCGCTTGCTACGCGTCGATCAGAACATGGTCCGGCTCAACGACATCGTGGAGGAAGTCGGAAAGCGTCTAGCCACACTCAAGAGCCAAGCGACCAAAGCACAGCGTTACCGTGAGCTGAGCCTCACCATGCAGACCAAGCGGATGCAATTGGGGTGGCTCGATCGAATGGCGCTGCAACAGGACAAAGAGCGGTATGCAACTCAAGTCGATGAGGCCAAGATTGCGACTATCGAACTGGCTGAGAAACTGACCCTATTGCAGTCCGTGGTGGCCAACGAACAGGCGATTTTACAAAATCTGCAAAAGGACCAGGACGCCATTCAAGCCGAATATCTCGATGCGCAGCGTGAACTCATTTCTTCCGACAATGGCTTTGCCTCATCGACAGAGCGATGTGCCGAACTCCTTGTGGAACAGACCGTACTTCAGGAACGAATCGTTTTGCTCCAACAGCGTGCGAGCCTATCGTCCGATGAAATGCTTCAAAAGCGGTCCGAGCGTGAAGAGATCGAACAAATCCGGGAAGTTGCCAACCAGGAACTATCCCAGAGCGAAGCTCGCTGGAACAATCTCCAACTGCAACTGAGTGCCATCAAATCAAGAATGGACGCGGCGCAAGCGGAACAGGACAAGATCCGCGAGTCCTTGTCTGCCAATCGCTCACAGTTGTCTGCTTATCACTTGCATATCGATCAGATCCAGCAATCCATCGACCAGCAGCAACAATCCGTATCCCACGCGATCGAGGAGATGGCGCAGGTCGAACAGTCACTCCACGCAGCGGTTGCCTTGCGAGACAACGCGGTCCTAGCCGCCGAACAAGCGGCCAACGCCAAACGGGAAGAAGAAGAGACGCTGCGCATTCAAAGAAGCTACTTGTCACAAGCACAAGAACAATTCGTTTTGCTCCAGGGAAAGCGACACGGCGTTCGGGAACGATTGCTCGTACTGGAACAACTCGAAGAACAATTCACCGGTGCTGGCAGAGGAGGGCAACAACTCCTCCGTCTCGCTCGCGGCAATCAAAATCCGGATCAAGATTTGGCTCACCCTACCGATGCGATCGTTGCCAATGCATGGGGAACGGTGCTTGGTCTAGTCGCGGATTTGCTCAGTACCGAGATGCACTTGGCACCACTTATCGACGTCGCGCTGGGTTCGCATTCCGACGCTATCGTCCTGAGCAATGGTCAAATCATTGAGTGGATCAATGATGGAAGCTTAACGGTTGATGGCCGTGTCACACTGCTCCGCATGGATCGGCTATCCAGTCGTCGTTCCGGCGAAAAAATCCAACTAGATGGCCTTCGAGGCGTATTGGGTCGGGCTGATCGAATGACCCGTTTT
>JAYTVM010000126.1:0-6974 GCA_043743995.1 Pirellula sp. | reverse complement strand
TGTCTCGGTGAGCGGAGGTGGACTCATCCTCATTGATAGCCCACGCGAACGACCCGCTTCGGCCATGGAATCGGTGCTTTCGGCATTGTTGCCCGTTCAATCCATCGAATCGTCCAAGGAGAACGAGCACCAATCCATGCGAATTTCACCAGTTGCATTGAACCAACCTGCTTTTCAAATTTCCGCCAACGAGCTTCCTAATGACCAAACTTGGTCGCAATTGCCAGTTCCGAAGTCTGTTCGCAGGGTGGCATTGGAGCCCGGTGCAGAAGCCATGGTGGAAATAGTCGGTAAGGACTCGAACGACGAACCGCAAACGTTGATCGCGACGAAGTTATTTGGTCAAGGCCGGGTCATCTATTTCGCAACCGATGAAACTTGGCGTTGGCGATACAACGTTGCCGACCTTTATCATCAACGTTTTTGGACTCAGATCGCCACTTGGGGAATGCGAGCCCCGTTCGCAGTCAACGATGCATTTGCATCGCTGGACTCGGGCTCCAGAATTTATTCCACCGATGACTCGATATCAGTTAGGGCACGGCTCAAGCAGGATGACTCAAAACCCCTCGAGAACGCTGCTGTTAGTGTGCTCTTGGAACGCGATGGCGAGCGTCACGCCTCGATCCCACTTAGCGCAGAACCGGACGCTCGCGGTTTTTACAAGACGACTTTCGGACCAATGCCCGAGGGAAACTACCGAGTGCGATTGGAGGTAGTTGGGATCCCAAACGATGCCCTAACGCTTCAGACGCAATTCGTGGTCCAACCTCCGGTCGATATCGAAATGCATACACTTGCCTGCAATGCGGCGGCTTTGCATGCTGCTGTAGCCATGACGGGCGGCGAGTTTGCGATGTTGGAAGATGCGGCAACCATTTCTGAAAAACTAAAACCGTTTCGAACCGGTAAAATGGTCGAATCGCAAACGCTTTTGTGGCAAAGCTATCCCTGGTTTGCGACAATTGTCGGACTATTAGCAATCGAGTGGTATCTTAGGAAACGTGTAGGACTAATCTGATGAGTCAGTATTTGCCAACTACCTCTCCATCTGCTCTTTCTGTTCCGACGGCGAGCCAAACAGTCGCCCGATTCCTTGCGAGTTTTAATAATCGGCAATCGCGATTGCAAGCGATTCGAGGCTGCGCGATCGCCATCATCGTGTTGTTGTGCGGCGTTTGCCTAATAGTGGCAGCCGATTGGTTGTTCCAACTGCCCGAAATTGGGCGGTGGCTGCTGACCTGTTCCTCGTATGCAATCGCATTTGTTGCGGCTTGGCGGCTTGGGCTCAGTCAAGTCTTCTATCAGCCCAGCTTAGAAAACGTAGCACGGTCGGTTGAGCAATCAAGTCCCAATTTTCGGGAGAGCCTTCTATCCACGGTGGAATTGCGGCGACCCGACGGAACAACTCGATCGGGCTCGCCACTCTTTGTGGCCGCACTCGAACAAAACGTTGCACATGAGTTGCGTAGCCTGAACATGGATTCTCTCTTGCCTTGGAAAACAGTCTCAAAAAACCTTGTTGCATTGATTGCGGTGCTCGGAGGTATAGTGGCGGCTTGCGGCATACCTGATGCAAAGCTTTCGGAGAGGTTGGCGCGTGCCATGATCCCGTTTGTCTCTTTCGAACGCCCTTCCAGTATTCAAATTAAGATTCTTGACCCGAGCCCCGATTCTCTTTCCGTTCCGTCTGATCAAATCATTCCATTTGTTGTTCAAATCAAAGGCGGAGCACCGACCGAAGCAACGTTGGAACTGATAGAGTCAGACGGTACCCCGGGCAGAATCGGCGATTCAAATGGTAAACAAAATAGTCGAAGGTCGCTGAAGATGAATTGCGTCGGCGATTCCCCGTTGTTGTTTTCGATTAACGCTCCTATTTCCGATCTGCCTACAAGATTTCGAGTCATCGCGGGAGATGCAGAAACTCTTTTTCGAACGATCCATCCGATTGCCCGCCCGAAAGTCCTTGCCTTCCACAGCGAGATCGAACCACCAGCATACACGCGCGATGCGAAAGAATTGGCATCCAATGCCCGCGGTGACCTTCGAGTGCTTAAAGGAAGTCACCTCAAACTGAACATCGATGTCAATCAAGCTCTGTCCCATGCACTTATTGCGATAGAGTTTCCCGCCTCCGGAAGAACAGAAACCATCGCCTTGCAGCAGGTTCAATCGATTGAATCAATACCGCTGGCGTCCAATGCAATTCAGCGTTTTACCGCCGAATGGAATGTTGAGGAGGATGCCACCTATCAAGTGCGACTGACTTCTAATTTCAAGTACAAAGGGAACAGCATCGAAAACACCTATAGTCCCCGATATCGACTCGATACCTTCGAGGATGCGCCTCCGATGATTTCATGGAAAGCAACTGATAAGACCATCTGGGCTGAGCCACCTAGGCCCAATCAAGCGTTTATTGTCGCACCCGACGAACTCGTAGGCCTTTCGGCGTCGGTATCCGACAACTTGCCTATCGAACACCTTTCGCAGGAAGCCTCCATCAATCGCGGTTCATGGATTACCGTTGAGCCAAACCTGAGTCGCAAAGCAATGGTGCACTCCCCGCCGATTGTTTCGGAAGGACAATCGTCCAAAAAAGTTTTTATGACTCAAACGGATTGGTCATGGGATATGCTCGGCTTGGCTGCCAGTAGTGGCGATTCTGTCGCAACCCGCGTTACGGCGATCGATCGAAACGGGAGCACGTCGCACTCACCCACAATCCTATTCAGTCTTGCCTCACCAGGTTTCGATCGAGATAGGCATTCGAGCTTGATTCGGCGCATGGAGCTTGTTCCCTTGCTTGACGCACTTTCGGTTGCGGTGAATAGATCCAGGGATCAAGTGCGACCTCAATTGGACAAACTGAAAGACATAAAACTCCCGCTGGACGAACGCGATAAATCGATCCGCGAGCTTCGATCTACAGTTTTGGCGAGTGTCAAGGCGGCTCAAGCAGTACAACAATCGGCCGAAGCGATCATGAAAGGGCTTGGCCGATGTGTGGATCAGGCGGAAGTCGAGTTGGTGGTCCGTTTGATTGCAAGGATCGAGAAAGAGTGGCTGGCATCGATGTCCTTTGGTATCGACGCTGGCGTGCCCTCCTCGGACACGGATCGTGACCCTCAATCGGTCGCGTGGACTCAGAAGGAGTACGAACAAAGAATCAACCGTTTGCTTCAAGCCTACGACTCGGCCTGCGACCATTCCAAGCGGTGCACGGATATTTATCGGCAGTTCATCGGCCTCGAACTGCAAGCGTCGCTAACACTCGATCTCACAAATCTGCGAGATCATCAGCAAAGCGTTTTAGAGCGAACGCCACCAGCCGACTTTACGACGCTTGCACGGTCGCAACAGATGGCCGAGCAATACACGGATGCAATCGTTAAGCTTGCAACGGACGTGGAACCAAATCTGAACCAAGACTTTCGCAATCGAATGTCTGAGCTAACGCGTTGGATAGATCAAACGCGAACGGAAATTGCGGATTTGGTAAAGCAGGAGCCAAGCGAGCAAGCGAACATCGCACTGCGAAGCCGCATCGAGCGTTCTGCTATTGAGCTGAAAAACGTGCGATGGGCTTACAACTTGCAAGGGAATCTTACCTGGGATGCTGTCAACGCTAGGAAGGAGATAGTGAACAGAAGTGGCTCGCTTTGGTCCAATTTCGAACGTTTCTCAGAAAGACATTTTCGGCGAACCGAAGTGAATAAAGAGAAATCGCTCGCCACGGACCAATTGATGGCAAGAAACGAGACGTTGGTTAGTGAAGTGACCGGGCCAATCCTTTCGGCACTGGGTCAGATGTTGGATCGTCGGGATATCCATCAGCGACGTTCGTTCACGGACCCGTTGTTCGCAAGCGACATGGGCATGGCGTACCGAGCCTCTACAAGTCTCCTTGAACGATGGGCATCCGAACCCATGAATGCGACTGCCCTGTTCACCGATATTCAATCGATCGCTAAAGCGTATCGCATTCTGGAGTCCGCTCACGAAACAGTAGAAGCTCGGATGGTCGTCCAATCACTCCTTCCAATCGAACAATACGAATGGAAATCGTTGGAAGGGCAGTTGATCAATCCCAAACAATGGGACAGCGTCAGTGTTCGGTTAGAGATCGCCCACCAATGGATGCGAGACGCTGGCATACCGCACGAGGTCGCAGAGAAATACAATGCGTTGCGGTGGTCGGAGCCCGCTCAGAAAATCAACAACAAACTCAGTCCACGCCGAGACGCCAACAACACCAACCTTGTTTCGAGCGCCGACGAGCTTCGGTTACTGCTATTGCTTTGGTCAGAGGCAGATAGCGAGGCCAAGCCGATATTGGACGCTGCTCGCGCAACTTTAGCTAAGTTTTCGCCATCGGTTTCCAGTCTTGCCAAACAGGCTGCCAATGCAACTCAAAAATTGCAACGACTTACCGAAAACATGAATCCGAGTAAGCCTGAGACAAAACAGGAAAAAGACGCAAGTAGAAACCATTCCATACCGTCGCAGGATCAAATACAACGCGAACGCACAGCGAGCGAAAGCAGGATTTCGCAATTGCAGGACGCATTGATCGAGTTGGCAAACAAACAAGACCTATTGGACAAGGCCGAACTAGACGCCGCCCGTGATAGTGATAGGTCTCTAAAATTGCTCGATGCGGTCGTGCCGATGATGAACGAAGCGATTGATGTTGTGCTGGAAGCAAAAGAGGAACCGAGTTCAATAAAGCTCGAAATGGTAAATGAAGCGATTCGACGGGAATCGAAAGCCGTCACGGCGCTCGAAAAAATCTCAGATCATTTCGCGATGTTGGCGGAACAGTCGAAAGATTCTGAGACCAGTCGAGAGCTGGCTCAGTCCAGCGCGGAATTATCGAAAATAGCAGAGCAAGCCTTATCGGAACTTTCACTTTTGCCCGAGTCGATTCCCCAACGCGATGACGCCCAAGACTACTTGCGCGCAGAACAGCTCGCTGCTCTTGCAAATAGTGATCCAGAGTCGCTGCTGAAGCAATTGGAGAGCGAGTTGAAAGGCAATGCACCCATGCAGCAAGAACTTTCTGAGATTTCCAAAGCAAATGCGGAATCGCTGGCCAAGGAGTTGCAAAACGCTTCGAAAACCGAGGAATCTCTCGCGAAGCAATTGGAAAGAGCGGATGCAAGACTGACGGGAGAAAAACGGCTAAGATTAGACCAATTGAAAGCTGTTTCGGAACAGACCGATCGATTTGCAGCGAAGTTGTTAGACAACGCAGCCAGGGCCGCTCAAAGGGCTGGTGACAAGGATCAATCGTCGGCCATCGGAAAAGCAGTTGTCGATCTACGTCAGGCATCACAATCCGTTAAAGGGCTCAGCGAAGATACGTCGCGCCGCGAAATCGAATCGGCCTCGGAAGAGTTGGTAGCCAGTCTAGACCAGATTCTTAAACAAGTTCAATCCGCTACCCAAGCCGTTCGGCCCACCATCGAGTTAGCCATCGAAAAAGACGAACGTCGGCGGCAAAATGTTAAGAACGAAACGCAAAACATTCAGAATCAAAACCGCAATGAAATTCTTCATCAGGCGAGGGAATATGCAGCGCACTCGCAACGGCAAAGCGACCAAGCCAAGCGACGATTGCAGCAAATTCAAGCAGAACTTGCCAATGCTAACAAACAGCGACAATCTGCGATAACGAATTTGCAGAAGAATCCCGATAACGAGTCCGTGCTGGAGAGCCTCCGGCAAGCAACCGGCAATGTTGAACAGTCAGTCGTGAAGAAGCAAACTGAGGAGAAAATGGCTGCGCAAGCGGAGTCTTTTGTAAGTCGTGCAAAAGAGGAAATGGAATCGTTCGAACGTGCCGAACGAGCCGAACTCGACCGCCCTAATCCCCAAGCGGCGTTGGCCGTCGAACAACTCGATAAAGCCAAAGAACAGTTGGGCCACATTCAAGAACAAGTCAAATCGATCGCGGAATTGACCAAACGATTACCGCAGCCTCAAACACCGGCGCCGACTCTTTTGAATGAAGTTCGGGAGCAACTCCAGGTTCAGGAAAAGGTCTTAGATGTAGCGAACCAATTGGCTCGAAGCGGTCGCCATGAAGAGCGTCTTGGCAACGAGCGAGCAGCCAAAGACTTGGCGAGTCAAGCAGAGAGCGTTGATCAAGTGGCTCGCGGCTCGTTGATCCAAGCCAAGGAAGAATTGAACCGGGCGTCCGAGAGCGTCAAGCGATCAGAACATCAGCAGTACGATTCGGCCAAGAACGAGGAGGTCCAAGGGCCATTCACTCGACCGGACGCGTCATCCTCGCAGGAAAAACTGAATCTCGCTGCTCAAGACCTAACGGCTCAAGCCGAGAAAATCGAAAGGCAAATTGGAGAAATGAAGGGAAGCCAAAAGGCGAGTCCAAGCACCAATGCGAGTACGGAAAAGGATCCGCCTGCAACGCGCGATGCAAAACAGGCAGAGGCACGCGATATGGCTCGCATGCTAGATGTATTGGATCGACAATTAAACTCGCCACCGAGCACCAGCGGTAAGCCAACGCAAGGCGAAAACGACTCGAAGGACGGTGTTCCATCCAAGGGGAGTGAGCCATCCGAATCCCAAAGCGCCAGTTCGAACAAGGCTACAGGCGACGAAGACAGAAATGGTGCACGCAGCGCCTTCAAGGATTCCGTGAAATCGTCCGCGGAGAAACTGGCGGGAGCGATGGGGCAAGAGCGAATAAGCCGTCGATCGGCAAGCCAAACGGCAAAGGACGCCCGCAAAGATTCGAAAGGGAAGCCGACGCGAGGAAGCCAACCTGGCCAAGGCCCCAATTTTGAAAACGGTGGCGAGTTTATTTTGCCCGGTGTTGCGCGCGGACAAAATAAGGATTGGGGTAAATTGAGAGAACAACGCGCCGAGGATGCAGTCGAGGGGCGTCGAGACGACTTTGACCCCGAGTTCAGTGAAGCCATTCAGGCATACTACAAAGCCCT
>JAYTVM010000125.1:0-2160 GCA_043743995.1 Pirellula sp. | reverse complement strand
GCAAGGACGAGCGAGAACGAACGCAGCGATTAGCTTCGATCCGAAAACTGATTCGTCCGTATGTGTTACGTCGTTTAAAAACAGATCCGAATGTCGTTCCCGACTTGCCCGCCAAGACGGAGATGCGCGTCGACTGCGGATTGTCACCAACGCAAGCTGCCTTGTATCGGGAGGTTCTCAAAGACTTGGAACGCACGCTGGAAATTGCCACCGGCATTCAACGACGGGGATTAGTGCTAGCAGTTCTGATGCAACTAAAACAGATCTGCAACCACCCTGCATTGTATTTAAAGCAACCTTCTTTCGATCATCAAAAGTCGGGCAAGTTTGCGGAGCTGGAAACGATTTGCGATACGCTGATCGAGAAGCAGGAGAAAATGCTAGTATTCACCCAGTTCCAATCGATGTGCGAACCATTGCAGCAGTTTCTGAAGCAAGTTTTTAGGCGCGACGGATTGGTGCTGACTGGCAAGACTGCAGTAGCAAAGCGGAGCAAATTAGTCGCTGAGTTCCAAGAAGAGTTGGGACCACCCTTTTTTGTAATCTCTGTAAAAGCGGGCGGAACAGGCTTGAATCTGACTCAGGCGTCGCATGTGGTCCACTTCGACCGCTGGTGGAACCCGGCAGTGGAAGATCAGGCGACCGATCGCGCGTTTCGGATTGGGCAAAAGCGAAATGTGCTGGTCCATAAGTTCGTATGTCGCGGAACGCTGGAAGAGCGAATCGATGAGCTGATCCAATCAAAAAAGAAAATTAGTCGCGAACTATTCAGCGATGATGGCGAACTGAACTTGACTGAAATGTCCAATGAGCAGTTAATGAGCTTTATAGCGCTCGACTTGAGTAAGGCAACAACCAGTTAACCCGAAGTTAAACAGTAGTTAAGCAGTAGTGGAAGGGAATTCCATGGGTTTTGATAGTAGGTGGGCACCCTACGTGCCAGTGGCTCAGCGACGGCAGAACGCAGCGGCCGAAGCCAAACGAATGACCAAAAAAGGGCAGTCGCTTTCGCCCATACATATTAGTGGAACAAAGATCGCGACCACTTTTTGGGGAACCGCTTGGTGCGAAAATCTGGAGAACTACTGCGACTTTGACAATCGCATGCCGCGCGGCCGGACTTATGCCCGGAATGGTTCGGTAGTCGATTTGCAGATCGGCGATGGAAAAATCACGTCCTTGGTGAGTGGTTCAAGCCTCTATAAGATTTCGATCGTGATCGCCCATCTCCCTGCAAAACGCTGGCAATCACTCTGCAAGAACTGCTCAGCAGAGGTCACGTCATTATTAGAATTGATGCGTGGAAAACTGCCTGCGGCCGTGATAAAACGACTGACAGATCCAAAGGACGGGCTTTTTCCCACTCCTTCCGAGATAAAGGTGAGCTGCAGTTGTCCTGACTATGCGACGATGTGCAAACACGTGGCCGCCACTTTGTATGGCGTCGGTCATCGACTGGACACTCAACCTGAGTTGTTTTTTCAGTTGCGAGGCGTTGATCGCGCCGAGTTAGTATCGCAAGCAATGGTCACTCAAAAAGCAAACGATGTCATCGGACTCGACCAGACCTCGGCGCTAGACGGCGAAGACCTTGGTGCCATGTTCGGCATCGATCTATCCGTAGCGCCTTCCGGCGGCTCGACTGCAACCAGCTCAGGTAGCGTCGATACGAAATCAGAGCCGCGCCGCCGTCGAACGAGCACCAAGAAAGCTATGCCGCCAAAGTCTAAGTTGCGGAGCGTGAGCCGCGCGAGCGTCTCGTCTCGCATCGATCAAGCGGAAGTAGCTGGGAATCAGAATGGCCTGTCAAAGTCACCTCGAGTACCAAAAAAGAAAACGGCAGTCGATGCAAAAGTGCAGTTGCCGTCCACGAAAAAAGCTGCACCGAAAAGCAAGAGTAACATCACCGCGATGAAGACCAAAAAGAAAAGTCCGATACGCAAGTAATTACGGTTCCGGTAGTGCGCCTTTCCAGCAACTGAAGTAAGATTCGTATCCTCTCATCGCTAGCATTGACACCTCCCCCGACGCTGCGTCGGGGGAGGTCGAATGGAGGCTTAGCCTGGGCTGTTAAAAAACTGCTATTGTGGCGTTTCTTGCTTGCGCAATTTATGTTCCGTGAGAGACCCCAGCGGCCTTGTGCCGCTTGGTGAATAAGAT
>JAYTVM010000124.1:0-2175 GCA_043743995.1 Pirellula sp. | reverse complement strand
TTGATCAGAAGCTTCAGGGGCCAGCCAAAATATAATCCCATGTTCGAGAAGCCCAAGTGGCAGCTCTCGACGGTGCGATGGATACCTCTCACGCGGCAGCTTGCCTGCATTCGACCCCTTCTTGTTCTAGATTTGCTCGGTTGGCACTCAGATTGCTATAGGGCATTGCTTCGCTCGACATCTCTATGTCGACTTCAATTACGATTACTTTCTGGCCAGCCAACAGCCTCAGGAGTTAACTGCACCGTAATCTTTAGCAATCTTTAGAACTTCTTCACCAAATCGTAGTGCCGTTTTCGTTGATCGCAACCCTCGTCGCTGCTTTTTTCCAGTTCAGTACAGTCCTTCCACGCAGAACGAACATCGCGTCGTTCAAAATCGAACGTTTTGTTTTGTCACCCTTTGCTCTCAGTTGCTAACTGGTATCAAACTCGGTTAAGCGACGAGGAGCACTCGCAACGTACCCAAGGCAAGTCAGCTCACCGCCGCATTCCGGACATTTCAAGGACGGCCTCTCCACCGGTAACGGTTTGGCTGTCACAGTTAAGACGTACACCATGTTCAATGTCACCGTCACCAACATCGACAGCCATTCCCAGTTCGTCTTAGCTCGCGGATGGGCGAAGCCGAAGTGACGAACTTTTTGAAAACCGCTCGGGAGCACATGCTGCAAGAACCGGCAGATGAACTCCTCGGCACTTATCGTCATCGGCTTGTACGAACTCGTACCGCTTGGGCGATACGTGAACGTAACGAGTCCAGTTCCATCGACACCTGGTTCCACCTTGACGATTCGGCTGTTGCTGATCGCAACTCGGAATACGTAGGGGGCCAGATACCGTAACGCCAACCGGCCATCGCCGACTGCCTTGCAGTTGACATTCCATGCTTTGTCCCAGACTTCCGTTGGGATCTCTGCCAATAGACCAAGGCGTTCCATGATCGCCTTGTACTTGGCTCGGAAGAGTACCGAAGCGGCGAGTACTGGTATCAGGAAGTCTACGCGACTGCTTAGCCAACTTTTGCCGTCAAGCCCTATCGCTCCGCCCGGCACGATGAAGTGCAGATGCGGGTGATAGTTCAAGTCCCGGACCCAAGTATGAAGCACTCCGGTCGCTCCGATGTTAGCCGAACCGATATACTTCGGATCAGCAGCCAAAGCGAAGAGTGTTTCCTTGGCAGCTTCGAACAGGGCTTTATAGCACTCGCGTGGATGCGAGCGCATAAACATTCGAAACTCAGCCGGAACCGTAAAAGTCAGCATGAAGTAGGCGCAAGGTAGCAGTTGTTCAAGTTGCTTTTCCAACCAAACCTTGGCTTTGCCGCCTTGGCAGACTGGGCAGTGCCGGTTCCCGCACGATTTCAAAACGTGATGGAGTTTTTGGCATTGCTGGCAGCGATAAACAACGCTTCCTGAATCTGGCGTCCTACACCGCATGATAGCGACCATGGCCTTGATTTGATCGGAGTGCATCTTGTCAGCGAACTTTTTCAAGTAGGCCGGTCCGTAAGTACGGAAGATTTCACCAATCGAAGGTAGGCACGGTTCAGGCAGGCACGGTTCAGGCAGGCACGGTTCATGCAGGCATGATGCCGAAGTCGATGGAGCAACAATTTGCTCTTCGATCACGACTTCCTCTTCATGAGAATGTTGATCTTGGCGATGGCATGCTCTTCGCCGACGGTTGTGACGTGGAGATAGATCATTGTGGTCGTCAAGTGAGCGTGTCCCATGTACTTTTGGATCAGCTTTAGACTGACCCCGCTTCTAGTAGATGGGTCGCGTAACAGTGCCGCAGCGTATGCGTACTGACGCCACGGTTTTCCCAATTGAGCTGTTTGAGAACAGCTACGATGACACCCTGAACGGAAGGCTTGCTCATAGGTTTGTCGGCAGTCGGGGCTTGGGAGCGGTTTTTTCCTTCGGCGGGGAAGATCCATTCTTTGTTCCGATGGGTTTTGTAGTAACTTCTGAGGGCAAGAAGGGTCGTCTCGGGTAGAGGAATCAATCGATCTTTTGCTCCCTTGCCCCGGTGGACGTGGACGAGCATTCTCTTTGAGTCGATGTCGGAGACTTGTGGAATGGCATCGATCACAACATGGGCCGCAAACCGTGGGCTAGCGCCCTTCGGCTAATCAGCCGCAACGCGCTAGCGTCCGGTTCAGCCCGACTTA
>JAYTVM010000123.1:0-2176 GCA_043743995.1 Pirellula sp. | reverse complement strand
AAGGAATCACGACCCTTCAGGCTCGGCTCCTCGAAGTCGATGAACAAGCCGCCAAAGCTGCGATCTTCAATCTCAATCTCGTCACATCCAAGCCCAACGAACTCGAAGAATCATGGATCATCTATGCGCTTGTTCACGACGACGGGTTGCCCCAGATCGAGGTAGCTCAGATGCTCGGCCGTCATAAATCTTGGGTCAATCGGCGGTTAGCTCTGATTGAAAAACTTACCGATGAAGCTCGCGAGGCGCTTCGACTGGGGCTTCTCACTCCAACTCAAGCCCATCACCTGACCCGGTTGCAGCGCTGCAACCAAAACGCAGCCATGCAGTCTGCCACCGAGCATGCACTCACTTCACGTGAACTCTCTGAAACCGTGAAACTCTTGCAATCCGCCAGCACCCAAGAGCAAACACAATTCGTCCTTGAAAAACCTCGCGAAGCCATTCGTCAATCGCAAGATACCTACGTCCATCAGTGGGATCCTCGACTGAGCACAGCGGGCAATCGTGCGGCTAAACGCTTGGGCTTTCTGCTGGATGCAGCCGCCAAGACGACTCATTGGTTGCGGTTAACTGGCCGTAGCGAACTCCAAGCCTGCGATCGACCGATTCTCTTGCCCAGCTTCGTCAAGCTTCAAAACGAAGCGTCCATTCTCACCGAGTCAACAACCGACTTTATCAAGGAACTACAGCAACCATGATCGTGGATCCACTCATCAAGAACAACATTATCACTCGGTGGAAGAACCATCAAAGCGTGCGCCATATGGCCAGAGAGTTGCACTTGGGCCGTGCAGCGATCGCGAGCGTCATTCGACAGCATCTCGCTCAAACGCAGTCGCCTGCGTCTGAAGCGGCTCAACCCGATGCGTCCAACTCACCGCCAGCTTGCTTCGGCCCAGCCCGTTTGACTCGCAAGTCGAAGCTCGAACTGTTCCTGGATCCGCTAAAGCAGTTGCTAGAACGTTACCCAAACATTACCGGCCAGCGAGCATTCGAAGAACTGCGAGCACTCGGGTATAGCGGCAGCTACTCTACGCTTCGCACTTATCTCAAAGAGCATCGAGCCAAGCCTAAGGCGCCGGTGATTCGATTCGAAACTCCGCCAGGTGCTCAGGCTCAAATGGATTGGTCTACTTACACGATCGAGTTTACCCAAGAAGGTCGTCGTCGCGTGGAGCTCTTCAGCTATATCTTAGGTTACTCCAGGCGGCAGTACATCTGTTTTACCGAACGGCAAGACTTTGAAACGACAACCAGACAACACATCGCCGCTTTCGAACATCTTGGTGGTCTTGCCGCCACTTGCCTTTACGACAACATGAAAGTGGTCGTGACTCGTTGGGAAGACGGTCAGCCGATCTACAATCCTCGCTTCTTGTCGTTCGCAACGCACTATGGGTTCAAGCCTTGGGCTTGCGAACCGAGACGTCCGGAAACCAAAGGTAAAGTCGAGCGTCCATTCGACTATGCCGAAAAGAATCTCCTCAATGGCCGCACCTTCCGATCACTGGAGCATCTGAACGAGGTGGCGCGTTGGTGGCTCTTAGAAATGAATGATGGACGCATCCACGGCACAACCAAGCGATCGCCGCGGGAACTTCACGAAGAAGAGAAACCACATCTGATTTACCTACCGGCAATTCGCTTCGACACGGCTCAAGTCGTCTATCGCAAAGTGGATAGCGAAGGATTTATTAACTACGCCGACAATCGGTACAGTGCCCCGTGGCGACTGATTGGGCAAATGCTACCGGTTCGAATCTTGGAAGATCAGTTGGAAATTTACAACCCATCGATCGAACGGGTGGCCGCTCATAACTTGGCACGTGGCCGAAATGAGAAGCAACTGCAAGACAGCCATCGGCCTCCACGCGATCATCATGAGCAGCTCGCTGTCCTTCGCGAAAAGTACACACAATGGGGCCAAGTGGCCTTGGAGTACTTCGATGGAATCGTTCGTAAGTGCCGGAACGGCAGACACGAAACCCAACGGATCTTGTCACTTCTGTATGGCTATCCCAAGAAAGATGGCTTGGCAGCCATGCAACGAGGCATTGAGTACCACGCTTACGGCTATCAGTCACTGGAGCGAATCTTGGCACACTTCGGAACGCCGAACGCCAATTGGGAACTTCTTAGTGAGCGCGAGCAAGAAGCCCTGCAACGAATCACG
>JAYTVM010000122.1:0-27227 GCA_043743995.1 Pirellula sp. | reverse complement strand
AGCAATTGCATCACCAATTTCAGCTCGTTGACCGGCAGAGTGGGAAGGTTTTAGAAGATTCGATTGAGATTCACACGGTCGAACTCGCCAAGTACAATACGAATAGTGGAGCACTGCGAGGGGCAGGTGTTCTGGAGCAATGGGCATACTGGATTAAGAACGCGAGCGAACATACGGTCGAAGAATTACGCGAGTTACTTCCAGAATTGGAGTTTCTGCGGGCAAAAGGTGAATTGAATGCCTTTCGAGAGATAACGGAGGAAAAGCAGAGGTACGATGCAAGAGAGAAAGCCAGCTTGGATATTCAATCCAATTTGATAGATGCGAGGCAAGGGGGAGAACCACAAAAGGATTGACGGAGGGCATGCATTTGAACTATTATAAAGTGGTTCGACGAGTCGAACTCCCACCCCCCCAGTGACCAAGATCCAAGGTCACATCCCTCCCTCAGGCCTGAAACGACGACGGTATGGCCGGCTTTGAACGACTTGAAAGGCTTCGTTGCAGACTGCGAAACGTTAGGTTCGCAATCATGGCGATTGGTTTCTTTTCGACTTTTGCATGCACATCTATTCTCAGCCAAGAGATTCCAACGCCTATTAGCTTTGTAAACGATGTTGTTCCACTTTTGACCAAAGCGGGCTGCAACGCAGGTGTTTGCCATGCCAAAGCCGGAAATGGTCAGAATGGATTTCGGCTATCGCTGCTTGGATTTGAGCCGAAGGAAGATTTTGACTACTTGGTCAAGGATAGCCGCGGCCGAAGGCTATCGCTTGCGGACCCGGAAAGCAGCCTGTTGCTTTTGAAGTCGACTGCCAGAATATCGCATGGAGGCGGCGTTCGTATTGAGAATCCGTCCGAGGAATATTCAATACTTCTGAATTGGATCCGACAAGGGGCAGGCTATGACGCCGAAACCGCTCCCCAGTTGGTTTCAGTCGAAGTCCAACCGAATCGCGCATCGGTGAAGTCAGGTTCACAACAACAACTGAAAGTCATCGCGAGCTATTCTAATAATCGGCAACGAGATGTGACGAGCACTGCTTTGTTCGAATCCAACGACAGTGCCATGGCGGACGTTTCCGCTAAGGGGCTCGTAACCATCCATGATCTGCCTGGCAAGGTTGCCGTCATGGTTCGTTATCAGAGCAAGGTCTCCGTATTCAATGCGGCTGTGCCCCTTGGTGCGGTGACGCCCCTTGGTGCATTGACCGATCAACTGCCCCCATCCAAGAATTTTGTGGATGACGCTGTTTTTGCGAATTTGAGAGAACTCGGAATCCCACCGTCTCCCATTTGCGACGATACGACTTTCTTGCGTCGCGTGTCGTTGGATATTGCTGGCCGATTACCAACGGACGAAGAAAGAACTAACTTTTTTTCAAACCACGAAGCCAACAAACGCGAGCTATTGATCGACACACTGCTGAGGAGCTCGGAGTATGCCGACTACTTTGCCAACAAGTGGACGGCCATGTTGAAAAACCGTCGCGATGACGCGAGCGATATCACTTCTAACTTTGCTTTCCACGCCTGGGTGCGAGACAGCTTACTGTCAAACAAACCTTACGACCAAATGGTTCGGGAACTATTGGCCGCAACCGGAACGGTCATCGCCAATCCGCCCGTGGTTTGGTACAAACGAGTGAAGGAGCCGAAGCAACAAGTCGAAGACGTGGCTCAGCTCTTTCTCGGTGTCAGGATGCAATGTGCTCAGTGCCACCATCATCCGTTTGAACGCTGGAGCCAGGACGACTACTACAGTTTTTCGGCTTTCTTCACTCAAGTCGGTCGTAAGCCTACCGCCACGCGCGGCGAAGACATGATCTTTCATAAGCGAGGCATGGCGATCGCCACAAATATCAAATCAGGCCAATCGCTGAAACCAGCAGCTCTGGGCGATGCGATTCCAACCATCGCGCCCGATGAAGACCCGCGACTCAAGCTCGCCGATTGGATGAGTTTGCCAAGCAATCCGTATTTCGCCAAGGCCGTCGTCAATCGCTATTGGAAACACTTCTTTCGACGCGGCTTGATCGAACCGGAGGATGACATTCGCGAAACCAATCCACCATCCAATCCCGAACTGCTCGTAGCCTTGGAGCAACATTTTATCGCAAGCGGTTTTGACCTGAAAAGTTTGGTCAAAGCAATTACGAGCTCGAACGCTTATCAATTGAGTTCCATCCCCAATCAAGTCAACATTGCCGATCAACAGAACTACTCACGCTACTACCCTCGAAGACTACAAGCCGAGGTGTTTTTGGATGCGATCGATGATTTGGCCGGTTCGAGGACGGAGTTTCCGAATCTTCCGAGCGGCACGCGGGCGATCGCTCTGCCGGACAACAGTTACAACAATGGGTCGGCGTTCTTAAAAGTCTTTGGGCGGCCAGAAAATGAAAGCGTTTGCGAATGCGAACGAGTTCAATCCTCCAGCCTCGCGCAAAGCCTGCACTTGATCAATGCCAAGGACATGAAGTCCAAGCTGGGAACAAGCAACGGTCGAGCGGATCGGCTTGCGAGGTCCGACCGGTCTGTCGAAGAGAAGATTCGCGAATTGTATTCGGTCGCTTTTTCTCGTGAGCCGCGAGAGGACGAACTAATAGCGGGCGTCGACTTTCTCGCGGAACCTCGATTGGACGCAGCGGGAAAGCCTGTCGATCCGCAGAAAGCCAATCTGGAAAGTCTTCAAGACTTGATCTGGGCCTTGATCAATACGAAAGAGTTTTTGTTTAACCACTAGGATTAGCAATTGGGTAGGATTAGAAATTGGGCGACATGCATTTGGAAACCTACCACCTATGAAAACGTTTTGCCTTCGAGCGATTACCGGCGTAATCACTTTCTGCGCAGTCACGATTGCCATGACCACTTGGGTGACGGCTCAAACCGTCGGCTTGCCTCTGCCGCGATTGCTGACTACCAATCCGATGGGCGGGACCGTCGGAACTCAAGTGGAGATCGCAATCACCGGCGAGAACATTGATGGTGTCGGCGAATTGCTATTCACCCATCCCAGCCTCATCGCCACGCGAAAAATCGATGCCAATGGTCAGGTTGAGGCTAATAAGTACATTGTGAACATAGCCGCCGATGCGCCCTGTGGGATTCACGAAGCGAGAGTGATGACGAGGCTCGGCATATCGTCCTCACGCGTTTTCTCAGTTGGGACGCTTCCGGAAGTTTCACAAGCAACCCCCACCACGAACTTGGCCAAGGCGATGGCGTTGACGGTGAATTCCATTTGCAACGCTGTCATGACGGACAAGTCGATCGACCACTATTCCTTCGATGTGCAAATGGGTCATCGCTACATTGTGAACTGCTCGTCTCGCGGTATTGACTCCAAGTTAGACGCTGTTTTGATTATTGCAGATGCAGATGGTCGCGATCTGGTGGTCGAACGCCGGGGCGGTACACTCGACTTCACCGCGACCAACGAAGGTAAGCATGTATTAAAAATACATGACCTGACTTTCAAAGGGGGGCCTGCCTATTTCTATCGATTGACACTCCAAGAACTGCGGTTAGACGAACCGGTCCCTGCGTTCCCTACGACTAGAACGGTCAGTTCGTTTTCGTGGCCGCCCGAAGGGCTTGTTCAAGGCTCCATTCTGTTGGAATTGGAACCAAATAACCTGCATGCTCAAGCGCAAAAACTTTCGCTTCCCTGCGATGTCTCAGGAAGCTTCTATCCCGCAGCCGATGTCGACACATTTGAGTTCACGGCGACAAAGGGAGATGTTTGGTGGGTGGAGGTTTCGTCCGAACGATTGGGGCGACCGACCGATCCGTCGGTGTTTGTTCAGCACGTTGCTTTCGAAGGGACGCAAGAAAAAATAACGGACGTGGCGGAGTTCAGTGACATCGCTAGTCCAATGAAGCCCTCGAGCAACGGTTATGCTTACGATGGTCCGCCCTACGATGGCGGCTCGCTTGATATCATTGGCAAACTTGAAATCAAAGAAGACGGAGTGCATCGGCTCCAGATATCGGATTTATTTGGTGGCACCCGCGATGATGCCAGAAACATCTACCGTTTGATTCTTCGAAAAGCGGCTCCCGACTTCGCGCTGGCTGGTTGGGGGCTTCATATGGAGCTTCGCAATGGCGATCGCAACGCCGTTTCCAAACCGCTTGCACTTCGAGGTGGAATTACAGTGGCCATTGAAGTCGTAGCGGTACGACGCGATGGGTTCGACGGGGATATTGACCTGGTGATGGAAGACTTGCCGGACGGTGTGACCGCTCAGGGTTTGAAAATCCCTGCGGGAAAGACGCGCGGTATTATGTTGGTTACGGCCCATGAAGATGCCCCAAAAGGCTTGGCGAATGTTGCGTTTTTCGGCAAGGCGCAGGTCAATGGTGGTGAAGTCAAGCGGCCGGTCCAAATGGCAACCATGGCTTGGCCGATCGTGGACTCATGGGGCGAAATCCCTAGTCCTCGACTTTGCAAAGGCTTACCCATTTCTGTAACTGGAGCTGAATTTGCTCCTGTTTCGATCGCTGCAAAAGAGAAAAAAGTATGGGAGGCGACGGTGGGCCAGAAGCTCAGCATTCCATTGCAGCATACTCGCCGATGCGAGTTCTCCGGTTCGGTTTTGCAATTGAAAACATCCGGGGTAGGCTTTGAACAAGTCCCCCGTTTCGATGTCTCCCTGGCATCGGACAGTTCGGAAGTGACATTGGATCTAGCCGCGCTCAAGACCTCACCAGGCGATTATCTTATTGCTTTTTACGGCAGTGCCGTTGCGAAATACCAAAGCGGTGAAACGACTGCCAAAGAGAAACCTGTCCCAAAAGATACCGTGGATATAGTCCTGTCCGAACCGATAGCCATTCGCGTTAAACCATCGGAGCCAAAATGAACGATCCCTTTCATGCATCGTCGGTTGTCCCTTGTTCAGGGCCAACTCCTTTCGGTACAAATGGACGGCGCGGTTTTATTCGGATGGGACTAGCTGGATTCGCAAGCCTAAGTCTACCTGCGCTGCTGAGACTCCAAACGGCTACTGCCAAGGAGCTTGAAGCCGATTCGCAACCGCAACGAGAGAAGTCGGCGGTGATCATGGTTTGGAAACCAGGTGGATGTTCGCATCTTGATACGTACGATCCCAAACCAGAGGCAAGCAGCGAGTATCGTGGCCCTTTTTCGACAATCTCGACGAAGGTCCCAGGGTTGCGATTCACGGAACTGCTACCGATGCAAGCTCGTATCGCGGACAAGCTCACGGTGCTGAGATCGATGCGTCAAACGGCGGCCGGGCATCCTGCTGGTTCGATGCAGATGCTTTCGGGTGATCCCGACACTCGCGACAAACCTAAACCCAAGTTTCCGGATTGGATGACGGTTACGAACTACCTGCGATCGCAGGCCGGTCCGCGATCGAATCCGTTGCCACTCTACGCAGGCATCAATCCGCCATTGGAGTACAACGGTCCAGCCTACTTAGGGGACGCTTACTCGCCATTTACTGTGAATGGCGACCCGAATTCGCCGACCTTTTCGGTGCCGAATATTGGCTTGTCGGATCAAAATGAAATCCGTCGACTGGATCGTCGATCATCATTGCGTCAGCGTCTTGACACGCTTGAACGCGCTTTCGATCGACAGGGTGAGTTGGGGGCATTGGATCAATTCGAAGCGCAGGCCATGACGTTGTTGACCAATCCGAAAACGCGAGAGGCATTTGATTTAACCAAGGAGGATGATCGAACACGTGACCGATATGGTCGCAACGCATGGGGCCAGCAGCTCTTGATGGCGCGTAGATTGGTAGAGGCAGGCGTTGAGGTTCTCACGACGAGTCTAAGCGGTCCGCTTTGTGGTCGCGTCAGCAACTGGGATGATCATGCCGTCAATCATCACGTTTTCGACGCGATGCGGTTTCGTGCTCACGCGTACGACCAAGCTGTCTCGGCGCTCATCGAGGATATCTATCAACGAGGGCTCGACAAACGCGTGCTAGTGGTTGTAACAGGTGAGTTTGGGCGCACGCCGAAAATCGAATATGCGGCCAGCACAGGCGAAGGAAATGCGAGTGCTCCAGCGGGGACGCAGCAGCCTGGCCGCGACCATTGGCCGCGGGCTTTTTCCAACATTTGGGCCGGCGGTGGAATCCAGACCGGACGCTTCATCGGTGCCACCGACAAACGCGGCGAAGACACCATCGAACGGACTTGTTCCGCCGGTGATTTCCTGGCAACGATTTACCACCATCTTGGAATTGACGCAGCCAACACGCTAATTAAGGATTTTAATGGCCGTCCAACACCGATTGTGGATCACGGAAAACCGATCGCAGAACTGATCGGATGATGGTCGAACCATAGACTTGAAGGGGGAAATCCCCGTTTTCGCTATGATTAGCCGATCTTATCGACTGAATCGCTAGCTAAGCGTTGCAATTGTAATTTGTTACGAATACGATGACTTTGCGAATAAACGCAACAGTGCTTTGTAACGGCTAAAAATTTTGGTTGTCCAGGTAGCGAAGGCCAAGTAGCGAAAGTCTTCTAGATTTTCGGTTATCGCCAAGCAGTCCGAAACTCTTGACGAGTTTCGCTGCCCGAAAATTGAGCTGTCGCAAAGCACTCAACACGAGACACCACAACACGAGAGAATTGAAATGTCGAGACGGATCAACCGCAAGGAGTTTTTGGGGGTCGCTGGCGCGTCGTTAGCTGGATTAGCAATCGGTCGGAACGCAGAGGCAGCGGCAGCAGCGAACCCGATTGTGATTGAAAACGCAAAGCCGGGAACGAGCAACTGGTTTCCAAATAACCAAGCCCAGAATCGCGAGATCGAAGGGTATGCAGACTTAACGAGCGTCGCGCCAGGTGGAACGATTCGTTTCTATGTCAATACCGCTTCGAAAACCTACACGATCGACATTTATCGTTTGGGCTGGTACGGCGGGGCAGGCGGTCGATTGGTTAAGACTGCTACGCAAACAGGAATCCGACAAGCCATTCCAGCGGTGGACTCGATCACTGGTCTTTGCGAATGCAAATGGAAAACGCCGTATTCCGTCACGGTCCCCTCAGGCGCAAGCGCTTGGACGACAGGAATCTACATTGCCAAGCTTACCACCAGCAGCGGAGTCACTTCGCATATTCCATTTGTGGTGCGAGACGATACACGGATTGCGGTGCATCTGTTTCAATCCAGCGTAACGACGTCCCAAGCATATAACAATTGGGGAGGCAAATCGCTTTACGAACACAATAGCACCAATGGCAAACGAGCTTACAAAGTCTCTTTCAATCGTCCTTACAATGCTTACGGTTCGGGAGATATTGTCAATGATTGGTCAGGCTGGGAGTTAAATACGTTGCGATTCATGGAGCGCGAAGGTTATGACGTTACCTACTGCACCAATATTGATACGCATCAAAACCCAAATGTGTTTTATCGCGCGAATTCCTTCCTGTCCGTTGGGCACGATGAATACTGGACTCTCGATATGCGATTTAATGTGGAGTACGAGCGCAACACGGGCAGGCATTTAGGGTTTCTCGGCGCGAACACAGCCTATTGGCAAATTCGCTTGGAAAAAGCGAGCGATGGAAAAGCTAACCGAACGATGACATGCTACAAGGACCAAGCATTGGATCCTTTTAGTCGCAATGCGAGCACTGCGATTCAGACGACGGTGAGATTTCGGGATGAAATCATTAGTCTTCCGGAGGAGTCGTTGATTGGCGTGCAATTTGAACACTATCCGGTGAATGCGGACATGGTTGTCACCAACACGAACCACTGGGCATTTGCGGGGACAGGCCTACGGGATGGGGACAAACTTCCGGGATTGGTTGGCTACGAAGCCGACTCCAGGTTTGGAATTGGGCAAGCCGACACCGTTATTTTGGCGGCGACTCCGGTGAACAATCCGGACACCCAGGGGTATTCGAACATGACTATTTATCAACATTCCAGCGGAGCTAATGTTTTTGCGACCGGGAGTATGCAATGGGCATGGGGGTTGGATGATTTATTCGCTGGCTGGAGCCATTTAAATGTGGTCAACCCGCAAGCCCAGCAAATAACACGAAATGTTCTATCTCGCTTTTCGTTTAATTGAAGTTGGGTGAGTTTTCCATTCTTCTTGAAAAAATTTCATGGTCGATTAGAATGCTCAATCTCTTGAACCCCGTTAAAAGAGTTCCAAGTTAAATTGCAAACGCCCACGCAAAGGTTTCAAAGTGCTTCAGGTTACGGTTCCAGTAATGTCGATCGAATTGATCTCTGAATCAGAGATCAACGAACAAATGATGGAACGTTCGTGCGCGTCAATTGCTCCTAGCGAGTCGGACTTGCGAACCTTTGCCTTGTCGAAATTGCGGCATCGTCGAATGCCGTGGTGGAAGCGATTGTGTGACATAGTCGCTGCGAGTTTATTGTTGGTTGTTTTGATGCCAATACTGGCGTTGATCGGGCTTTTCATCCGGTGTGTTTCCCCAGGGCCAGTGATCTTTTCTCAGAAGCGCTTGGGCGAAATGGGGAAATACTTTGTGATTTACAAGTTTCGGACTTTGCACCAAGCAAATTCGATCAACGTCACGCACGAACATCGGCAGTTTGTGGCTGAACTAGCCAGCAGTGATGCTGTCGCGGCAAAACCTGATTTGAGTTCGCGAATGATTCCATGGGGTGGGTTTTTGCGAAGTTCGTCGTTGGACGAGTTGCCTCAATTGCTCAATGTGATTCGGGGGGAGATGAGTCTGATTGGGCCTCGCCCCGATGTGCTCGATTGGCAAGATTATCCGGAGTGGCAATTAAGACGATTCGAGGTCACTCCAGGCATTACGGGATTGTGGCAAGTAAGTGGTAAAAATCGGTTAACGTTTCGCCAAATGGTTGATCTGGATATTCGCTACATTGAACGCAGATCGATTTTGTTGGACCTGTGGATTCTGGTTAAGACCATCAAGTTAATCCTGAATAAAGGCAATAAATAAGTTTTCACCCTGGATCGACTGACGTTGTCGCAATATTAAATTTTAGAGAAATTCTCATCATGATTCGTATCGGTATAGTAGGACTGGGATATTGGGGACCGAACCTCGTTCGGTGCTTTTCGGAATTGAGTGATTGCAAAGTAACGGCCGTCTGCGACCAAAGTTACGACCAATTGTTTCGCATCAAGGATCGCTACCCGGGCGTGTATCCCATCGAAGACTATGATGCTTTACTATCGCGAAATATCGTAGATGCGCTCGTGATTGCAACACCGACCAACACCCATTACGAACTTGCAGCCAAAGCGCTGTCGAAAGGAATTCACGTCTTTATCGAGAAGCCGCTGGCGAAGACATCTGAGCAATGCAGAGCTCTAATCGAATTAGCCGAACGAAACAACTGCACGCTTTTTGTTGGGCACGTCTTTCTTCACTCATCTCCTGTTCAAACCTTGAAGGCAATCGTTGACTCCGGAGAGCTCGGCAACATCAATTACATCAGCAGTCGTCGGCTGAATTTGGGGCCGGTCCGAAAAGACGTGAGCGCCTTATACGATCTTGCTCCGCATGACATTTCGATGATGATGCACCTGTTGGATGCTCAACCGGATCGCGTCAGTTGTACAGGGATCGATCTGCTCAAGCCAGGTATTCACGACGTTTGCAATCTGTCGATGAGTTTTGGCGATCGGGCCATGGGAATGATTCACGTAAGCTGGCTCGATCCAAGAAAAGAGCGTGTGTTAACCGTTGTCGGTGACAAGAAAATGGCGGTTTACGATGACTTGGAACACGAGAAAATAAAAATACACGACAAAGGCATCGAAGCTCCGCCGAATTCAGGCGATTTCGCGGACTTCCAAATCGCGTACCGATATGGAGGGAGCTATTGCCCATTCGTCAAAGAACGAGAACCATTAAAAGCCGAATGCGCCGATTTTGTGCGTTGCATTCGAGAAGAAACTTCACCGCTGACTGGTGGCGAAAACGGTTTGGCCGTGGTGGAAGTGCTGGAGGCTGCCCATCAAAGTTTGTTGAATAATGGTCAACCCGTCGAATTGGCGTCGCTCAAACTCCCCAAACCGAAACTCCCCGAACCCAATCCCGCCAAACGCAAGACTCGAGCGAAAAGCGTTCGCTAAAATCGATTTCACTTTGCGATCTTGCACCCTATGAAGATTCACCCACAGGCACTCGTTGAAACAGATCAAATCGGTAGCGGAACGTGTGTTTGGGCGTTCGCGCACGTCATGCAAGGTGCAAAGATTGGCTGCAATGTCAACATCGGTGACCATGCATTCGTCGAAAGCGGGGCAACGATTGGGAACAACGTTACCGTTAAGAATCAGGTATGTGTTTGGGAGGGTGTCACGATCGAGGACGATGCGTTCATTGGCCCACGAGTGACGTTTACCAACGATCGGTACCCTCGGTCCCCTCGGATGGCGGAGGCTCAAACGAGATACTCCTTGCGAGCAAATTGGCTAGCTACGACCATCGTCCGAAAGGGCTGCTCTATCGGAGCGGGTGCCACGATTTGTCCTGGACTTGAGCTTGGCCCGTATTGTGTGATTGGGGCTGGTGCCGTGGTGACTCGGGACGTGCCGCCCTTTGCCCTGATGTTGGGATCTCCAGCACGACAATCGGGGGTCGTATGCACTTGTGGCCAGCCGATGGCCGAGGCCTTCGACGTAGCTTTGTGCAGGTTTTGCGGAGAAACAGGGGCAATTCGAATGAGTAAACTCAAAGTTCTACGAGACAAATATGGGAACCCGGACGAACGGATTACTATTGACTAGCTGGTAATGGACCAGTCTCTATAGTTTTGTCGTCCCGTTTTTCCTTAGGGCTCGTTTTTGTTTCCTTTCGGAAATTTTAGGTTTTAGCAATGCATTCTAACTCAAGTTCCATTCCTCTTGTCGATCTTGCAACCCAATCACGTGCGATACGGGATGAAGTCTTGTCGCGCATGTCCGCCGTCATCGACGCGGGGCGATACATCTTGGGCGAAGAAGTTGAGCAGTTTGAGACACAGTTTGCAGAGTATTGCCAAGTCCCACATTGTGTCGGAGTTGCCAACGGCACAGACGCTCTTCATTTGGCTTTGAGGGCCTTAGACGTTGGCGAGGGAGACGAGGTGATCACGGTCGGTAACTCCTACGTCGCGACGGCGTTCGCGATTGCGTATACCGGAGCCACTGCGGTTTTTGTGGATATCGACCCTACCGACTTCAATATCGATGTGAACCTTATCGAAGAAGCCATTACCAAACGAACCAAGGCGATTATTCCTGTCCACTTGTTTGGACAGCCTGCGAGAATGCAGGAAATTCGTGAGATTGCAGATCGACATGGATTGCGTATCGTCGAAGACTGCGCGCAATCGCACGGCGCCGAGATCGATGGCCAACGTTGCGGCTCATTAAGTGATATCGGTTGTTTCAGTTTTTATCCTGGCAAGAATCTAGGAGCCTTTGGCGATGGCGGGGCTAATACGACGCGCGACCCCAAGCTAGCCGAAAAACTGAAGTTGTTGAGGAACTATGGGCAACGGATCAAGAATAGGCATGACATGTTGGGATACAACTGTCGCCTCGATACGCTTCAGGCTTGCGTCTTATTGACGAAGATGAAACACATCGAGAATTGGACGGAGCAAAGACGACAAGTTGCCAAATGGTATCAAGAAGAACTAGCGGATACGGACTTGATTCTCCCGCAGGAAAGGGACGGCGTTCGCCACGTCTATCATTTGTACGTGGTGCGCCATCCACAACGCGATCGGTTGATTAGTCACTTAGCGCAAAACGACATTTCCTGTGGCATCCACTATCCGAATCCTCTCCATACCGCACAACCGTTCCTGGGTTCGACGACGTTTCCGCTGGATCTGCCGATTTGTTCTCAGCTTGCGAACGAAATTGTGTCGCTGCCTATGTATCCAGAAATGACTAAACAACACGTTTCGCGAATCGGCGATTCGATTCGGGCCTTCCGTATGCATGAGGTTTCGCGAACATGATTGATTCTCAATCGACCCCCGAAGGCGGGCTAGAAATCCAAACCGATATTTCGGCTTCACGCCGTCGAGTTGATTTGCAATTGGCTCATGAACTTGCTCGCGATACCAACGAGCGTTCGACGCGTGCACCCGCACGGACCAATCGCCGCGACTCAGAACATATGGGACGGATTGCTAGTTTGGCCTCGTATATCGAGATTCTCTTTGTCCATAGATGGCTTCTCCTTTCAACCCTGTTGGTCTCCTGCCTGTTGGCTTGGGTGGCTTTGCTCGCATGGCCACGGAGTTACATGTCCGAAGCGAAATTGATGTTGCGTGTCGGGCGTGAGACAATCGCGTTAGACCCAACAGCAACGACGAGCCAAACGCTTCTTATGCAAAAAACGCAAGAGGAAGAGGTCAATTCGGCCTTGGAAATCCTTTCGAGTCGACAGCTTGCGGAATTGGTCGTCGGCAAGCTTGGGGTTGAATCGGTCATTAACGGTAGCGTGCCATCGACAGAAACAACAGAGAGCTCAGGCAAGACTTCCATTTCCCAGTGGCTTTCGAAACAAGTTTCCAATGTTGTCGATTTCGCCTACACAGCGACTGGGATTCGCGACACGGTTAGCGATCAAGAATTGGCGGTACAGAAACTCCAAAAAACGATCGCCATCTACGCGCCCAAGAAATCGACGGTGCTTACGATTCGAGCCGATTCGAAGTCGCCTGAGATGGCACAAGCAATCGCTCGAACCCTGACGGATGAATTCCTCGAGGAACACGTCAAGGTCTCAGCTACCGTAGGGTCTCTCTCCTTTTTCGAGGAACAAGCCAAGGAAGCGGAACATAAGCTGAGTGACATGTTGATGAAGCGAAGCGGCCTGCTGAAGGAAAGGAAGATCTCTTCGGTTGCGGCGCAACATGAAACGCTTGGCTCGCAGCTAGGATCGCTTGAAAAGAGTTTGCTTTCCGCACAGAGTTCGCTTCAACAATCGATGGCTGAAATCAACGATTTGGAAGGAAAAGCCTCGTCCGCGGAATTGGAAATCGTCGCGACCAAGCAAAAACAAGGGGACCAGACATGGAGCTTGATGCGCAACAAATTGTATGAGTTGGAAATGGAAGAATCGCGACTCGCTTCGCAGTACACACCCTCCCACGCACGTTTAGGGCAAGTTCGCGAACAGCTAACGGGCGCAAAGCTGATTCTCAGTAAGCTTGAAAGTGAGCGAGAGGATCATAGCACGACGCTGAATCCCGTCCGGCTCAGGATCGAGGAAGACTTGCAGCGAACGAAGACCGCGGTTGCAGGCTTAGAGTCCATGATTGCCGAAACGGAATCGCAACGAGAAACCAAGCAGCAAGAAATCCGAGAACTTCTAGACTTCGAAGTCATGCTTGGACAGCTCGATCGAGAAATAGCCGTTTCGGAATCGAGTCTGCGATTGCTTCAAGAAAAACAAGAAGAAGCGCGAGTGATTGATGAGCTTCGAGGTAAGCACATTTCGAGCATCGGTGTTTTTCAGCCCGCGAGTTTTGTCGAAAGGCCAGTCAGTCCTAAGAAACCAGTCCTGGCGGCCGCGTTCGGCTTGATGGGTCTGTTCGGAGGAATCGGTTGGGTTTTCATGCGTGAAATGACATCGACGACCTTCAGGACACCGGAGCATGTAGAAAGGGATTTGGAACTTCCCGTGCTTTCGACCATTCCATTCAGTGCTCGACTTGCGAAGCTACGTCGGTTCCCACGCCCGCAGCATTTAGTAGATATCCGTGTCAGTTGCCGTTCGATTCTGTCTGAGATACTGCTGTCGCGCCCTATGATCAATGGCAATCAATACCAGGGCAAGACCATTGGGATTTTGGGAGTGGAAGAGGGCGGCGGTGCGAGTACCGTGGCGGTAGGATTGGCCCTGGCTAGCAGCGAGGACGCGGGACTTCGTACCACTTTGATCGACTTCGATCTTACCAAGAGAACGGTCTCTTCAGCCTTTGATCTAAACGGATCGCCTGGCTTTGCGGAACTGGTTTCTGGCGAAGCGGACCAAGAGGACTGTGTGCAACACTTCAAGAAACGGCCACTTAGTTTGATTGCTGGGTCGTCCACTAGATCCAATCGCCGTTTTGAAGCAGAACCTCTAGAAGTGATGAGAGTCCTAAACGAATTGCGAGATGCGAACGCATTGGTCATCGTCGATTTGCCTCCAGCCAGTCGGCCGGATCAAACCCTTTCGATTGCCCAGCATATTGACCATGTGATTGTTGTCATTGAATCCGAGAAGACTGGCATGGTGGAAGCCAAGCGCTTGATCCGTCAATTGGAGGCCAGCAACGCGGACGTGGTCGGAATCATTCTCAACAAGTCTCGGACCTATTTGCCTATCTGGCTCAGAGGATTGCTTCGTTAGCATCTCGGTTCCAAGATGGTTTCGAACGCAGGCTAACTCGACGAAGCAATAAAGTGTCACAATCCATATCGGTTGTCTATCCGCCAAAGTCCACTTACCATGTGGTTCGAGGCTGCGCGGCCTTGAATCTATCGTGGCACGAACGTGCGGCACTAGGGCTTGGGATTTTCGAAATCCCAATCCAGCTCGACAAGTATTTCATGTTCCATCAACACGACGCCGAACTCGGTGCTGTCGGTGGATTCAACGTATCCATAACATCCGTATGCTTAGTGTACTTGTATGCAATTTGGTTTGCTGGTTCGGCAGTCCATCGCCAAAACCGCCAGCAAAAATTCCTGATTGGAATTCCACAGATCTTCTACCTATCGACGGTTGCTGTAAGTATTTTTGCCGCAAGCGTGCCCTTATTGGCAATGTTCGATTTGTTCTTGCTAATGCAAGCTTATGCGATCTTTTTTTACTTAGCCAATCGCTTAAAAACCTACGAAGATTTGGTCTTTAGTATCTTGATGCTGGCGGCAACTATGACCATGCAGAGTCTGTTGATCTTTGGATTGGCATCGCTCGGCAGCGGCGCCGCGGGTCAGGACTATCGTTTTGGGCCGGTCCTTCTATCGGTATGGCCCGATGGTAGAATCGCGGGTTCACTTCATTCCGCGGTGGTTGCGGGCAGCCTGTTGGCGATACTTTGGCTCCCAGTCATGGCACTCAATCTGTCTGTTCGCTCGCGGCGAACCTGCTTCTTGAGCGCTGGTGCTATGGCCGCGGGAATACTGGCTTTGCTTTTGACACAGACTCGAGGGGCTGTGCTAACGGTCGGCATTGGAACCATCGTCATCGGATTGGGCATGAACCTACGCGGGTGGTTGCCCAAGTGGGCCATCCTCTTTGCATTGATTTTGGCGATCGTTGGTGTCGTTCCGTTGGCTTACATTGTTCAAAAGCGTGTCATGGGTGATGACGAGGGTTCTGCGGAATCTCGAAAACACTTGTCGCTCATCGCAATGGAAACCATTAGCCATCGCCCGTTATTTGGATACGGAGCAGGCAATTGCCATATAGCCTGCGAGCCAGTCGCAAATTCTGGAATGTTTCGCTCAGAGTGGTATTACACCATCCACTGCAAATACTTGTTGGTATGGGTGGAAACAGGTGTTTTTGGACTCTTGGCTTTTCTATTGGTACTTGGAAATGGACTTCGACAAGGTCTTTCGGCGTGGGCTGCTCGCGATCGACTGCTTTCCCCATTGGGGCTTGCTTGCGCTGCTGCCATCGCGGGTCACATGGTCCACATGTTCGTAGATATTTTCAACTCTCGGCCGCAAGTGGAAATACTCTGGACAGTGCTTGGTATAACCGCTGCGATTCACCAGCACACGTGCCTAAAGCCCAATAGCACTCACTTTGAGCCGCAGCCCGCTAGCGTGCGGGCCGGAACTTCATTAAACAACTGCGATTCCGGTCCTCATGCTAGCGCATTGAGGCTCAAAATTCACAAAGTGAGTGCCATTGGCCTAAAGCCATCCGATCGTAAAATGCGAATGGAAGGTGCGTCCTATGTCACGTAGCAAGACGTTGCGTACTTCGAAGAATGCCTTGATGCTCTTGGCCGGAACCATGACTCGCATGGTTGCTAGCTTCGCGTTTGTTCTCTATTCTGCCAATTTACTGAGCGTCGAGGGATTTGGCAAACTTGCAATTGCAACCCATTTCTTCGAACTGTTTCTTAGTCTGACGGCAACTGCGATCGGCATCCTTCTGACCCGAGACGTCGCACGTTGGCCTCGGCATCTGAGCAGTCTGCTGACGTCAGCAACCATCATGGTATTTGTGTTGTGTTGTCTTGCTCCATTGGTAATGATTCCGCTTGGGATCGGTTTTCGCTACTCGGACGATACGATACGTGCGATCGGTGTTTCTTGCATCGGTTTATTTCCAGCTGCGATCTGCGTTTTGTTGGAGGCGATATTTGTCGCGCGGGAGCGAGCCGAGTTCGTCACTTTTGGGACGGCTGTGGAAAGCTTGTTGCGAATTGCGCTGAGCGTCCTGGTGCTTAGGCTCGGCTACGGAATAATCGAGCTCATGTGGGTGTTGGTCGTATCTCGTACGGGATTGTTGATCGCGTATTGGTTCAGCCTGCGGCAGATTGCATCTCCCTCGATCCAGTTTTCTAAGCGAACAACGAGGCGCTTTTTGCTGCGTTGGCGCGTCTTCGCGGCCGAAAACTGGATGGCTACCATTTACACCAATCTAGATGTGCTAGTCCTTTCGTGGGTGGCGGGCGAAGTCGCCGTGGGGCTTTACAGCGCTGCCTGGAAATTCGTGCGATTGGGGTCCGTGGTTGCAAAGAGTTTTACAACCGCCATTTTTCCCGTCATGTCGCGAATGTACATTGATTCCAAGGATTCTTTTCACCGGTTGTTCCAGCATACGGTTCGTGTGATGTGCGCGATTGCGTTGCCGGCCGTGATCGGAGTGTCGGTCCTGACAGATCGAATTGTCGCCATTTTGTACAAAGAGGAATTTGCCGAAGCGGGTCCAATTCTTCGAGTCTTGATCTGGGTGTTGTTACTCGAATTCTTGAATCCATTTCTGAGCCACGTTCTGTTCGCGCAGGGAAAACAACATCGATCGATGGTGGTGGCAGCCATCAGCCTGAGCGTGAATTCGATTGCAACCTATCTTCTCGTCAGACAATTCGGTGCCATCGGTGCCGCGGTCGGATGCATTCTCGGAGGACTTGTCGCCACGATTTGCTACTTGGCCTTTTCCGCCAAGATGAGCGAATTGCCAGGCATCGTTGCAAGCATGGCGAGAGTCCTAGTCGCGGCCTCCGGCATGGGCGTTGCCGTCAATCTGGTTCAAGACTCATCCTGGCCAATCGTTATTGTTGTAGCGGCTACAGTTTATGTTGCTCTCCTGTTCTCAGTACAAGCGGTGCGCATGTCCGATGTTCGCTTTTTCAAAAGCACCTTTCTAAGTCGAGCTCCTGCATGAATAAGAAGATAAATACTCCGGTGCGAATGGGTGTGATCGGCTGCGGTGCGATTGCCGAACTGTACCACTTACCGGCACTTGTTGCCCACACTCAAACGGCTGCATCGATCGCTCTTGCCGATCCCAATTCAACGCGATTGGCGGCGATGAAACAGCGATTCGGGGCCGCTCATGCAGTCAAAGACTATCGCGAATTGGTCGGCAAGGTAGACGCGGTGATCGTCGCTACTCCGCCGCATCTTCACTATTCAACCGCCAAATGGTTTCTCGAACAAGGCATTCATGTGCTGTGCGAGAAGCCGTTGACAGAATCGATCTCCGAAGCACGTGAACTGGTCGAAGCAGGCGAAAAATCGGGTGCCAAGTTGGCGGTCAATCAAACCCGAAGGTTTTTTCCTACCTATCAAAAGATCCGAGAGCTCATCGCAGCCGGAACCTTGGGCAAGATCGAGTCGATCAAGTACCATGACGGCGTAGAGTTTAATTGGCCAGCCGCGTCGCCTCATCATTTTCAGTTGGGTGCAAAGGGAGCTTGGTCGGACACGGGCGTCCATCTTCTCGACTCGGTGTGTTACTGGCTTGATGCGAAGCCCACGTTGGTGCGCTCGCAAAACGATTCCTTCGGCGGACCGGAAGCCATGGCCACCGTCAACTTGGAACACCAGGGATGCCAAATTGAAATCAAGGTCAGTCGGCTTGGCAAGTTGATGAACGGCTTTCAAATTACGGGCAGCCTAGGGTCGATCGCAGCGGACGCTGAAGATTGGGACGAATTCACAGTTCTATTCAAGGACGGTCGCCAAAAGCGATACAAGTGCGCGAGCAATCGACTGACATACTGTGATTTTGCAAAACCGACCATTGCGAATCTAGTCCAGGTAGTAAACGGCGAAGCCGAACCGTTTGTCTCAGGCCGCAGCACTTTAGCCACAATCGAATTGCTGGAACAAGCCATGAACGCGGCCAAAAGCTACCCTATGAACTGGAACAAGCACCTAACAAGTCCTCTTGCTCCGGCAAGTCAAAACCCTTTACGTGTTCTCGTCACTGGGGCTGCTGGCTTTCTAGGGGCTCGCATTGTCGAGGCAATGTCCCTTTCCGAATTCGCCAAGCCAGTTGCCGCAATTCGCCAATGGTCACGGGCATCGCAAGTCGCTTGCCATCCAGTCGAAGTGGTACTTTGCGACATTATGAATCCAGAGCAAGTCGATGCTGCCGTAAAGGGAGTTGACGCAATTGTGCACTGTGCCTATACGGATGATCGCGAGACGATCGTCGAAGGGACGAGGAATTTGCTCGAAGCTGCCGTTCGCAATCGAATACAAAAATTTGTTTATCTTAGCTCTGCGGAAGCCTACGGATCGGACCAAGGTGGAATCATCACCGAATCGACGCAGGCCAAACCGACTGCCGGTTCCTATGGAGATTCGAAATTGGCTGCCGAAAAACTCTGCCTACAATTTCATGATCGCGGGTTGAAACCGACGATCCTCAGGCCATCACTCATCTACGGTCCATTTGGCACTTCGTGGTCGGTGAATGTTGCCAAGCGATTGCAATCCGGCAAGTGGGGGCTATTCGATGGCTTAGGCGAAGGGATCGCAAACTTGGTTTATGTGGATGACTTAGTTCAAGCGATCTTTTTGTCACTCGTCAAGGACCAAGCGCAGGGAGAAACGTTCAACGTCAATGGTCCCGATAGACCGACTTGGAACACGTATTTCCAAAAGCTGAACGACGCGTTGGAGTTGCCTCCGTTGCAACGCATTTCTCCAACCAAATCGCGTCTCCGAACTCGAGTCATGGGAGCCGTCGGTTCGGTCACATCCTTTTTCAAAGCCAAGTTCGAAGACCGCTTGATGGAAATCTATTTGCGAGGTGGTTTTGCAAGTCGCCTCATGAAGCGATTGAAAGGCGAGTTGGATTCCACCCCTAGCACTGGTGAGCTCAACGACCTTTATTCCAGGAAGGCAAGCTATGACGATCACAAGAGTCATCAATTGCTTGGCTACTCTCCTCGATTCAACCTTGACAAGGGAATCCAGCAAACCATCGACTGGATGGTGTTGCATGAGGTTGCAAAACAACCCAGCACTCAATCTTTCCAGCAGAACAATCCAAGTCCTACAGAACGTAAGACGCCGGAGAGTGTTGGGGTGTCATGAGGATTGCTTTTGTCTCCTATTACTTTCCAGAGTATTGCATTCGCCATGTGAACGAAATGGTGAAAGAAGCTGACGTTTTGTTGATGATGCCATCGAGTCAAGACTCCGAAAACCTTGCCATGCTCGATTCTCGCGTGCGTTTCGAACCCTTTCAGCAACCGAGGATGCGTCAGCCAATTCGTCAGCTTCGGACGGTGCTGTCGATGCTAGGAAAATTGAAGAAATTTGCTCCTGATGTGGTTCATTACCAACACGGTCACCTGTATTTCAATCTCGCGCTGCCTCGCGTTCGGAAGTATCCACTGGTTGTCACCATCCATGACGCACGACAACACGTCGGTGATAAAGAATCGAAGCTGACTCCACAGTCGATCATGGATTTCGGTTACCGACGAGCAGATCATGTAATCGTACACGGCCAAAGTCTTATCGGTACCGTAACCGATGATCTTCATATTGCACCCTCAAAAATCCATCTCATACCGCACATTGCGATTGGCGAAGAGGCGTCCACCGTCGAGCATCGCGATGACGGTCGAACGATTCTGTTTTTCGGTAGGATCTGGGAATACAAAGGGTTGGAGTACTTGATTCGGTCTGAACCGAAGGTCTCGGCAGAATTTCCGAATGTGCGATTTTTGATTGCTGGCAAGGGAGATGACTTTGAACAATATCGTCGCATGATGGTCCACCCGAAACGTTTTGAAGTCCACAACGATTGGATCAGCGATGAAACGCGAGCTGAAATGTTCGCCTCGTCGAGCATCGTGGTACTTCCGTATATCGAAGCGTCCCAAAGCGGTGTGATTCCAATAGCCTACACGCATCAGAAGCCGGTGATTGCGACTCGCACAGGGGGGCTTCCGGATATGGTTGACCATGGTAAGACGGGTTTGCTGGTTCCACCCAGAGATGCCGATGCATTGGCCGATGCGATCCTGCAACTCTTGAGGGCACCGGAAAAGCGGTCCGCCATGGGCCAAGCTGGCCAGATCAAGCTTCGCCGTGAATGTGCGCCGGAGGTGGTAGCCAAAGCAACGATGGACGTTTATCGACAAGCGATTGCGGATCGCAAACAACCGCGAACACGTCCGGTTGGAGTCAATGCGTGAGCCAACAACAGCCTCATATCGGTATCGTGGCCTCGATGAAACGCGGACTCGAGCATTTCATCTATCGCGATGTTTCACATTTGGAACAAACGGGCGTCAGGATCAGCATTTATCCGACCAAAGTTGGCGAGGGCCTTTATGCGCCGCGCGAGAGCTGGAGAGTTATCCGCTGGACGCTGATAAGTATCCTATTGGCCCAGCCGGGAGCTTTTTTACGCTCGCCTGGACGATACTTGCGGGCCTTGTCGATTGCGATAAACCACCGAGCTATTGTCGATTTCCTATTGGCCGCTTATTTTGCCAAGAGCATGCAAGATGTCGATGCGATCTATGCGACGTTCGGAGACCGAAAACTCTTTGTTGGTTATTTCGCGAAACTGCTAGTCGACAAACCTCTGCTCTGCACGATTCATGCTTATGAACTATATCAGAATCCGAATCCTGGTTTGTTCCAAGCATCGTTGGCTGCCTGTGATCAATTGATCACGATTTCGGACTTCAATCGGAAGAAACTCAAAGAGCTTTTCGGATATCCGGAAGACAAGATCGACATTATCTCCCTCTCCATGGATCTCGATGACTATCGTCCAACTGCCAGAAAATTCGTAATACTCATCGTCGGCTTTTTTGTTCAACGTAAAGGTCACAGAGTCTTGTTTCAGGCAGTCAAGCAATTGAACGATCCGAGTATCGAAGTCTGGGTGGTTGGCGGAGAAGGTGCCGAGTCCGATTCGGTCGATGTTCGCGGGTTCGTCAAGGAATGCCAGCTCGAATCTCAAGTTGCTTTTCTAGGTAAACTTTCTGGCACAGCCCTTCGCGCGATGTACCATGCTTGCGATGTTTTCTGTTTGCCTTGTCACTTTGACGATGTCGGAGTCGGCGAGGGTTTCCCTAGTGTGATCATCGAAGCGATGGCATGCGGCAAGCCAGTTATTTCGACCCGACATGTCGGTATTCCGGAATTCCTGGAACAGATTGTGGTGGAGGAAAAAAACGTAGAGCAACTCGCTGAAGCAATTCGTAAGGTACAAGGTTCCGAGCAACTGCGACAGGAACTTGGGAAACGCAATCGCGAGCTGGCGGAAAAGTATTTTTCCCCCAACAATGTTCAAAAGACGGCCACGATCGTTCGACGTCTTTGTACGAAAGCAAAATGAGCTTCAACTAATCATGTGCGGAATTGCCGGTATCCTCAGTCTCGATTCTACGCGTAGCGTTCCGCCTGAACGACTCGAACCGATGCTTGCGTCCATTTTCCATCGCGGGCCGGACGAAGCCGGACGACTCATCGATCGCGAATTGGCGATGGGAATGAGACGGTTGAGCATTATTGATCTGGCGGATGGCCAGCAGCCGATTTTCGACGAGTCGGGTCGATATGGCGTGGTTTTCAATGGTGAGATTTACAACTACCGGGAGCTTCGCAACGATTTGATTGCGCGAGGTCATCAGCTCAAGACCCATAGCGACACGGAAGTCATTGTCCACCTCTACGAAGAGTGCGGTGAGGCTTGTCTTGATCAACTGCGAGGGATGTTCGGGTTTGCGATTTGGGATAACGTCCGCCGTGAACTGTTTATCGCCCGTGATCGCATGGGGATTAAGCCGCTGTACTACGCCGAAGGCAACGGCGATTTTGTCTTTGGATCGGAAATCAAATCGATTCTTGAGCATTCCGCCATTAAACCATCGATGGATATGGAGGCGCTGAGTTTGTATTTGTCCCTCAAGTATGTGCCCGCGCCAAGCACTCTGTTCGCCGGCATTCAATCTTTGCCACCCGGTCACTTTATGCGAGTTTGCAAAGGCCGAATCGAGATCAAACGCTACTGGGATATCTCGTTTGCGAAACCGGAATGTACTTTGAGTGAGCAGGACTATGCGGATCAACTGCTGGAGTTGCTGCGTGAGTCCATACGGCTTCATCTACGCAGCGACGTGCCCTTTGGGGCCTTTTTAAGTGGTGGAGTGGACTCGAGCACGATTGTGGCTTTGATGTCGGAAGAACTTCGCACACCGGTCAAGACATTCTCGGTTGGCTTTGGCGGTGAAGGGATCCAAGATGAATTGCCTTACGCCCAGCAGGTTGCCGACAAATTTGGTTGCGAGCACCATACACTGAAGATTACGTCGGATGACTTTCTAAGTTATGCCGAAGATGTGCTTTGGCATCTCGACCAACCGATTGCGGATCAAGCTACCGTTGCGACGCATATGGTTGCGAAGCTCGCGAGGCAACATGTCAAGATGGTTTTAACGGGCGAAGGTGGCGATGAATTATTTGCGGGTTATGCTCGTTACTCGGGCGAGCGTTATTCGAAGTGGTTCTCGCGATTGCCTACCGGCGCCGCGAAATGGTTGCGTGCAGCGTCCTCGACGTTGCCGGGATTGAGACGAGGCAAGATCGCGATAGGGGCCTTGTCCATCCGCGACGAAGCAACCCGATTCGCGAATTGGTTCCCAATGTTTGGCGATGACGCCAAGCGACAATTGCTGGACGGTCAAGTGGAATCGATTCGCGCAGGTGCTGCTTCTGCATTCTCAAATCACTTAGCAAACTGCGATGCCCACTCGCCGTTGGACCGGATGCTCTATGCGGACAGCAAGCTTTGGTTGCCTGATTATCTATTGCTTCGGGGTGACAAACTGACGATGGCGAATTCGCTGGAGGCGCGGGTGCCGTTGCTCGATCATAAACTTGTCGAGTTCGCTGCACGGCTACCCGACTCGATGAAGCTTCGCGGTTCACAGCGCAAATATCTGCTGAAGCAAGTTGCAAGACGATTATTGCCGGCGGAGATCATAGATAGAAAGAAGCAAGGATTTCCAATTCCAATTGAACGTTGGCTTAGAAAGGAAGCTCGACCGATGATGCAAGACTTGTTGTCGACAGAAACGCTTGAGCGGCGTGGCTTGTTCAACGTTTCGTTTGTCGAGCAATTGATTCGCGAGCATGTTTCCGGATATTCAGACAATTCGACGAAGCTTTGGGGGCTTATGAGCGTCGAGATGTGGACGCGGAAGTTCATCGATCAAGGTGGTGGGAATACTGCGGCAATGTCTAGCACGTCCGCGGCAACTCCTGACGAGGCGAGGTGTTTGTCGTGACCAAGGGTACCGATCTTAGGATCCTTCCGTTTGATCAGTTGCCTGAGTGGGACCGCTTCGTGGAAAGCCATACGAAGGGAACCATATTTCATAATTCCGCGATGATTCGGACGATGGCCTCGACCAAACGCCATAGACCTTTTGCTCACGGAGCGGTCGACGAGAAGGGCAATCTCTGTGCCATGTTGGTAGCGGTAAAAGTCTCGACGCTCGGTCAATGGGCGGATTCCATTGCCGCTCGCTCGATCCTTTACGCAGAACCGATTTTTCTCGAGTCATCCGAGGGACGCAAAGGAATTGCACAACTTCTTCGTAATCACGACAACTACATGCGTCGAAGCGCACTCTTCGCAGAAGTGCGTCCACTTTTCGCATCACCCGTGGCTGAAGATCCTTTGGTACTTCAGCAATATGAGTTGCTTGGCTATTACAACTACGAGCTGGATCTCCAAAGATCTGAGGAGCAGCTTTTTATGGGGCTTGATCCCAAATGCCGAAACAACATACGTACTAGTCTGCGACGCGGTTTGATTGTCCGGGAGGTTGAGCCGCTTAGCGAACTGAATCGTTTCTACTCAATAGTATCCGAGAGTTACGCGGGCTCCAAAGTCCCGCTGGCCGATCGAAGCCTTTTTGAATCTGCATTTCGAGAAATGCCACACAATATCTGTCGTGTTTTCTTTGCCGAATATGAGGGGGAAGTAGCCGCTGTCGCTTGTTTCCTTGCCTATAAGAATCGCGTGGTTTACTGGTATGCCGGAGCGAAGCGCATTCCAGGTATCTCGGCTATGTCTATGATCTTGTGGGAAGCGATTACAAAGTACTCGGTTGAGGGTTATTGGTTGTTCGACTTTGCAGGCGCTGGTTGGGAGGGTGAAGAATATGGACCAGGAAAATTCAAGGCCAAGTTCGGTGGGGTCCTAACCAATTTTGGACGCTATCGCAAAGTCTATTCACCATGGAAGTTACGTTGCGCATCGTCCGCCTACAAGATCATGCGTGGCTGGATTTCACCGCCTGTTCAACCTCGATGAAAAAATCAATGTCAAATAGCCACTGCCCCAAGCGCATTTTAATGATTCTGGAGAATGGATGCTATCCGCAGGATTCTCGCGTCTATCAGGAAGCTACTGCGTTGTGCGAGGCGGGCTATCGGACTACCGTGATTTGCCCGACGGGTAAGAACCGCAGCCTGTACGAGCTTGTCGAGGGGGTCCACGTTTACCGCTATCCGCGGCCTCCAGAGTGGAATGGTTTGGTGGGCTATCTATTCGAGTATGCATACAGTTTGCTGATGGCCTTTCTAGTCGCCACTTGGGTTTTGATGCGACACGGTTTCGATGCGGTGCACGTTCATTGCCCGCCTGACCTCAATTCGATGCTCGCCATCTTTTTCAAACTGTGCGGGAAGAAATTTGTAGTAGATCTGCACGATCTCTCCCCCGAGCTCTATCAAGCCCAGAAGGAAGGTCGGGGTAGTTCGCTTGTCATTAAGGGGTTGCGGTTTTTTGAAAGACTCGCGAGCCGCAATGCAAATGCACTCATTGCCACCAACGAAACGCAGCATAGGATTCAAATCGATCGTTGCGGTGCCGATCCACGACGATGCTACATTGTGCGCAACGGCCCCAGCGATCGTTTTACTCCCGAAATCCAGCCGCTCGATGAATTGAGGCCCGCAGGAAAGATGATTCTTGGCTACGTCGGATTGATGGGTTTTCAAGATGGCGTCGATTATTTTATTCGGGCTTTGCCAAAAATCCACGAACGGCGGACTGATTTCCTAGCGGTACTTGTGGGACGAGGACCAGCCCTTGAATCACTAAAAAAACTGACGGAAGATTTGGGGCTACAAGACCATGTTCTGTTCACCGGATTTGTCGATTTCCAAAAAGTGCCCCGCTACATCGCATCGTTTGATATCTGCGTCACGCCTGACCCAAGCAACCCATACAACGATAGCTGCACGACTATCAAAACGATGGAGTATATGGCCGTTGGTCGGCCTACGGTCGCATTTCGAACGATGGAAAATGAAATCACTGCCGGCGAGGCTGCACTTTATGCTGAGAAGAACAACGTCGATCAGTTTGCTGAGCTCATTTTGAAGCTATTCGATGCACCTGAACGGCGAACTCGAATGGGGGAGATCGGGCGAGCGCGCATTGAGCAGTCGCTAGCGTGGTCGCATCAGCGAACCATTTTGCTTCAAGTGTTCGATGACCTGTTTGCTGGACGTTTGAAAGGCGATTTAGCAAAGTGCGACTCGGCAGGGGCTCTTGGTTCGAAGCATGGCGAGTTGGAAACTCAGTTCTGTTTTGAGGGCAGGCTAAACGAAGTGCTTACGGACGGCCTCACCAAAGACGTGAATGAGGCCAGGTTTTCAACTGCGTTTCGAGTGTATTATCAAGTTCGCAAGTTTCTACCCATCAAGGCGAGGCAGTTGTTTCAGAAAACGCGGAATAGGGGACTGCCTTCACGAGGCCATTGGTACATTCCCGAAGCGCTACACGAATACACGGAAACGCTTAGCCAACCCCTGAATTCACTCTGGCCGGAAAGCGCAAGTTACGCCCTGGTGTTGACGCACGATGTCGAGGAACAGCGAGGTGCATCGCTTGTTTCCAAACTAGCCGAAATGGAGGAGTCGTTCGGATTTCGTTCGAGCTGGAATTTTGTTCCGTACAAGTACAAAATAGATGAGGGATTGATTCGCGACTTGAAAAAAAATGGGCACGAGATAGGCATTCATGGCTACAATCACGACGGTCAATTGTTTCTGAGCAAGAGAATCTTTGACGATCGCGTCCCAAAGATCAATCAAGCCATCGAACGTTACGGGGCGGTGGGGTTTCGTTCGCCGATGGTGCACCGCAATCTGCGTTGGATGCAGCAGCTAGATATCGAGTACGATGCATCGTGTTTCGACGTCGATCCCTATCAACCGATGCCGGGCGGCGTTGGAGGAATTTGGCCATTTTCCGCCGGGAAATTTGTCGAATTGCCATACACGATGCCTCAGGACCATACTCTCTTTGTTTCGTTGAGGGAGACCAGCGACCGCATTTGGCGAGACAAGTTGCAATTCATTCAGCGTCTGCATGGAATGGCGCTAATGGTGACGCATCCGGACTACCTAGATAGTCCATCCAGGTTGGCGGTCTATCGTGATTTTCTATCCTGGATACGGGACCATTCTGAGCCTTGGCATGTGCTTCCCAAAGATATCGCAAAGTGGTATCGCAGTTTCCAAAGGGAGTCGTAGCGGAATTCGTGAGAATTTTGGACACTTCTCGCTGGTCGCCAGGATCTGGTTGCACGGCTCATCCGTTCGGTGCTTTTCCCCGTCGGATGCGTTTTGGCGTACTACTGGGTGGCACGCTCTGAGGCTGTGATTTTTTCGAATCTGAAGAAAGTACCCATCACGCTCCGCGTGATGTTGCCTCAGAAACCAAAGGTTTTTGAACTG
>JAYTVM010000121.1:0-27364 GCA_043743995.1 Pirellula sp. | reverse complement strand
GATCGAAAACGCCACGGTACACCCGTGGCGTTTTTCGTACGTGGCAACCATAATACGCTTGATTCAATGTATCGTCGCCTTTCGCTCCGCGAGCATTGTCGCCTTTCGCTCCGCGAAAGTGCGTAAACGCTCCGCACTTTCGCGGAGCGAAAGGCGACACTTGTGGACGAGCGAGGGCCTCGCTCAGCCACAAAAAACCAACCAAGCACTCTCACGAAATCCTCCCCATGAGTCAAGACCCACGCGTTGTTTGGCACGAACAATCCGTGACCCAACAACATCGCTTCGATCGCAATCGACATCGGGGCTGCGTCGTTTGGTTCACTGGACTGAGCGGCTCGGGCAAGAGCACCGTCGCCAATCTCGTGGAACAGAGACTTTTTGGGCTCGGTGCACATACTTTCCTACTGGATGGCGACAATGTCAGGCATGGCCTATGTGCGGGACCAAATCTGCTCGAACCGGTCCATGGCCCTGAGTTTGCAAAACGCTTCGGCCTGGGCTTCGGCCCTCAAGACCGCGAAGAGAATATTCGTCGCGTTGGAGCCATTACTCAACTTTTTGCCTCTGCAGGCCTTATCTGCTTAACTGCCTTTGTAAGCCCCTACCGTGTCGATCGCGACCGCGTCAGGCATTGGGTGGAATCTCGGGGAGCCATGGGTGATTTCTTGGAAGTGTTCGTCAATACGCCGCTAGAGACTTGCATCCTCCGCGATCCCAAGGGACTCTATCAGCAAGCCATCCAAGGCAAGATCCCGAATTTTACGGGTATTTCCGACCCATACGAATCGCCCGAGTCCGCCGAATTGGAACTCGCCGGCGGAACCTACCCACCCGAAGACCTAGCCGAACAAGTCATTCAGATGCTCATCGCACGAAAGGTTATTGCACCATGAAATTTTTGAACGCAGTGTTGCCTTCTATTTGCTCCATCGTGTTTTCGTTCCTGGCTTTTGACGCACCCTGGGTCAATGGTCAGGAAAAAACGGCCAGCGAGAATGCCTCACAGCAGTTTATTGCTAGACACGATTTAACGAAGTACGCGGCGGATGCAACCAAGTGGGACAAGGACGTCGCCAAATTGTCGCAAAGCAATACTACCGAAGGTGGCGACGATTTCATCCTTTGCGTGGGTAGCTCCAGCTTCCGTCTGTGGGACACCATTTCCGAGGACATGGCCCCCAACAAAATCGTGCGCCGAGCCTACGGGGGAGCAAAGTATTGCGATCTTGCGATCCACGCTCCGCAACTAGTCGAAGGACTTCGTTTCCGAGCAGCCATGATTTTTGTCGGCAACGACATTACCGGAAACGCGAAGGATAAGACCCCAGAGGAAGTCGCCCGCCTATCGAAGATCGTTATCGATACGGTTCGCAAACAGCGACCCGATGCTCCGGTGTTCTTGATTGCGGTTACTCCTTCACCATCTCGCTTTCAACACTGGCCCAAAATAATCTTAGCCAATCAGGCACTGGAAAAACTTACATCAAACGACACGAACACCTTCTTCGTCTCAACTCAAAGCAAATATTTGAATGCGCAGGGTGAGCCGCGGGCTGAACTTTTTGTCAAAGACATGCTTCATCAAAACAAAGAAGGTTACGCGATTTGGGCGAGCATCCTCAAGGACAACTTGGACAAAAACTTGCGATAGCTAAGCCTGTCCAAGCTACAACCACTTCCAACGAGCCTGTCGCAGCTGCGCCAAGGGAGCACCGTCCAACACTTCATACCAAACCGTGACCATCGTACCGTCGGAGCATTCGACCGTAGACGGATATCCCAGATCGGATGACTTTGCGTCGGCCGTAATCGAGATGGCTTCGCTCCAGGATTTTCCTGAGTCTTGGCTGATGCGAACTTGGATGCCCAGGGGACTACGTCGGTGGCCGTACGACATCAGAAGATGACCATTTCGCATCCTCAGCAAATGCGAGGGGAGTCCCCAAACGCCGATCGTGTGGGGGATTGTCCAAGTGCGACCGCCGTCGTTCGATTCGCTTTGAAGAGTTTGTCCGTCGTCGGATTTGTTTTCATTGCGAATGTGGCATTCAGCTCGAGCAAGCCTTGGTTCATAGGCCAGCGACGTAAACGTAGTAACAAGAATACTGCCCTTGGCCGTTTCGACAACTCCCGCGTCGCGGTCATCAATTGGTCCGTCGTACAACACTTGTGGCCAGCTCCAGGTATCTCCGTTGTCTTGGGATCGCATCCACTCCAATCGACCAAACGGGCAAACATGACTTTCCCGGCCACCTGAAAATGCTAACAGCAATTCTCCGTTGGAGCGTCGCGCCAGGGTTGGCCAGCCGTGATACAAGGGCGGCTTCCAACTAACGACCCGAAGGTCGATTAGTTGGATTGCGGGTGGAAGCATTTCTCTGGCGGCTACGGCAAGCCAATTGCTATTGCCAGTCGCAGCCACTGCCACGGCGGCCGATGTAAGTGCAATAAATTGACGTCGCGCTGTCATGATTGGAGGTGTTTGGGAAAACGGTTGTTGGGAACTCGCAATGAATCCAACCATACGCAGCCAACTTTTTAATGCAGCTAGCGAAAGCGTCGGGACGCTATTATCCTATCAAGAATACGAGCGTGGGTTGGCCTATTCGCGAGATTGGCGGTCACCACAGCAGAATAATGAGCACGAAAACATGTCCACTCAACCACCCGCACGACTTGAATTCACCGATTGCCTTACTTGCGGCAAGCGTGTAGCCACTACCGCGTTGGTTTGTCGGCATTGCAACACCAAAAGAGCCACCTCAAAGGTCGCTTTATCGATCGAAAAGCTTCGCGGCCCCGTTAACGAGGAGGGGGTGTTAGACGACGATGTGGATTCGCATGCAGCCCTGGGGCTTGGTGGGTACGGACACGACGATTGGGATGAAGCGAACGAGTTGAACGAGCCCCCATCCAAAACGAAGAATCTTTGGTGGTACGTTGCGTTGGCATTGTTGATCGTCTTTGCCCTGGGCGCGCTATGGCCATTCTTTTAGGGAATGCGGCAAACAAACTTTGCGGGGTCGATTCGCGAGTGCCGACCGTTAGTACGCCAAAACAAGGTTGGTGGGGGACAAGCCCCCGACCAACCTGAAGGCCAGATCGCAGAGCGGAACAAAACTCCACTCCTCCACTCCTCTCCTCCTCTCCACTCCTCCCCGTACTCCTCTCCTCCCCGTACTCCTCACTAGCCCGCATGCTAGAATCAACAGCAATCGTCGATTTTAGTTTTCTAACGCTTCGTATGCAAAGGTTTTGAAACATATGGGTTTGGCTTCCTTGAGCGTTTCGCAGTTGGTTGATGCTTTTCAATGGCGATACGCTGTCAAACGGTTCGATTCGTCCAAGCGCATTGACGCGGCTACATGGGCGGCCATTGAAGCGAGTTTGATACTGACCCCCAGCAGCTTTGGGTTGCAACCTTGGAAATTTTTTGTGGTCAGTTCTTCCGAGAACAAGGCTAAGTTGACTGCGATTTCATGGAATCAATCGCAACCGTGCGACTGTTCGCATATGGTGGTCTTTACCGCAAGAAAAACCGTTGACGAGGCATATGTAGATTCGTTTTTGGCCATTACCGCTGAGCAGCGCAAGGTTCCAGTTGAATCGTTGGCTGGGTATCGAAATGTGATCCTTGGCTTTTTGCAAAACGCCACTGGGCGTCACTTGGCTTGGAGCAGTAACCAAGCTTACATTGCCTTGGGGCAATTGCTTGCATGCGCCGCCATGCTCGGTGTCGATGCTTGCCCAATGGAGGGAATTGACTCGGCAGAATACGACAAATTGCTAGGATTAGTGGGGGGTGACTACACCACGATTGTTGGATGTGCGTTGGGTTATCGGCATTCCGACGATAAATATGGCGCGTTGCCTAAGGTTCGGTTTAATGCCTCCGATATCGTTTCGCATCTATAAGGCGAGCTGTAGTCCATGTCTGAAATAGCTGACGAAAACGAAATGGAAAACGAAGGGGACGATCCCGAAGTCTTTTCAACGACCGAAATGGGCGATTCGACGGCAGAAGCGTTGATGCATGAAGTCGATGGTTGGTTGAGCCATATTTGGATGGTGCGTGCATTTTTAAAGCACTCCGACGAAGCCACCGACGACGAAGAGCTAGCCGATGTGCATCGCGGATTGTATGACTTCATGTTGGCGTTGGGGCCATCATTGGATGCCGGAGATGCAGCCAGATACCTGCGAATTGCCAGGAAAAAACTCCGCAAACTGAAAGCTGCGACGGAATCGTTTCGTGAGCTCCAACCAGAAATTTCGGGGCATATGAATTTTAGAATGGCGGCAAAATCGCTAACGCTTGCCGTTCGACGCGTTGATGAATTGCTTCGCGAACCGGAGTAATTCAAGTGCTAGCACTTGAGCGTTTTGACTTAGGAACGTTCAACGGGCTTCCGAGTGGTTGAGATGCCTGCCTTTCCCTAAAACGTTTCTAACGGGGTGCTTGCAACCTGTGCGCCGCAGCGTTAAATTAGATGCCTTCCGCTGTGCCACTCCTTCTCATCCTGATCTACAGCTCGCACGGAAAAGCAGTGATTTCGAATCTGCCTCGTAACTTACACGCATGGAGCATTGTATGTCGACGAATCCAAAACAAACTGTAGCGTTGATTGATCTGGCTGTAAAAAGTGACCAAGAGCAAGGAACGACTCGGGTTGAGTCTGCGTTGCGTCGACTCGATGGACTGACTCTGCTGGAATGGTGCATTCGGCGATTGAGTGAATCGACATTGATCGAAACGATTGTGGTAACTGGACCACCCAATTATCGAGAGCTGATTAGCCAGACGGGACTTTGCAACGCCAGATGGATGCCCAGTGCGCTCAGCACCCCATCGCAGCGGGCCAAAGAATTGGCAGACCGATTGGAGGCCGATTGGATTGTTTTTTCCAGTCCACTCTGTCCGTTCACGGACCCGATGTTGCTCGATCGATTGATATCGCGTGGCTGGGCCAATCCGACGACGGACTTTGTTGGTTTTGTGTCACCGAACCGTCCTGCATTCTCCTTACAGTCGTTGGGGCTGGTGGGTGAGATGTGTTCGGCTGGTGCGCTTACCAAACTGGAGCACGAGAATTTGCTGCGGGACCCTTGTGACGTACCAGTGATAATCCGCAGGAATCCGGCGCTCTTCCAAACCAAGCTTATTCCATTGCCAGCGGGGCTTGATCACAGCTCGCTGCGGTTTTTAATGGAGTCCGAAGCGGATTGGGACCGAGCCCATAGTTACTTGGAGGCGGCAGGCGAAGATTTATCCTGGCAACGATTGGCGCAGCTAGCCGAAAGAAACTTCTCGGTGCGATAGAAGTCGAAATTAGAAAAAAACGGGACGACTACAACACACCGAAAAAAAAGTGGTATCCCCAATTGTCCCGCGATAGAATGGGGGTGAATACGCTGCCACTTCTGAGATGAACTATGAGCCTTGCGAAAGCTACTACTTGGGAAGAACGATTGTCCGACCTTGGCAACATCTCGACGTCTCGCGTTCGAAGCGAACCCGCTCCTGGGTCTGCATCTGTTGAGGACGTGGTTAGGCTACGTCACACCGAACGACGACTTTACGAATTGGTCGATGGCACCTTGGTGGAGAAAGCAAAGGGATGGCAGGAAACTTTGTTAGCTGGCGTCCTTTTGCAATGGCTGAACAACTACTTAGACCAGCATCGACTCGGTGTTGCAACGGGGCGCTACGCGGCTTCCTGCTTATCTAAACGCGGTCGCAGGTGTTCTAGCTCGAGTCTCAGCCGACCGATCTCTTTCTGGCTTTGCTGGATCTTTGCAATTGCTTTTTGCTGCATCCTTAGTCCGAGCAATCGCATCGACTCCAATTCCCGTGTTAATCGTTCCGACCGCTGCTCTGAATCGATCTGAGCTTGAACCATGCGAGTAACAGAATCGGCAGGGGCAACTTCCGACGCGAGCTTCATCGCCGATTCGACCTTGCGTCGGCCTGCCGCTTCTCGCTGCAATCTTTTTTGTAGCTGCGTCAATTGTTCTTGCAACTGCTCTCGGGTCTGATTGAGTTCAGCCACGCTTGCTGCGTTCTGCATTCGACAATCAGCCAATATCTGGCCCAAGTCGACGATCTCATTTCGCAATGCATCCGCCTCAGCCTCGGTACGACAATGCGACTCCCGATAGCGGGTTTCTGAATCGGAGTGTATTCGAATAGCCGTGCAAAATTGTTCGCGTTGTTGCTCCGTTTCCTCACGAAGTTTTCTAAGAGTCGATCGCAGGTCGCTTTCGGTCATCAGCGCTTCAGCCAGACGCTGATTGAGAGACTGGATCTGCGATTCAAGACGATGCTCGACTTCAATCAGTTTGGCCTCTGCGGTTTTCTCCGCATCGTTAGACTTTGCGATCAAATCGGACTGAAGACCTAGATCCTCTGCCAGTTTAGCTGCCTGTTCACGGATGACTTCGTCCCGGTCAGATGCCAATCGGTCTAGCTCTGTGATATTTAATTTTAGTTGTGCGACCGTGTTATCATATTGTTTTACAGCTTGTACCAATCGGGATTCAGCGTCCTGCTGAGCAGCTTGCGTGTGGGCAAGCTCAACTCTGTATTCGGAATCAAGTTCCTGGGCTTGTTGACTAAGCGTCGCGATCGATTCGTTGAGCCGTTGACACTGCGCGTGATGCCGCTGCTCGGTTTCCGTAAACTTGGCATTCGCGACACTCCTTTCTTGATCGGCCTTCGCCATTTGATCGGCCAGCCGTTCATTCAGCTGAGCTAGTTTGCAGTTCAATTCACTAACGACTCGCTCACTGTCAATCGCCGATTGTATAAGCTTTGTGATACTCGAGTTGAGTTGTTGGACAGTTTCATCACTCTGGCGGAGCGTTTCGGCAAGCCGTGTTTCAGCTTGTTGCTGTCCAGTGTGAGCGAGAGCAAGCCGAGCGATGCAAGCGGATTCGAGCTCGTGGATTTCGCGCTTGAGGGCGACATTCACTTCAATCAGTTGCTGGTTGTCCGCTTTGAAGCGACTCTCGCTTTCTGCAAGTATGGTTTCGGCGACCTGCGTCGATTGCTCAGCTATTGCAATCTGATCGCAGAGAAGAATTCTCTGCTCTGCCAATTTGTTTTCTAGATCGCGCTCTGTCGAACTGCGATCTACGGCCAATCTTGCATGTTCCTCGATGCTCGCATTTAGCTGTGCATAAACGCCGTCGTGTTCATTGATCAATTTTTCCAGTCGAGCTTCCGCATCTTTCTGTGCGCGCTGTGCTGACGAAAGCTGAGTAAAGTGATCGGCGTCACGCCTGTGGCTTTCCTCTTTTAGAGACGCAATCTTTTCAATCCAATGTCGGTTATTCGCATTGAGAATCTGTTTTGCTTCCTCGAGGCCCGCCTGTCGTTGCTCTGCATTCGTCGCAGTCAGGATTCTGAGATCCTCGGTCAGACGCTGCCGAGTCTTTGTAAGCTCAGCTTCTGTGTCTCGCCTATCTCGATCGGACTTTGCAGTATGATCATCTAAACGGTTTTTATGTTCCGTTAATGAAGCTTCTAGCTTTGTAATGGCCGACTCGCGGTCACTAGCTAGCTGCCCGAATTCGGCGATGGTCCGATTTAGTTTGGCAACAATACACGCATTTTGTTTAGCCGCCTCAGCGACGTGCGCCTCCACGTATCGCTTTGCTCCTACTTCAGCCAATGCAAGCTGCACTTTATGTTTTGCTTCAAGCTCACAGTATTCCTGTTTCAGTGCAGCGATGGTCCCCGCCATTTGATGATTGTCTCGGATCAGTTCCTTTCTGGCTTCCACAAAATCCGCTTCAGTGACCTGTTTCTCCCGATCCGCCTTCAAAGTTTGTTCGGCGAGAACTTGTTTCAGCTCAGTCAGCTGCGTTTTCATGCCTAAGACAACTGACTCGCCGTAAATCGAGGCTTTCTCATAATTGGCGTTGAGTGCATTCAGGTGTGAAATCTTGCGTGACTGTTGTCTGATCACTTGCACAAGCTGACTCTTAGCCTGCTGCTGCGCCTGCTTTGCGATGGCAAGCTGCTCAGCGTGTTCGACATGCTGCTCGTTGCCTTGTTGGGCGAGATTCTTGATCTTTGCTTTCAATTGCAAGATGTCAGCGCTCAGAAGTCGCTCGGTCTCTTCGAGCTTAGTTTTCGCGAAATACTGAACTTCACGTGCCTTTGCTAGCTCTTTGGCATGCTCTGCTTTCAGAGCCTCAAGTGCTTGCGTGGCTAACAAGGCAGGTTGGTCATTACTGGATTGAAAGCAAAGGACAACCCGCTTTTGACTGCCGTGCGCCGGAGTGGCATGCCTGGCTTGCTCAACGTTTTTAGCGTTGGGATGCGGCTGAGAAATCATTGGCCAAGCGGAGGTTTGATTGTCGTCCGACTGATTGGCGAGTTGCGATGCATTCTGAGGCGCAGAACCATCCGATTGCATTTTTTCGTCAAGCCACCACATGCGTTTACTCCGAAGTCGAGCGTTTCAGATTGAGGCCCGCAACGACCGACTGCGTCGTCTCCTGAAGAGTGAACGCTCTTCGGGAGAAAATCCATTCCCACCCGTTGCACTTCGGTTAGTGGATAGCGACATCTTGAATCGAATTCGCGTTTAGTTTGTTTCTTAAATAACGCCAGAGTCACCTTATACGTTGACCAAGTGTGGTAATGTACTTCACCACTGCAAAAATACGAGGAATTTCGCTGTAGCCGATTGCTCGTCGAATATTGAATTTCTACCTAGTCCTAGTAACCCCCCAGTGTTTTCGAACGTCACAAACTTTCAGCGATTGAATCGACCGAGGGGAGTTTACGAATAAAGCGCGCATTCCCGGATACATTCTGACCGCGCGGATTGGTCGTGTTTCGGCCAGCGGCAGTTTGTCGATTGGTAACTGAGGACTAACCGTCGTGAGTCGTCTCGATTTCCTCTCTCAGGACACGCCCTCCTGAGTGGGCAAAGAGAGAACTATTTCTGAGCTTACGCATATGGAGCTAGCATCATTTTAACGACGCGATTTAGTGAAATTGAGTGACTCCGAGCGATCCAAGGTCACGGCGGCCAATGTATTCGTATCGCAGTTCCTTCGCCTAAAACACTTGATATGGTCACTTTCCCGCCATGCAACTCCACAGTTGACTTGACGATTGCAAGCCCTAAGCCATGGCCATTGTTGGGGCGGCAATCTGAACCTCGGAACAGCCGGTCAAATACATGCGGAAGTTGATCTGCTTGAATACCGACGCCGGAATCAGATACGGTGATCTCCACCATCGAGCTATCAAATTCTGCAAAAATCCTAACCCAACCGCCTTTCGGTGTGTGAGCCAATGCGTTGGTTATCAAATTACCAATCACGCGTTGGAACATACTCCGGTCGGCGCGAATTACCAAGCCTGCCTCTGAATCGACGATGAGCTGTATGCCCGCCTCTTCTGCAGCCGCGTCGTAGAATTCTTTGATCGTTTGCAACTGTTCACTGAGTACGAGCGATTCCGTAATGAGTGCCGATTGCGGACGATCTGATTTAGCAAGAAAAAGTAGGCTTTCTACCAGGCGAGAAAGTCGGATCGTCTCTTCCAAACACGAACCAAGTGTATTCCGATAGTCGTCGCCCGATCGCACTTTCGAGAGTGCAACTTCAACTTCTCCTCGAAGGTTGTGTAATGGTGATCGCAGTTCGTGTGCTATATCCCCTGAGAATTGTTGTAACCGCTGGATCGAGCCTTGGAGTCGATCAAGCATCCCGTTGAATGTCTTAGCAACCGCAGCAAGTTCGGTCGCATAATCCGATGGGCATAGTCGCTCTCCCATTTGTGATGCTTCAATTCTTTCGGCCATGGACGATAACTCGACTAGTGGACGCAGTCCTCGACGAGCAAGCACGATGCCCCCAATTGCACTCGCCACAGCAGCGATGAACATGACAAGGAAAAGCTGTTTGCGATATCGACTAAGGAATAGCGACTCTTGACGACGATCCAATGCTGCTTGAATGACTATCGGTTGGCCTGAGGGAAGTGCTGTTTTTCGTGTCGCATAATACCATTGTCCGCTTGGATCTTCGCGATCTAGTGAATCAGTCTTGGAAATTGAATGCCAGGGGACTTCGTTACTCCCCTTCGTTTCAGCCAGAGCCATTCCGCTATTGTCAAGGACTCGAATGAGAATTCGCAGTGGTGACGGTACATCCGAAGCTGTAGCCCAAGTACTCGATAGCGCAACAACATCATCACTTTGAAGTCTCGATTCCAATTCGTTCAAACGGCTTCTGACAAATTCGTTGTCTTCTCGCTCAAGATTCGAAACGAGCACCCAGTAGGAAAATGCAGTTGCTCCGGCAATAAGCGCGATCGAGAGCGACGTGTACCAAACCGTCAACCAAGCCAACAGCGACCCTCGCATTCGCAGTCTAGCGACGATCTTCGAGCACATACCCCGCTCCTCTTACTGTATGTATCAAACTCTGCGCGAATGGTTCGTCTACTTTGGCGCGCAGTCGACGAATATGCACATCGACGACATTGGTATCACTATCGAAGTTCATGTCCCAGACTTGTTCGGCAATGAGTGTTCGCGAAAGTACTTCGCCGTTCCGCCGCATCAGTAACGACAATAGCCCAAACTCTTTGGGTGACAGTTCAAGCTTTCGACCTGACCGTTGCACCCGTCGCCGAATCGGGTCTAGCTCGAGATCTGCGATCGTTAGCACTTCCGACTGACGGGATGTTCCGCGTCGAAGTATCGTTCGAATTCGAGCCAGCAATTCCGAAAACGCGAACGGTTTAATTAAAAAATCATCCGCTCCCAAATCGAGGCCACGAACGCGATCCGAAACGCTGTCACGAGCAGTTAGGAACAACACAGGCAATTGACACCCTGAGGAGCGTAAGTCGCTTAGTACGGTCCACCCGTCGATTCCAGGCAACATCACATCAAGCACGACGAACTCGTAGTTGCCGGTCAAAGCCAAGTGGAGACCCTCACGTCCATCGCTAGCAACATCGACAACGAAACCGTGCTCTTGCAAACCTTTGGAGAGGTAGCCCGCAGTCTTCGAATCATCCTCGATAATCAATCCACGCATGAAACCTAACGCCTCGCTAAGAATTTGGCGGAGAGTGTATTGTAGTGTTCATGTCCCAGTATGCGTGGGGGGAGAGGTCGGACGAGACCGGCTGAGAACCCACATGCCGAAGAGCACGAACGCATCCAGGAGGAGATGGAATGGGACGATCCAGACCGCATTCGGTGCCTCGACGATTCCCGCCCCGGCGAGCCGGACCACAAATTCGGTGCCTCCTTCCCGAGCTGCAATCGCCTCTTTCAGCATGGCCGCCACTGCGGTCCACTGTTTAACCATGTAGAGGATGCCGAGGAGGTGCGTCCAGGCGAAGAACATCCACCCGACCGCGAGCAGGCGGAACACCTTCCGTTCGGTCCGGGCCGACTTTGAGAGGATAAAGAGACCGAGGAGTACGAACGCGACGACGAGGTAAAAGTTCCACGCTGCGAGAAGCGTCTCCCAGCGCCGAAACACCTGGTCGAGTAAACTGTTGACTTCCATAAATACTCCAGTGAAGCGGTTGTTCAGGCAGCCAGCCGCCCGGCCTGCACCGGACAGAGCAATGCCCAAAGCAGTCAGACTTGGACATCACTTCATTCCTAGGCCTCGGAGCAGCCGATGATGACAACCACGCCTTTTTCAATACGGGCAAGCATAACCGGGCCGAGCCAGTAGCGACAGGAGAAGGAATTCCTTCGGCGTCAAATCGAGACATTTCCCTGGATCGTTCGCAAATTCGAGTGGAGCTTCCTTGCAATACCGTTAGTGAAACCATGGAACACTTTCCTCCGCAAGAAAGATCTCGAAAGATGACAGAACTGTCATGCGATTGTAATCATCAGGAAACATCAACGTCCTAAAATGATAAAGTAAGCGATTGCCAACCTCAGCTTGGCCAAAAAGAACGAAATGGATTGTTTCAGATGACGGACTGCAAAAAGCTTCAACAAGGATTCACTCTCGTTGAGCTATTGGTGGTTATTAGCATTATTGGGGCTTTAGTTGGTTTGCTACTTCCTGCGGTACAGCAAGCTCGCGAAGCCGCACGTCGTATGCAGTGCCAGAACAACTTGAAGCAGATTGGAATTGCTATTCAAAATTATCATGGCGCCTTTCGGCGGTTTCCTTCGGGTTACATTTCCAATGTCGACTCCACTGGAAATGACATTGGTCCCGGCTGGGGTTGGGGAAGTGCAATTCTCCTGCAATTGGAGCAAATTCCACTGTACAATCAGATCGACTTTAAGCTGAGCATCGAGAATCCAATGAACAGCAACTCGCGATTGCAAAAACTACCTAGCTTCATGTGCCCATCCGATAATTCCCCTGATCGCTGGCAAGTAGCCATGCGAAGCCTCTCGACAGGCGCGTTTGTTTCGAACATTTGTGAAACGGCCCCTGCGAACTATGTCGGAGTGTTTGGTACGTTCGAACCCGGAGTCGACGGAGATGGGGTATTCTTTCGCAATAGCAAGGTCGGAATGCAATCTCTAATCGACGGGACTTCCTCGACATTGATGGTTGGCGAACGTGGTTTTCGACTCCGCGAAGCAACTTGGTCTGGAGCCGTGACGAACGCGGTTATCGTTCCAGACGGAAGTGATGGGATAGGAACGGGGCCTCCCGAGTCCGCGTCAAGCTTATGCTTGGGGCATACCGGCGACGGATATGGTCCTGGAGATCGTCGCTCACATGTCAACCAATTTTTCAGCGAGCATACAGGAGGCGTACAGTTCTTGTTTGCGGATGGACACGTAAGTTTCCTGAGCAGTTCGCTCGATTACAAAACCTACCAGTCGTTAACAACTCGTGCTGGCGGAGAGACGGTCTCTCAACCAGACTGATTCTTGTTCGCCAACGAAAAAACCCTTTTTGGAGAATTCAATGCAACTTAAACTTCTTGCCGCAGCAATCTTGTGCTTTACAATCGCAGGTTGCGGCGAGGTCCTTGAAAAGATGGAGATGGTTCCTAGCGACAAAGTACCCGAAGCGGTCATGAAGGTCGCAAAGGAAAAGCTTCCTGGCGTCAAGTTCGACACCGCGTGGACTGAAAAAGTCGGCGACAAAATCGTCTTCGAGGTGCGTGGAAAGTCGTCCGATGGCAAAACACGCGACATAAAGATTTCACCAGATGGATCGGTCCTAGAAGTTGATTGATGAACGAAACGGATTCAACTCGATATTTGATTCGATTTCTCGGATTTCTCCAAAATATTTGGACGCTTGGGCTTTGCATTACTTGGGGTGTTTGGTGGGGCGGTCTAACTTTCTATGCCGTAGTTGTCGTTCCAATTGGGACATCCGACTTGGGGAGTGTCGAACAGGGATTTGTTACCCAGCAAGTGACGATCGTGCATAACTGGCTCTCAGTCCTGTTCATATTATGCTTAATCTTAGAGTCGTCCATGAGGAGCAGTCGCTTCTTATTTGGATTGGGAATTGCACTTTCAATACTTACCTACGAATTGTTTCGGTGGCACGGTCACCTTTCGAGCATGATGAACTTTCAAGAAAGAACCGTCCAAGCGGGGTTCTATCAGGAGCACGCAATTTATCTTTGGTTGATTGCTGCCCAATGGATAACCGGACTGGTCGTTTCACCGATGCTGTTTCTGAACTCTCGCTCGCAGAAATACCTCCTGAATCAACAGAAGAACTAACGGCGATGCGTCTTCCAAAACAGTTCAGGGCCAATCGGCTTGCCTGTATTATAGGCGTGAGTTTGGGTAAGGGTAAGGAAGGCTGCGAGCAAAGCAATATCCTTTCGGCAGTGCCATTCGCCGCGAATCCAACGGACGTGCGACGTTAGGCCAAGTACGGAAGCTCCATTGCAACTATCTCCGAGTTCGGCCAGAAATGATGGCACAAGATGGTGAAGCTGCCCACGTAGGCACAAGTCCACTGCAGAAACCTTTAAAAGTGCAACTCACTCAGGACTAACCGTCCTGAGGCATTTCGATTTTCTCCCACAGGACACGCCCTCCTGAGCAACTTCACCGTTTCAGTCAAGGCCGATATTTCTTCGAGGATGCTGAGGAAATCAAGGCCCACGCTTCCGATCAATTCGGATTGGGCAAAGCGTCATTGGGCTGGTTAGTTGGTGATTTATATCCGCAAGTAGGTCGGATTCTGTATGCTGTCTAGTGCAAAGCAGGCAAAGGCCCACTGTTCAGCGCACAATCTATCCCACCGTTACGTTTTGCTCCAGTCGGGATAGATTGCTATTCGTTTTCGATAGGCGATAAAAAGCACAGCAATGTCATTCGGCAAAACAATATTTCCTCCAGCTTGGCCGTTGTCTCGCAAAGTTGCGCTCAGCGCTGCGATCATCGCGATAGCTGGCGTATGCATGCTTTTGGTTCTACCGCGGTGGTCGCGGCGCCCGATCGATTTTTCTGATCCTGAAAAATTCGTCGTTCGGACCACCGATCAAGATGGCAAGGAACGGGTCTTGAAGCGAGTGAATTCATTTGCCGACGACTTTGAGACAGGGATCCGACGCAAGGTTGAGGGTTGGCACCAGCAGATGAAACTCGCATCCGGATCGAAAGCCGGCAACCCCGCCAATAACATCGAGACGACCGCGGAGCAGGTCCACACGGGAAAGCTCGCACTAAAAACGTATACGCCGGCGGATCCCAACGATCTACAAAAAGCCGCCATGTTACGAGAGCTGTTCTTCTTTCCGCCCGGGAGCAATTTTTGGTTTTCGGCCTGGTACTTCATTCCCGGCAAGTCAAATATCGAGAATCTATTCATTTTCGATTTAGAAGCCACTGGACGACATGGTGTGGGGCGGCGCCTGATGTTCACCGGCTCCAATGGCCTCTACCTGATGCTGGAAGGCAAACGATCGACTGGTCCACAGTATGCGCAAACGCAAACTCCCGTGCCATTCCCTCGCAATCAATGGGTTCACCTAAAGTTGCACCTACATTTGTCACCGGATGACGCAGGAAAAGTTGAGTTGTGGCAAGACGGTAAGTTAGTATTGGACAAGCAAGGACCAAATGTCCCACATGACACCTTTTATGATCGGATTGAAGTGGGCCAGACTGCTAACAGTACGCACCAAGAGCTAACCGTGTATGTGGATGACGTTCGCGTTTCGGACAAACCGATTGACGACTGACGGAAATCTTCCGAACCACTACGGAATCAACAGCCACGGCTTTCTACATTACAGCGACGTCGGGTGAATCGAACAGCAACCGACCGTTTGGCTTTCCAATGACTCTGTTTCCTCCTGTTCGATTCCCTTCTTTGTAGGCCAGAGGATGGGGACACACACCATTTCTTTACCTGACAACTCAGCGGCTGAAGATTCGCCGCTGAATGGCGATAGGCTTTCTGCAACGCACAGGATCGCCGACAAAGTGCTGTGTCCCCTCGGTTCGTCCCCTCGGTTCGTACCGTTGTTGCCTGCGTTATGGGTGTTACTTGCCAGACGGAACCAAGTGTTTATCGAACCAATCGCCCATGTCTTTGGCCAATCGCCGATTGCCTTCTTCGTTGAAGCCGTGTGCTGCGTCGGGAATCACGACCAACTTGCTATCCACTTTGACAGCTTCGAAGGCTTTTTGAATTTTTTCGCTGTGCCATAGCGGTACCAGCTCGTCCTTGTCGCCGTGGTATAGCAGAGTCGGTGCGTCGTCGGCCGTCACTTGCATGAGTGGTGAATAAGTGTCCGATCTTGATGGGTCAAATTTGAGCGCTGGGAATTGCTCGCGCAACGGGCTCTTGAGATCGACATACGGCGCAAGATCCGTTGGCGGAAAGACGGCTACGACTGCAGCGACGCGAGCGACCTCTTCTGATCCTTTCTTCGTACCCCCGACCGTACCAAGCATCAGCGATAGATGCCCGCCTGCGCTGAAACCGAATACTCCGAGTCGCTTCGGGTCTATTTGCCAATCGGTTGCATGCTTGGAAATGAAGTTGAGGGCAATTTGGACATCGCTTACGCAATCGGGCACAAGGTAACGAGGGCTGCTGCCATGCCGAACCGCGATGACGGTGTAGCCGCGATCCAGCAAATGCTTGAACATTGGAATGCTCTGTTTGGGCTCCATCCAGGTCGATACCCATCCGCCGCTGACCATGAATAAAATCCCAATTCCATTGGCATTCTCCTTGGGACGGAAAACGTCAAAGGTCAAGGCCATCCCATCTTTGTGCCCATACACGACATCGGGGGTGATCGCGACGGCGTCCAATTGGGCATGGGAGAAGGGTGTTTGAACTGAAAAATATAGGACGGTAACGGCAAAAAATCGTTTCCAGTACCTCTTTATCAAAATCGCCATTTGTACTTGTTCTTTCTTTTTTTATGTACCGTTGGGCCGTCTCGAAAAATTCGAAAGGATTCCATGGGAAATTATTGTACAATATGCAAAGCTGCCTTGAATGCTGGCCCGCGATTATCTGGCTAAGCGAGACAGTTCTGGATTCGAGATAATGAATTTACGTGTGCAACCACGAATCCCTTCAAAACCGTGCGAACCAGCTTGGGAAGTAACGCAGTTTTTTTGACAACGTAATGAGCCAATGTTTGTAATGAGCCCATGTTGGATAGAAGGAGCAACAAGTGAAACCGCAATCCGCATGGCCGTTGGTGGTTGGGTTAGTGGTTGTATCCCTTGCGGGTATTTCGGGGGTTTATTTTCTTCAGCGCCCTCGAAGCGCCGATTCACGTGGTGTTTCGCATCCACAATCGTTGCCAAAGGCTCCGACTCCACAGGCGATTGCAAAGCCACATCTTGCGCTCGCTGAAGAGAGGATCGCCAGCGCGACCAGAAAGCACTTTGATGCACTCGACACGCTGTTCGATCGCAGTCGATCGCAGTCGGGCACATTTGCCAAGTCGGCCCTGGGTTGGGGCAGCAAATGGCGTATCATTGCCGACGCAACCCCGTTTACTCGCGGAGATAGGCACGCGGAGTACTTGAGAGAGCAATTTGAATTGCAGGTGCTCAAAGGCGAAGACCTGACCAAAGCCATAGAACAGGTCGTCACGGAATTTCTAGCCGAAATCCGAAGCACGGAAAGCAACATGCTCGTCGACTTGCGAGCCGACGTCGAGGACTTTTCGCATACGTACGATCTCGGGCTGATGGATGCCGCACTGGTTCAATCTCACTTCGACGCGGCAATCGAAAACGCCATGCAGATTTCTGGCTACGACCTGCAATCCAATATTAGTTCGCAGTTGGTCTCAATCATTGTTGGCGAAGTGTTAACTCAGGTGGCTGTCCGCTTGGGCGTATCGGCTGGTATCCTGGGCACGGGCGCGGCATCGGGATGGGTGACTTTAGGTATTGGCGTGATTGTGGGACTGGTGATTGACCAAATTGTGTCCGCCATTTGGGCCCGATGGAGCGACCCTTCGAAGAACTTAGAGGAAGAGCTAAACTACCAGCTCAAGGTGATGCAGCGGGTCATTTGCTACGGCGATGAAAAGACGAAGGGCCTAGTGCAGCATTTTGAAGAAATCGCCAAATCCAGGGCGGAATTGCGGCGTATTGCCGTTCTAAAATTGCTAGGTGTGGAACCTGATTCCGTTCAAGAAACTCCTCCAACCGGGACAACACGCGAATGAAACCAAAAGCTTGGCGACCGATTCTATTGGCTCTCACTATGTGTGCATGCGCGGGTTCGAACGGGTTGGCACAGAGCAAAGCGGCCATGGCTCGCGAACTGGTTGAGTTCGTCTCTCGCCGGTTCGGCAAGGAAGTTGCCCAAGAGGGTAGCGAAGTGCTGACTCGCAAGGTTGAATCACTCTTGGTCAAGTATGGGGATGAAGTGGCCGAAGCGGTTCGTAAAGTTGGCCCCCGTTCCATCCAGTTGTTAGATGATGCGGCCGCTGAGGGAGTCCAACAGTCCGCTAGGCTATTAGCCAAGCATGGGGATGAAGCCATTTGGGTTGTCGGCAATCAAGGCCGTCGCGCGATCGCCGCAAAGCTAGGAGACGACGCGGCCGAAGCGATGATCAAACATGGCGAAATAGCCGAACCGGTTCTAGCGATGGCTGGCCAGTCCGCAGCCTCAGCGTTACGAAACGTATCGACGAAAAGCGGACGCCAAATCAAGATGATGATGGACGAGGGTGACCTGGTGAAGATCGGTCGAACATCGGAATTGATGAATGTAGTTGGCAAGTACGGCGACAATGCAATGAGTTTCGTCTGGAAAAACAAGGGGGCACTTTTGGTTGGAACCGCCTTGGCGGCGTTTCTTGCGGATCCTGAGCCGTTCATCAATGGTACCAAGGACCTTGCCTCGGTCGCGGCCAACGTTGCGATCGAGCCCCTGGCCAAGGAAATCGGCATCCGAACCAATTGGACGATCACGATCTGTGCCTTGGCTATCGCAAGCATGACTTATTTGGCATTCAAGCAATGGATTCGTAGGGCACGCTAGGTGGTCCGGCCTATCCGCGAAAGTGCGTCTCGTTAAACGCGTCGCAAGCGGAATCGAACTTCGCCAACACCTCATCTATCTCGAATCTTTTTTCCTGCATTGCGGCTTCTTGGAGTTGCTCACCAAGTTTTGCTATTGAAACTAAGTCCGCGTTCCCTGCGCTGCCAATTATGCGATGCGAGACAAAAGCCACACCACTATAATCGCATTTTTCAATCAAGTCTTTGATCGAAGCAATCTCGCCAGGAAGCGTTTCGATAAAGTGACGAGCCAGCTTCATTCTGAGCGCGTTGAAACCGACCTCGTCGATGTCGGATTGCGATGAACCACACGGACCACGCCCTTCGCTTGCGGATTCGATGGCTTGTTTCAGCTGACTGAGCGATACAGGTTTGTACAACACGCTTGCAAATGGAGCTAAGGGGCCATCGCCGGTCGGTTTCAAATGGATCTCGGCTGTGACCAAGATGATCTTGGTTGTCGCAAGACGAATCCCTAAATCGCTCTCTGTCTTTTCGAACACGGTTGATGTGAGCATTTTCGGGAAGTCCAGACCGTCCCCATCCGGTAGTTGCCTATCCATGAGAACGAAATCGAAATGATGTTTGCGAGCTCTCCGTACGGACTCGTTTAGGCTTGAGACCGACATCGTCCTGTAACCAAGTTGTTTCAAATAGGACTGCATCACGAGCAAGTTGGCGCGCGAGTCGTCGACAATCAACGCGGTTGGCTTGGATGCCATTGTTCCAACCAAATTACGGGGAATTCGATCCACAGTATTTGCATTTGACACTAACGGCCTTTCGTCCTCGGGTGCAGGCTGAATGGGGAGCACGACAGTAAATCGGCTGCCTTTGCCAACCACGCTCATCAGGCTAATGGAACCATTGAGTTTCTTTACCATGGCTTGTGTGATCGATAGCCCCAACCCCATTCCATGACCGAAAGCGTTCGAGGCATTCTTGTGACTACCACTATTGAAGCTCTCGAAAATAGGGTCTTGACGCTCGGCGGATATGCCGACGCCAGTGTCTTCGACCACCATTCGTAGATTCCAATGACCGACCTCGGTCTGCGTATCAACAAAGCAACGAACATGACCGTGAGACGTGTAGCGAATCGCATTTTGCAGCAGGTTCGTCAAGACTTGTCGCAATCTATTTGCGTCCACGGTCACAGTCGGCGGCAATGCGTCAGCTAGTGTCAATTGGAACCGAAGTCCTTTTTGACTAGCCATTGGCCTCATTACCTCTGCGATGCTAGTGATCAGTTCGCGAATGTTTACTGCCACGGGATGCAGGACGATTTCTTTTCCTTGCTCAATGCTTGCAACATCCAACAGATCATCGACCAGGGACAGTAGCGAAGTCGCGGCTTCATTGGCAAAACGAATTTGAGTGCTTTGTTCCCTTTTCAATTTACTGTGTTCTACCAATCCCAACATACCAAGGATGGCATGGAGCGGAGTTCTGAGCTCATGACTCACTCTTGCCAAGAAATCTGTCTTGGCCATATTGGCTTTCTCAGCCGTCACTTTTGCCTTTTTCAATTCATCGGAGATGCCATGCTGTTGGGTCAGCGATCGACTTAGCGACGCGACGGCTGGGGAAAAAACGAAGAGCCCCTCACCCAGGAGCACCAACATGGTTGCGAACAACAACACCCTCTCAATCCATCGCAAGCGGTTAACACGGTCTCTGGCCTCCTGTTCGATTCGTGTTACGATATTGTCCATTCCAGCCAGAAATGCATCGCTGTGAAAACTCAATTCCCTGCGAGCATCCAAGTCAAAAACGGCTTCACTGGTGGTGGAGAATCTATTCAAAACGGATGCAACGGTCTTTCGCAATGCTTCGAAATGCGGAGTCAGGTTCTTGAACAGCATCCCAACCGATTCGCTGTTCTTGCCCGGCAATTGCAACACCTCAGATCCATACTGTAGTCCTCCGTGGTTGATGGTCCAGGTTTCCAATTCCCTTTCCAACATAGTGACCAATTCGGCCTGCGATTCAAGAATGGAATCGCGATCCATTGGATCCGACGGATTCGTGTTGCGTGGTCTTCCTAGAGTTGTCAATTCGAGCGTCAGCCGCGTCAATCGTTGACTGAGCATACGTTGACGCCCGGCAATATTGACGATACGCGAGTCCCCTTCGAGTTGAATGATTGCCCGTTGAACAACAAGCTGCCCGATGATGGTCAATAATGCAATAGTCCCCAGGGCGGTCATGTAAAGAATGGTCAGCCGCCTGGCCAAAGTCTCAGTTTTTGGAGGTGAGGACTCATTCATGCTCATTGCCGGGTCTCAAGTCGTCCGACGGATCCGTACCCAATTCTGTCAGCAGGCCGCTATTCATCTTCCTGCGTAGACTGGTTCGGGTGATTCCAAGCAACTTGGCCGCCTTCACTCGATTGCCGCTGGTATGCTCCAAGACCAGTTTCAAAAGTTGCGAGTCTAGAAGCTCGACGGCTTGTTCGTATAAGCGCTCGGTACCAAGTGCGACCTGTTCATCCACGAAGGCTTTCAAGTCCCAGACCTGTCCGACTTCGAATTTGTACGTCGATGTCGTCTGGACTGCAGCCGGAGTTGATTGGGAGTTGGTTGGCGTTGCAACAGGGCGGGAATCGATTGAGGAACTTGCTTGAAGAAACCGTCTCAGGGCATCGGTCGCTAGAATAGCGCCTCTAGACTCGGTCAGAACGCCCTGCAACACGCTCTTCAACTCGGCGATATTCCCTGGCCAGTCATATTCTTTCAGCAACTGCAGGGCTGCGCTGCTGACTCTCGGCGGACCTTGCCCCTGTTGCGCCGAAGACACATGGGCTATTCGTTGGATGAAGTGCGATACCAGCAGTTCCAGATCCTCTTGACGATCTCGCAAGGCGGGAACGCGGATAACGAAGGGACTCAAGAAATAAAAAAGATCGTTACGGATTCTTCCGGACTGAACCAATTCGCGAATGGGAGATGACGTTGCTAGGATGACTCGTGTATCTGCAGAAAGGCCATCGATCGAATTGCTTTGAAAAAATCGCAATAGTCGAGATTGGCCAGCCACCGACAAATTGTCGACGTCATCAATCATCAGTGTTCCACCGCTGCAATCCAGTAGCACTGGTATTCTTTTCGTGGATGGTCTGTCGGATGGCGGCTCCTCTGGAGCAAGTGTATTGGAATGAATTCTTCCAAATAATTCGATCTGCATTTGTGAGTCTTCGAACTCGTTGCATGAAATTTTTCGAAAGCCACCGGACGCATGGCGTCCATTCTGATGGATAGCTCGCGCGATCATTTCTTTGCCCGTGCCAATCTCTCCTTCTATTAAGATCGGTGATCGAAGATTGGACAGTCGTCCGATACTTTTGTAGACCTCCTGCATGCCCCTGCATCTTCCGACCAGAACATCACTCTCGGATTCCTGGTTCGAGGCTATGTCCACCAAGACAGGTAATCTGGTTAAATGTCGGTACTCGATGGCTTCGGCAACACGTTGCAAAAGCAGTTTGAAATCGATTGGTTTGGAAAGGTATTCGAATGCACCTCGTTTGATCGCCTCAATAGCAGTCTTGGAACCCGCTTGAGCCGTTATGTAGAGTATCGGCAGCAATCGATCGTGTGCAATGAATTCAGAGATGTGGTCGATGCCTTGGCCATCAGGCAGCAAATGATCCAGCAATACGACATCGATGCGCTGCTGAGATGCTAGCTTCAATCCTTCTGCGAGCGTCGTGGCAGAAAGAACGTTCATCGACTTGTCGGCGAACAAATCACGAACAAGCGTATGCATCCCCAAATCGTCGTCGACGATGAGCAGTCGTGTGCGATCTGCCTTGGAACTGGACATCGGGCCTCTCGTAGTAATAGCTGCAAAAGTCGGAGGGCAAGCGGCTAGCCTGTCCGGATGGAAGATCGAGGCCTTGAATGCCTACGACCGAGAACTGAAGCGGCTGGGAGAGGCACCCGCTAAACGGCACGACAGTAGCTGCCGACCAATCAGTCCTTCTGACATGCTCATGACTATAGTCCAACCTGCATCCAAGCGAAACCCAAAGATGAGCACAAAATGCTCATTTGGCCGCTGACGGACGCTTTGTGGAATGTGGGTTAGTTGTGCGAATGCCTGTAGTCGATCGAAGGTTGTGCCTTGAAAGCAAGCACATAGATTTTTGTTGGAGGAGTGACGAAAATCCTTTAAGGGCAGCTAGAGCGACACAGTTAACGGATCGTAGGCGGACCGGTTTTCGTTCGCCATAGAGTTCGGTGGAAACTACTCGTGGCCGCTTATTTCTTTGGCCCTCTAGATGCATTGTAAGGAGAGCAGCAGGGTTTGGCACTTTTCGATCCACTACCCGCTCGCACTCAATTCCCGGTCTCAGTTTTATTGTTGGAATACTCCTAATGCACTTCAGTACACCGCAAACAACCCGTCGCAAGATTCTGGCATCCGCTTTAACATGCGGTACGATCGCAAGCGTGTCTCAGTTCCCCGCGTTCATACCTGCCGTCTACGCCTCCGATGCACCTGAGCAGGCGAAAGTCAGTTTCGGCTTTATCGCGTTGACCGACTGCGCACCGTTGGCCATCGCCCACGAAAAGGGCTTTTTCAAGAAGTACGGGATCATCTCCGAACCCGTTAAGCCTGCCAATTGGGCTGCCGTTCGCGACTCACTCATCAAAGGGGATATCGATTGCACGCATATGCTCCTTGGGATGCCGATCGCGAGCACGATGGGGCTGGGTGGTACCAAGCCTGTGCCAATGATCGTTCCGTGGATTATTAATCGCAATGGGCAAGCGATCACCCTAAAAACAGATTGGCAGGGCAAAGTCGCTGGGGATCCAAAGGCCTTGAAACCACTTGTCGATGCTTCGAACAAGAAGGGAGTCAAGCCAACGTTTGCCATGACATTCCCACCTGGGACACATGCCATGTGGCTTCGTTACTACCTGGCGGCCGGTGGTATCAATCCAGACAGAGACGTTGAATTGATTACCATTCCACCTCCTCAGATGGTCCAAAACATGAAGGTAGGAAAGATGGATGGATTCTGTGTCGGCGAACCTTGGAACGCTCGCGCGATTGCTGAAAAAGTCGGTTTCACTTCGGTCGCTACGCAGGAAATTTGGAACGACCACCCGGAAAAGGTTTGCGCCTTCACTGCCGCTTTTGCGGAAAAGAACCCCAAGACAGTCAAGGCGGTGCTCAAGGCCGTTCATGAAGCCAGCGTCTGGCTTGACGATCTCAAGAATCGATCGGAACTGTGCGACCTCGTATCCCGAGACAGTTACATCAAATGCAACAAGGACCAGATTCTAGGTCGACTGATGGGGAAACTCGATTATGGCGATGGTCGCAAGAAAGAAGATCCAAATTACATGATTTTCAGTTCCCGCAATTGCAATTACCCGCAGTTGGCCTACGCCAAGTGGTGGGTGACTCAGTTGCGACGTTGGGGCATGGTCGAGGGCGCCCCGGACTACGAAGGGATCGCGAAGAAGGTCATGCAACCAGGCATCTACGAAGAAGCCATGAAGGAAATTGGCTATTCGCACGGCGGAGCGGACAGCAAGCCGTGGACGATGATGGACGGTGTCACTTTCGACCCCGCGTCCGACATGGAAGCCTACGCCAAAGCCTTCGCCATCAAAAACCTAAAGGGCTAAGTGTGGCACGGCGGTCCCCAACGTAAGCATCGTTTCTATTTCAACAGCAACGGGGGGTGCGAGGCTTATGTCGAGCTGGCGCCGCCATGGTTCGGCAGGAGCCTCACCCTCCCAAACTCCAACACTCCAACATCGCCCATCTGCACCCATGAATTCCATCAAACTGAAAAAGATGTTCGTCGACAACGTTGCCTTGCCGTCCATCGGCATCGCGATTTGTTTGCTCTTGTGGTGCTTTCTATCTTGGGCGACATGGGACGCTAGCACCAGTTCGAGCGACTTCCCCTCGCCAATCACCACTTGGACCGATAGCGCAAAGTACTTTGCCACTCCCTTTTCGCATAACGACCTGGAAGGATTCGATGGTATCGGGCTTGAGATCTGGCGATCGCTGAAGCTTGTTGCGATGGGGTATGGAATGGCCATCTTGGCTGCAGTTCCAATCGGGTTTTTGCTGGGCGGTAGTTATCGTTTCTCTCGCATGTTCGATCCGATTTTTCAAATCTTGCGTCCGATCTCGCCGCTGGCTTGGTTCCCACTGGCTGGACTCATTGTGATCGCGATCCGGCGCCACAACAAAGAGATCGATGCGACACAATTGCAGTGCATCTTTACGATTGCGATGTGTTCCATCTGGCCAACCATCCTCAACACCGCAGTCGGCGTCCGAGCCATCCCTCAAGACTACCTCAACGTGGCCAAAGTCTTGCGGTTGTCCGCTTTTAAACTGTTTTCTCGCATCCTGCTGCCAGCCACGATCCCTTACATGTTTACTGGCTTTCGATTGAGCCTCGGGATCGCTTGGCTGGTCATCGTGGCCGCTGAAATGCTATCCGGCAAAAGCGGCATCGGTGCTTTCGTCAACAATCAATATCAATCTGGCACTTACGGACCCATGATCGCCGCTGTGATTGTCATCGGTTTGGTCGGCTTTGTATTGGACCGACTGATGAACGTCGTCGAAAAGAATGCAACTCTTATTCTGAGCTGCCCGTCGCTGGTCGTGAGGTTATTTCAACAGTTGAGATCCCAATCGTCACCCTCCTTTTCGAATGAAACCGTCCCAGCTTTGATCCAGAAGGAGTCCTGCGATGCCCCTGCTTGAATTGCGTAACGTATCCAAGGGGTACGGCAAAGGTCTAATGCGAACCGAGGTCATCAAGGACATGAACTTGTCCGTCGAGGAAGGGGAGTTCGTCGCCATCGTGGGTTACTCCGGAACCGGCAAAACCACCTTGATATCTACTTTGGCCGGCCTGAAAACGCCTGACAGTGGCCAAGTGCTAATGCGGGGCGAATCGGTAAAACAACCGGGTCCGGATCGAGGCGTGGTTTTTCAAAACTACTCACTTTTACCTTGGTTGTCGGTCCGCGAAAACGTCCTGTTCGCCGTTCAGCCAGTGCTTCCGAACTTATCCTACACCGACCAAATAGCGCACTGTGAAAAGTACATCGCGATGGTCAAGCTATCGCATGCCATCGACAAAAAGCCCAGCGAACTCTCCGGTGGTATGCGTCAACGCGTATCGCTGGCACGAACTCTGGCGACGCAACCCAAGGTTCTACTCATGGACGAACCGCTCTCCGCACTCGATGCTCTGACGCGCGCAACCTTGCAAAACGAGATCGTTAGCATTTGGGAGCGTGATCGTCGAACCGTGGTCTTGATCACTAACGATGTCGATGAAGCCATCCTCATGGCGGACCGGGTGATTCCCTTGCTCCCTGGGAAGGGCCAAGGCTCAACGCTGGGAGAGCCATACGTTGTCGATATCGATCGACCGCGAACGCGTGAGTCGGTTGCGCACCATCCGTCATTCAAGCCACTGAAAAAAGCCATCATCCAATTGCTCCTGGGCGCTCGTCGCGAATCACAAGAGCTTGTCGCCGTATCGTAATCCGAAACTCACATGACACCTAACGCTTCTATGCAAAAAAAGTACCTTGAATGCTGGCGACTTCGCAAGGAATTCAAAACCGACAAGGGCTTGTTCGTGGCGGTTCGCGATTTCACTTTGAACATGGCTGAAGGTGAGTTTGTTTCGATCATCGGACATAGTGGCTGCGGAAAAAGTACCGTCCTCTCGATGGTGGCAGGTTTGCATGAGCTCAACGGCGGTGGCATAGTGCTCGACAACCATGAGATCGTCGGTGCAGGACCAGATCGTGCCGTCGTGTTTCAATCTCCAAATCTGCTTCCCTGGCTAACAGCACTTGAAAACGTCACCCTCGGCCTGGAACAAGTTCAACCGAAAGCATCCGACGCGGAGCGAGTTTCGATAGCCCACGGTTGGTTGAAACGTGTCGGGCTCGGCAAGGCAGGTAATAAAAAGCCAGCCGAACTAAGCCAAGGAATGCAACAGCGTGTTGGCATCGCAAGAGCATTTGCTTTGCAACCGAAGGTGCTGCTCTTGGATGAGCCTTTTGGAATGCTGGATTCGTTAACCCGTATCGAGTTGCAAGATGTTCTCCTCGAGGTCTGGAGCACGCACCAAACCACCACACTGATGGTTACTCACGACGTAGATGAAGCGGTCATGCTCAGCGATCGAATCGTCATGATGACCAACGGACCGGCTGCCACCATCGGCGAAATCCTCGCGATTCCCTTCGAGCGACCGCGCAGGCGAGAATCGGTGATGGAAACAACCGAGTACATGCACTACCGCGATGAAGTCATTCGATTTCTCGAACACCCAGCCGAAAAAGCGGCTTAGTATTTCGGGCCAAAGGCCCAACCATTTACCTAGCCCAGGCCAACGGCCTGGTTGACACCCAAACACGAGACTATTGAGGGCCATTGGCCCGTCCGTTTACTAATGCTTTACTAAAGCCAACGAACTTACGCATGTCCATCCAACTCATACCCACCGACGCAGTTCAGGCCCAGCCGACTCTGCTCGAACTTTTGCTCCAGGAGCAGGGCGAGTTGAGCGCGGTGGAGTGCTTCTCGGATTGGCATGAGTCCAACTCGATCGCGTCCGCCACCTATCAAGCGCTGATGCCAGCGACCGCGATCCAAAGCGGTCAGCAGTATGCGTTTGAAGTGGACTTGGACGCTTGCAGCGGTTGCAAGGCCTGCGTGGTGGCTTGCCACACGCTCAACGGTCTCGAGGAAACCGAAACCTGGCGAAAAGTCGGGTCGCTTTCCAGCCAACGCGGTGCGACCTTGCCCATAGTCCAACACGTCACTACCGCATGCCACCATTGTGTCGACCCGGCCTGTTT